>CAJTVM010000081.1 GCA_910579595.1 uncultured Oscillospiraceae bacterium
TCCGTCTTGCTGTACCCCTCCACATAGGCGAGATTAACAAGATAACCCTTGTGGATGCGGAAAAACTGGTCTTGCAGTTCCAACTCCAAATCCCCGATTTTTGCGTAACAGGCAAATACGCCATCCTTCAAATGCAGCTCGACCTTGTGATTGCTGCTTTCGATGTAGTAGATGCTGTCCAGCGGTACGGTCTTGCTGGCATTGGCGGATTGGAGCGTCAGCACAGGCCCCTTCTGCGGGTTTTCCCGGTTGGACATGATCTGCTCCACCGCACGGGCAAAGACCTGAGCAAACTTTTCCTCGTCCACTGGCTTCATCAGGTATTGGAATGCACCCACATCAAAGGCGTCGAACACATACCGCTCATAGCCGGTCACAAAGATAATGACCGGCTGGGCGGCAGAATTGCTCTCCCTGATCTGGCGGGCCAGCGCCATACCGTCCGGGCCGGTGGCGTTCAGCTCAATGTCCAGAAAGAGCAGGTCAATTCCCCGGTGGCCGGCGAGACAGTCCCTGGCAGAAGCGTACTCCACGACCTCACAGGGACAGTCCTGCGCCCGGATCAGGGATGCGAGGTAGGCACGGGTGGGGGCTTCATCATCACAAATTGCTATTCTTATCATGGCGGTATTCCTCTACCTGTTTATTCGTTCAAATGGCTGTCAGGGTAAGCCCGGCTGACGTGACTGGAGGGTTTGAGAGCGTGACTGGACAGCGCAACCCGTCCATAGCATTATATCATAAAGGAAAAAAGCGGGGAGCCGCCTTTCCAGACAACTCCCCGATAAGTTGAAACCTGCATCAATCAAATTGAACCTTCCAATTCTCTTCTTCATAGGCTTCAAAGCACATCCTGATTTGCTCCTCATTACATTTTTCTTCCGCCAGAGGTGGCAATTTATCTATGGAAAAATAGCTACTGGCTGAGGTTTCGATATTTTGGATAAATGAACCTCCTACCGCTTTGCATTGATAAAAAATTTTTACAATTCCGTAGGCGTAAGGCGGCTGGTTATGCTTGTCCCGATCCTGCACCGAAATGACCTTTTCTATGACTACATCCAACCCAGCTTCTTCTTTTGCCTCTTTTATCGTATTTTCCGCAGGGGATATATTGTATTCACACCATCCGCCAGGTAAAGACCACTTTCCCGTGTTCTCACAAACAAGGAGAATTTTCCCTTCAGAAAAAATGGCTGCGCGTGTATCAACTTTGGGTGTTTGGTAGCCAACATCGCCGCAGAATAGGCCGGTAATTTTTTCTAATGGAGTATCCGTCCGTACCGCCATCATTTCCGCCGCGATTTCCCGAATTCGCTGGTATCTTTCTTGGTCAAAAGCATCCTTGCCATAAAACAGTCCGGCCTGGGCAAGGCTTTGAAGTTCTTTTGCCCATTCAATCATTTGGTCCTTCATATGTCCACCCCTATCCATTTCGCAGATTTGAATTTGTTGCTTTAAATTCTACCACAGGATTCGGCTCGATACAATCTGTTTTTATGACATTTCTGGAACGTGAGGTCACACTCCACCGTTGCCAAGTTGACTTTTCCGGCCTTCTGATGCAGGCTGAATGCACCATCGTCAACCCGTATCAGGATGGGCCGGTTCCGAAGTTCAGAGATGAACAGGCCATATGGCATGGATTGATGTGTGCAAAGGATAGGACACAGCTTTATGAAAATGCGAACCGAGTACACCAATGTCATTAAGCTGACATTCAAGGAAGATGCAATAGAGTGTTGCGGGACTCGTAATTCCGGTCGGCCAGCAGGATCACCTTTCCGGAAACGCGGGAACGCGCCGCCATCTGACACAGGGCTTTGCACTCGTTCTTTTCATGCCCCTTCTGAACAATCAGGTCAGTATAAATAATGAGCACTTTTCCAATGCTGTTTTCGCTCATGGTCAGCAGAAAGGATATGACCATCCGTACTGTATGCTCTCGTTTGTCCATGTCAAGTCTCCTGTCCCGTCTCCAGCAGCAAACGGGTGCGCAGGGCGGAATACCGCCGGGTCTGCCTGTCGTTGGCCACCATCTGAGCCATCAGCTCCCCGCTGCCCACCAGGATGAACAGCTCCCGCGCCCTGGTGATGGCGGTGTACAGCACCCCCCGGGCCAGCAGGGAGGGCGGCACATCGCTGAGTACCAAAATCACTGCCCGGTATTCGCTGCCCTGGGCCTTGTGGACGGTGACGGCGTAAGCTGGCTCCAGCTCCCCCAGCAGCTCCGGCGGGTAGGCCACCAGCCGCCCATCAAAAGACACGGTGATCCCCCCAGCGTTCACCTCCAGAATGGTGCCGATGTCACCGTTGAACACGCCCATATCCTTGGCCCCGGTGCGGGGATCCTCCCAGAACAGGTCATAGTTGTTCTTCACCTGCATCACCCGGTCGCCCTCCCGGAAAATAAAGGAGCCAAAGGCCCGCTCCCCTTTCCCATCGGCAGCGGGATTCAGCGCCTCCTGCAGCGCCCGGTTCAGCGCGGCGGTGCCCGCCCCCCGTTTCCGGGTGGGGGAGAGTACCTGGATCTGCTCCGGCGGAATGCCCATGTTCTTGGGCAGGCGGGTCAGGCATAGCTCCACAACGGTGTCCACCGCCCGGGCGGCATCCCGCCGTCCCATATAAAAGAAGTCGCGGTTTTTGTTTTTCAGCTCCGGCACGTTCCCCTGGTTCACCCCGTGGGCGTTCATAACAATGGCACTCTCCTGGGCCTGCCGAAAGATCTCCGTCAGCGAGATGGCGGGCACCACCCCGGAACGAATCAGGTGATCCAGCACATTCCCCGGCCCCACCGACGGCAGCTGGTCCGGGTCGCCCACCAGCACCAACCGGCAGTCGGAGCGCAGCGCCGCCAGCAGCGCCGCCATGAGGGACACATCCACCATGGACGTCTCATCCACGATCACCGCATCCACCTCCAGGGGATCATCCTGGTTTTTGGTGAAGGCCAGCTGGCCGGTGTAGGGATCCATTTTCGTCTCCAGAAGCCGGTGAATGGTCAGCGCCTCCGCCCCACAGGTCTCTCCCATCCGTTTCGCCGCCCGTCCCGTAGGCGCGGCCAGGGCCGTTTCCAGCCCCAGAGTGTCGAACAGGGCCAGAACCCCCCGCAGGGAGGTGGTTTTTCCCGTACCCGGCCCCCCTGTCAGCAGCATCACCTGCCGGGACGCGGCCAGCTCCACGGCGGTACGCTGCTGCGCGGCGTAGGTAATGCCCTGCTCCCGCTGGATGGCGTCAATCAGCTTACCCAACCCATTGGGGGGTGTTATTTCGGTGCGGCACATCTCGCCCAGCCGCATGGCTACGTAGCACTCCGCCCCGTACAGCCCCGCGGGGTAGCAGGCCGTCACCCCGGCGATATCCTCCCGAACCACCTCGCCCCGCTCAATAAGGGTGTTCAGCCCCTCAGGAAGGCAGTCTCCCTCCACCCCGATGAGGGCGGCGGTGGCGGCAAGCAGCTTGTTCTCCGGCAAAAAGACGTGGCCATTGTCGGCATTGTGATCCAGCTCAAAGATCAGCGCGGCCTCCACTCGCTGGGGGTCGTCCCCCGCCACCCCAAGCTCGATGGCCAGCGCGTCCACCTGGGCAAAGGGGATCTCCAGGGACCGATCGGCCAGCAAATAGGGGTTGTCGTGTACCACATCCACCGCATAGTCCCCGAACCGCTTGTACAGCGGCATGGCGGCGGACAGGGGGAGCCGGTGCTCCGACAAAAACTCCGCCAGACGGCGCATCCCCATCTTCTGTTTGAAATCCTCCCCGATGGCCCTCGCCCGCTTAGGGGACACGCCACGGATTTCGCACAGCTTTTCCGGCTCGCTCTCAATCACCTTCAACGCGTCCTCCCCAAAGCGATCCACGATCTGACGGGCCAGCCCCATGCGGATGCCCTTCACCGCGCCGGAGGCCAGATACTCAAACACCGCCTTTTCCCCCACGGGCATACGCCGCGTGATCACCTCCGCCTTGAACTGCTCACCGTAGGTGGGGTGGCGGCCCCAGGAGCCCTCCAGCTCCAGCGCCTCGCCGGGGGCCACGCCGGGCATACAGCCCACCGCCGTGATCTCCCCCTTCTCCCCGCAGTCCAGCTTCAGCACCGTGTAGCCGTTTTCCTCGTTGCAGAACAGCACGGCAGACACGGTGCCCTCTATCTGGTTCTGGCCTGTCAGCACGGCCATCTCGTCCGGCATGGCGAACCCTCCAATCCAAACAAACGTTTTATCTATTATACCAGCCACCCCTTCGGTTTTCAAGGGCTGTTTTCCAAACCCGCCGGGGCGGCGGAAAGGACCGGCCGGGCTTTCCCGACCGGTCCTTCTGTCGTTGTCTTGTCCCCGCATCCCAATCAGACGCCGAAGCGTGTACCGTAATTGTAAATGTTAACCGCCACCCGGCTGCGCATGGGAGCGACTTGCGGACGGAAGCAGGTGGTATCATAAGCGCCCATCACACCGTTGGCCACTGCCCATTGGACATAGGGCACGGCCCAGGCGGAGATCTCAGCGCCGTCGGTAAAGGTCTTGCCCAAATCAACCGTACCGGCGGTGGAGCCGCCCAGCAGGACATTATACAGATACAGGATTTTGGCCAGTTCCTGATTGCGTACAGTGTTGGCCGGGCCAAAGCGGCCGTTACCATAACCCTCAACAATCCCCTTTTCAGTGGCCCACAGGATGGCGCGGCTCATTTCCCCGTCATGGGCCGGCAAATCCGTATACCGGCCCGCGCCGGAAGAAACAGGCGGGGAACCGGCATTGCGGTACAAAATCAGCACAATCTGGCCCCGGGTGATGGTGTTGTAGGGCCGGAAGGTGGTAGCGGTAGTGCCTTTGATAAAATTGTTGTCGTAATTCCACTTGACCGCATCATAGAAGGCATCGCTTGTGCTCACGTCGGTAAAGGGCAGGGGCGTACTTACCGTCCCCCCCGCGCCGCAGCGCCACTTCCCCTCCGCCATCCACTGGACGGACTGGGTGGAGGCCACCACCACCGCGTCGCTGGCCGCAAGATAGCGGTGTCCGGCTGTCAGTGCGCCTCCCTGCGCCAGCTCCACCCCGGCGGTGGCGTCCACCAGCACACCGGAGCTTACCACCCCGCCGCCGGAGGTCCAGATCAGCCCTGAACCGGAGGTCAGGGTAACGGTGTCGGCATACTGCCCCTGCCCCGCCGTGAAGCCATTCGAGGTAAACCAGCCATCCGCCGAGGCCGTGCCCTGCCCTGCTTGGTTCACCGCGTTGGCATAGAGGATCTGGGTGTTCTGCGTCACCCACTGGGTGATGTACGCCTTCAAATCGGTGAGATACGCTCCCGTCAAATAGCTCCGCGAGATCAGCGTATCCTCCTGGGCGCCCGCCCATCCCACGGTGACACAGCCCAGCAGCACCGACAGGGCCAGCACCCCGGCTATCAGCTTTTTATTCATACAGGCTCCTCAGAAATCATGTAGCTCAAGGTTAGCAGACTGTCCGCAAAGTGGACGTTTTCCACCTTTATGTCCGGCAACTCCCGCAAGGGCAGCTCCACGTTGGTAAAGTTCCAGATCCCCGTCACTCCGCAGGCGGAAAGCCGCCGCGCGGACTCCACCGCCACCCGCGCGGGAACGGTGAGCACTCCCACGCTGGCGGGATTCTCTTCCAGAAATTGCTCCAGATCATCCATATGGTGGATAAGGACTCCCCCCAGCCGGGTACCCACCAGGCCGGGGTTTACATCAAAGGCCGCCGTCAGGCGGAAGCCGTTGGCGGCAAATGGGAAATTCTCAATAAGGGCCCGCCCCAGGTTGCCCGCGCCCAGAATCATTATGGTGTGATCCCGGTTCATGCCCAGAATCTCCGCCACCTCGCTGCGCAGACGCTCTACGTTGTAGCCGTAGCCCTGCTGCCCGAACCCGCCAAAGCAGGATAGATCCTGCCGGATCTGGGAAGCGGTCAGACCCATGGATTTGGCCAGGGCGCTGGAGGAAATCCGCACCGTCCCGGCCCGGTACAGGTCATCCAGATGCCGGTAATACCGGGGAAGCCGCCGGATGACGGCGGAGGAAATTTTTTCTTTTCTCATGGTTAAGCTCACGCCTTTGGTATCTATCGCCCATGGATTTGACCGCCCGGACCGGGCTTTCGTCAGATCAGGCCAATTTTATGTCTTTGTCTATTCTACATGACAAAAAACAACTTGTCAATTTAATTCCCCAAAGATTCTCATTTTTTTGACAAATTGGAAGGCCCTCTGATTGCCGGAGGGCCTTCCAATGTTTCCATCCCTTTTAGGAGGACTGCTCCTCCGTCCGCTTTTTTTCGGCCCTCATCCGCTCATGGAGGCAGGCCAGCGCGTCGGACAGCCCTCCCAGATGGTCGATAAGCCCCATGCGCACCGCCTCCTCGCCATAGATCACACTGCCCACATCCGCCGCCATTTCCCCGGTGTTGAGCATAAGGTGCTCAAAATCCTCCCGGCTGATCCGGCTGTTGCGGGTGACGAAGGCGCAAATCCGATCCTGGATGCGCTCGAAGTAGTGGAAGGTCTGGCTCACGCCGATGACCAGCCCGTTGAGCCGTACCGGGTGGATAGTCATGGCCCCTGATGGGACAATAAATGATTCCTTTGCCGCCACCGCCAGGGGCACGCCGATGGAATGCCCGCCCCCCAGTACCAAGGACACGGTGGGCTTTTTCATCCCGGAGATCATCTCCGCGATGGCAAGCCCCGCCTCGATGTCGCCCCCCATGGTGTTGAGCAGGATGAGCAGCCCGTCCACGTCGGAGCTCTCCTCCACCGCGGTCAGCAGGGGCAGGACGTGCTCGTATTTTGTGGTTTTTGCCCCGGAGGCGGCCTCCTGGTGGCCCTCGATCTGGCCCACTATGGTCAGGGTGTGAATGGTGCCATCTTTTGTTTTCACGGTGCTGGAGCCCATGTCCACAATCTGCTGCTGGCGGTCGTTCTGCTCCGAACAGTCGCTGTTTTCTGTCGCTTTCGTCTCCTCTGTCATGGAAAAACCCCCTTTTGCGGATAGCATTTCCGCAAAAGGGGGCCTTTATCCGTTTTACAGCCGATCCAGCGCCATGATGACCTCGTCCCCGTCCACCTCGCCGGTGGGGCGGAAGCCCAGCTTCTCATAGAGCCGTCGGGCGGGGTCGTCGCCCTCCACATAGCACAGGCAGACTTTTTCGAAACGGCCATCCGCCCGCAACTCGTCCAGGGTCAGCCGCGCCGCCTGTTCGCCCAGGCCCCGGCCCTGGTACCGCTGGTCGATAAACAGCTGGCTGAACACATACTGCCCAGCCTCCGGCCAGTCAAAGTACATCACCATGCCCACGGGGGTCTCGTCCTCCAGGATCAGCTTTGCCTGGCTGCGCTGCCTCCGGTGGGCGTAGGCCCTGGCCAAAATTCGGTTGGGGTCGGAAACAAACCCCTTCTGATCCTCCCGGACGGCCAGCTCCTCCCGCCAGTTGTCCGGACCGATGGGCTCCAGGCAGATCATGGTCAGCCCTCGTATACCGCCTTGCAGGCGGCGTAGGTCATATAGCAGTCCAGCTTGGACACGGTCTCAAATGGAGCGTGCATACTCAGCACGGGCACCCCGGCGTCCAGGGTGTCGATGTTGCGGTTGGCCATGTAGCAGGCCACGGTGCCGCCGCCGCCCTGATCCACCTTGCCCAGCTCCGCCATCTGCCACAAAATGCCCCGGTCGTCCAGCAGGCGGCGGACATAGGCCACCAGCTCAGCGCCGGCGTCGGAGGCCCCGCCCTTGCCCCGGGATCCGGTGTACTTGCACAGGCCAATGCCATAGTTGACCTGTGCGGAGTTATTTTTCTCATACACATCGGCAAAATTGGGATCATAGGCCGCCGTCACGTCGGTGGACAGGCAGAAGGACTTCTCCAGGCACACCCGCAGGGGTACCTTCTGGCTGGCGCACAAATCGCCCATAAAGGTCTCGAAGAAGGCGGACTGCATTCCGCTGACACCCTCGGAGCCGATCTCCTCCTTGTCGGCCAGCACACACACGGCGGTGCGGCCGGGGACGCCCTCTAAGTCCAGCAGGGCCTTCAGTCCCGCATAGCCGCACACCCTGTCGTCGTGGCCGTAGGCCCCGATGAGGGAGCGGTCAAAACCGATGTCTACGGCGTTGAAGGCGGGGACGGCCTCGATCTCAGCGGAGATGAAGTCCGGCTCCCGGATGCCATAGTGGTCGTACAGCAGCTTCATCACCGCCAGCTTCACCCGGTCCTTGCCGTCATCGTCCTTCAGCGGACGGCTGCCCACCAGGATATTCAGGTTTTCAGCGGGGATGGCTTCACCCAGCTTTTTCTGGGACTGGGCCACGCCCAGATGGGGCAGCAGATCGTCAATGGTAAACAGGGGATCGCCGGGGTGCCCGCCCACAGAGACATTGATCACAGAACCGTCCTTCATGGCCACTACGCCCCGCAGCTCCAGAGGGATGGTCACCCACTGGTACTTTTTGATGCCGCCATAGTAGTGGGTCTTGAAAAAGGCCAGCTCATTTTCCTCATACAGCGGGGTTGGTTTCAGATCCAACCGGGGGCTGTCGATGTGAGAGGCGGTAATGGACACACCCTGATCCAGCGGTATGGAACCGATGATGGCAAGGTTGACGGCCCGGCCCCGGTTCACCCGGTACACCTTGGCGCCGGGCTGGAGCTCCATGCCCCGCTCCAGGGGGACAAACCCCGCAGCCTCGGCCAGCTCCACGGTGTAGTCCACGCAGGTGCGCTCGGTCTTACCCTTGTCCAGGAAAACCTTGTAGCCCTCACAATAGTCAAAAATGGCCTGCTCCGTGGCCTGATCCACCACGTCCCAGCCGTTTTTCTTCTGGTTCAGCAGCGCCTCCCGCAGCTGCTGCCCCGGTGTTTTTTCTTTCTCCTCCATAATTAAGAAGCCTCCTTAAGTATTAAATGAAACAGTGCCCGCGCTTCGGCCTCGAAGGCGTCTCGCGCCCCGTCGTTGCGCAGGGTGTAGGTGCAGCGCTCCTCGAACCATTCAGGTGGCTTTTGCGCCGCAATCCGGGCCAGGGCGTACTCCTCCGAGATCCCCTCCCGGGCCATGATGCGCCGCGCCCGTATGTCTGACCGCGCAGTGACCGCCACGGTGACATCGCACAGCTCCCCCGCCCCGCTCTCCAGCAGGGCGATGGCGTCCAGGGCAATTGCGGGACGGTTTTCTGCCTCCGCCCGGGCAATCCGCCGCCTCAGCTCGGCAATGATGTACCGATGGGTGATGGCGTTGAGAGCCGCCAGCGCGGATTGATCCCCAAATACAATAGCACCAAATTCCTTCCGGCGCAAGCCCCCATTTGCATCAAATATTTCACAGCCAAAACGGTTTTTCAGCTCATTTTGCATGGGGATGCTGGTGCGCAGCAGATCATGGTATACCGCGTCGCAGTCCGCCGCCGCCCCGCCCAGCTCCCTCAGCACATTGAGCACCGTGGTCTTGCCAGCGCCGGTGGGGCCAGTGATGCCGATAACGGTCATGCCTCCACCTCCCGCCCCAGGATCTCCTCAATTTTTTCTTGGCTCAAGCCCCCTTGGCGCAGAATGCGACAGGGACTGGCGGTCAGATCAAGGATGGTGGACTCCACTCCCAAAGTACAGGGCCCGCCGTCCAGCACCGCATCAATGCGGCCAGCCAATTGTCCCAGCACATCTCCGGCGCTTTTGGGGCTGGCCCGGCCAGATAAGTTGGCGGACGGACAGGCCAGCGGATGGCCCAGCGCCCGGATGACGGCCAGGGCAGCGGGATGGTCGGGGCAGCGCACCCCCTGGGTGGCCCCCCCAGCGGGGACGATGGAGGGCAACGCCCCATTTCCCCACAATATCAAAGTCAGCGGCCCCGGCCAAAAGGCATCGGCCAGCTTGTACGCATCCTCCGGGATGTCCCGGCACACGGTTTCCACCATGGCCATGCCGTCCACCAGCACACTCAGCGGCTTAGCGTCCGGACGGCCCTTGGCGTCATAGTTGGCCTGGACGGCGGTTTCCTGAGTGGCATCGGCGGCAAGGCCGTATACCGTTTCAGTAGGGACGGCCACCAGCCGCCCAACCCGCAGCAGCTCCGCCGCAACCACCGCCTGTCCGGTGGTCAGCAGCGCCGTTCCGGTGACAACCGCCGCCAACTGCTCCGGGCTGTCGATGATCCAGTCCGCCCCGGCATCCTTCAGCTCCTCCCGCTCCCGAAATCCCCACAGCACACCGCACACCGTCAGCCCGCCGTTTTTGCCCGTGAGCACGTCCACATCGCTGTCGCCCACAAACAAGGTGGTTTCGGGCTTGGCCCCGAGCTTCTCCATCATGGCGTGGAGCAGGGTGGGGTCAGGCTTCAGCGGCGCGTCGGGCAGCGCCCCTTGCACATACTCAAACAGGCCGGGGAGATAGTGCTCCACCACTGGTCCGGCCAGATTGTGGGCCTTGTTGGACAGCACCGCCAGACACGCCCCTGCCCCCTTCAGCGCGGCCAGCAGCCCGGCCACGCCGGGATAGGGGGCGGTTTTGTCCTCTTTGTGCTCATCATAGTAGGCGGAAAACTCCGCCAGCGCCTGGTTCAGCGTGTCCCTGTCTGTGCCGGAGGGGGCAAAGCGCTCCACCAGCTTGGGAATACCATTACCCACCATATGCTTGTACTCGTTTATCGTGTGGACGGACCAGCCGTGGGCGGCACAGACCTGGTTGCCCGCGTCCGCCAGATCGTCGATGGTATTCAACAGTGTGCCATCTAAGTCAAAAATAACATGAGTGTACATATCTCTGCTACGCCCTTTTCATTTTCCGCATTCTCCCGCTGCCAACGTCATATTGTGGATTTCAGACGCACTGGCAACTGAAATTCCTTATTCATTGACCAAGGAAGCTCCAAATAGTATTCGTATATTTTTTTGCCTCTTCAATTCGCGGAAAGTGCCCACTATTTTCAAAAATCGCCTGTGTTACATTTCGTACGTTGTTCATAATATACTCAATTTGATTTTTTGTACATACAGGATCATACATTCCGTTAATCAACAGCATCGGAGCAGTAATCTTCGGGAGCATCGGCAAAAAATTGTCAGTCATCAGCACCCTTTTCTGCAAAGATCCATTTGACGCTGGTTGTGTTTCCAGCAATTTCATCAAATGCTGCTCTCCCTTTGACCACATTTCATCTGTAATATCAGAAGTATCCATACTCATCTGATATTCTTCAAAAGAAATG
>CAJTVM010000082.1 GCA_910579595.1 uncultured Oscillospiraceae bacterium
TTTCCGCCGCTTAAACAATTTTTCCCTTCAATTTTTGTCTAACTTTTTGGGGGCAGTTCAAAACCGACCGGGGCGGGGTTCTTGTTTAGTCCGCAGACAGGGCAGGCGCTACCGGCGCCAGGTTGTCCAGGGAGAGGGTGACGGAACCGGATTCCTCGGAATTGTGGAAGTCCCACTCCAGGGTCAGCGTGCCGCCCAGGAATTTGGCGGGGTCGGTGACCTGGGACAGACGGTGCACAACGATCTTCTCATTCTCGCCGATTCCACCGCCGCCGCTGGTCAGTTCCAGCGGGATCGTCTCTCCGTCCCCTGTGGTCAGGGTGAGCCGCTGGACGTTGTTCCCGATGGACATCCAGCGGCCATACGCCGCCTCGCCTTCCTCATCCAGCGCAGCACCGACGAAATCCAGGCCGCCCTCCCGGCTCAGGTCGAACGCGATAGTCATGGGGGAAAGGTACAGTTCCTCTGCGGTGACGGCGGCCCCGTCCAGCTCCCCTACGGCCTGATTCAGCTGTACGGCCCAGCCGATGTCCTTCTGGGGCAGGGGCGTCTCAAAGGACCAGTCGCCGGAATAAACGGTCACCATGCCCCTCTGCTCCAGGTCATAATAGGCCAGGTCCACCGCCGGGACCCGCAGGGACGCCGCGCTCCAGACTGCCTCGTCCTCCCCCATCTGGGGGGACAGGGTGAACATCAGGGCGAGGTGGTTGTCCATGGGGTCGTCGTCCTCCAGCACCTCCCAGCCATAAGAGGACACCAGGCCGTCGCCCATGCGCGCACCTTCCGCGTCCAGAAAACCGACGGAGTAGCCGGAGCCATCATCAAATCCTTTGTACGTCGTCCACCCATCGGAATCAGGCTCGCCCATATACAGCTGCGTCCCCTCCGGGGCGGTGAAGTCCGCCAGGAGCATGACCGTATAGCGGTCCCGCAGGATCTGGGTCATATGGAGCGTGGCCCCATTGCTCTCCTTGGTGATATCCAGCTCCATCGCCCCGGGCAGCAGCAGGTTTTCCGCTTGGGTTACTGCCTCGGTGTCCTCCGACTCCACGTTCAGGTAGTCCAGGAACCCCTGGTTCAGCCTGGGCACCACCACCGCGGCGGCGGCCCCTGTTACCAGCAGGGCGGCCGCCGCCGCACCTATCGCTGCTCGTTTCCAGTTTTTCATTGGCTTTTTCCTCCTCATGTCGTCCTGGAGGAGCTGGCCCAGCAGCTCCCGCTCCCTCCGTGGGTCTGGGGCCAATCCGTCGAACATTCTGTCCAGTTCATGCCTGTCCATAACCTTCCTCCTCCAGCCTTAATTTCAGCTTCTTCCGGGCCGCCGCCAGCCGGGAGCGCACGGTGGAGGGGTTCTCCCCCAGCATTTCCGCGATCTCCCCGGCGGTATAGCCCTGATAGTAGTAGAGATAGAGCACCAGCCGGTGGGGCTTGGGCAGCGCCGCCACCTGTTCCCACACCTCCCGGTCCCGGGGCTGTTCCCAAACAAGGGTATCCAGTGCCTCCTCCCCCGCCCGCCGGGTGCGCCACCAGTGCTTAAGCTGGTTTTTACACTCATTCCGGGCGGTGACAATAAGCCATGCCTTCTCGTGCTCCGGATCACGGAAAGGCTCGCCCCGCTCCATCACCCTGCGAAAAACGTTCTGGGCGGCATCCTCCGCATCGGGCACGTTTTTCATCAGCACCATACAGATCTGATAGACCATCCTGAACCGCCGCCGGTAGAGGCCGGCCATCTCCTCCCCGGAAAGCGTGTGCGCCATGGGGACCGCCTCCTTTCGTCTTTCTGTCTACTACACAATCGGGGAAGCCGAATTGTTGACAGTCAGAAAAATTTTTACAAAAGAAAGCGGACAGCCCGCGCTGCCCGCCTTCTTTTCAACCCCCCTGATGGAGCTTCGCCGCCGTCAGGGTATTTTTCATCAGCATACCCCTCGTCATCGGCCCAACCCCTCCGGGAACCGGGGTGATGTAAGACGCCTTCGCCGCCGCTTCCTCGTAGCACACATCGCCGCACAGCTTGCCCAACCCGTTGCGGTTCATGGCTACATCAATGACCACGGCCCCCTCCTTCACCATGTCGCCGGTGACTAACCCCGTCTTGCCCACGGCGGACACCAGGATATCGGCGGACGCGGCCAGCTGGGCCATATCCGGGGTTTTGGAGTGGCAGGTGACCACCGTGCCGTTGGCATGAAGCAGCAGCATCCCCATAGGCTTGCCCACAATGTTGGAGCGGCCCAACACCACGCACCGCTTCCCCGCCGGATCGATGTGGTACTCCCTGAGCATCTCCATCACGCCGCCGGGGGTGCAGGGCTGGAACACTGGCTCCCCGATAGCAAGCCGCCCCACATTGAAGGGGTGGAAGCAGTCCACATCTTTGGCGGGGTCGATGGCCAGCAGCACTTCTTTTTCGTTCAACCCCTTGGGGAGCGGGAGCTGCACCAGGATGCCGTCAATATCCCCCCGGCCATTGAGCTGCTTCACCAAATTCAACAGCTCTGCCTGGGTAGTGTCCGCCGGGAGGGCGTGCTCCTCGCTGAGGAAACCGCACTCCTCGCAGTCCCGGCGCTTGCCGTTCACATACACCCGGGAGGCCGGGTCATCCCCCACCAGCACCACCGCCAGCCCAGGCTTCCGGGGCAGAGCCACCGCCTCTGCCCGGACATTTTCCTTCAGCCTGACCGCCAGGGCCTTGCCGTCAATGATTGTCGCTGCCATCGTCTTTTTCCTCCTTTATTTCCTCCCCCAGCTCCGCCGGGATGGGCTGGATCACTGCCGCAGGTACGTCCTCAACCGAATCCGGCGCAGTCTTCGCTGCCGCAGCTGTTTTGTCCGAACCGATCACAATGGGTGGGTCGGCAGGCCCAGCGGTTCTCAGCCGGATCACAAACAGCACAATCCCCACCACCGCCGACAGGATCCCCAACATCTGGGACGAGCGGATGGGGGTGCCGAAGAAATACAGGCTGTCGGTGCGCAGCCCCTCGATCACCGCCCGGCCCAAGCCGTACCAGATCACATAGCTCAGGAACATCTGGCCGTTAAATTTCCTGCCCCACCGTCTCACGATTACCACCATCAGAATGAATCCCAGCAGGTTCCACAGCGATTCATACAAAAACGTGGGATGGACGCCCAGCGTCCCATCGATCACGCTCTGATAGGCGGCCTCTGTCTCCAGCAGCCGATCCCGCCACAGATCATTGGCGATGGACGCCGAGCACATCCGCCAAGGCAGGCCGGTCACGCTACCGTAGGCCTCCACATTGACAAAGTTTCCCCACCGCCCAATCATCTGGCCGATGAGCAGACCGTAGACGGTGATATCCATGCCATTCCAAAAATTCACTTTTCGCACTTTGCAGAAGGCAAGGGCGGAAAGCACAGTGGCGATCACCCCGCCGTAGATGGCCAGCCCCCCATCCCAGAAGGCGACCATCCGATACAGACTGAATGCCCCGTTTGCGTCAAAACATATCGATGGATTGAAGATCACATAATAAGCCCTTGCGCCGATGATTGCCGATGGCACCACCACAAAAATGGCGTCGGTAATGACGTCGGGATCCATGGCAAACCGGGGCGCCCGCCACAGTCCGTAGCACACCGCCAGCAGGAAACCCACCGCGATAATAACCCCATACCAGTATATGTTATGGCCAAAGATAGAAAAGGCCACCCGATTCAGCTCAAATTCCAGCCCCAGGCCGGGGAAGGTCACCGTGTTGATCATTTCGCATTCCTCTTTGTCTCGTTCTGTTTATTCCAGCGGCCGGATCACTGACAGCGCCGCCCTGTCCTCCACGCACCAGGAGCGCAGCAGCGCTTCGGCATCGGACCGCTCAATGCTCTGGAAGCACTGGGGGAAGCTGAGGTAATCCTCCCCGTCAAAATGGGCCTGGGCCAGCTCGGCGCAGGTGCCGTCCATGGAGTTCAGCTGCCGCACCATGGAGCCATAGGCCGCTTTCTTCAGCTGCTCCCACAGCTCGGGTTCGATCCCCTCCCGGGCCAGCCGGACGGCCTCCTTCAGCACCTCGTCCAGCACCCGCTTGGGATCCCGGCTCTCGCCCCCGGCAATGAGGCAGGCGCAGCCGGGCAGCGCGTCATAGCTGCTATCAAAGCTGCCGTTGATTAGCCCCTCCTCATACAAACGGCTGTACAGCGGCGCGGAGGAACTGAACAGCACATCGCAGACCAGCTCAGCCAGCAGCCGCTGGCGCAGGCCCTCTCCCCTTGGGGCGGGATCGCCTTTGAAGCCGATCTCAAACAGGGGGATAGACACCGGCATGGCCCGCTCCGCGTACTTCCGTGCCGTCTCCGGCGGCTCCGCCCCACCGAGATCCGATACCGTGGCGGTGGACGGCTCCTTTTCCAGCACCTCCTGGGCAATATCCGCCACCCGCTGGGGATCTACATTTCCCGCCACGCACAGCACCATGTTGCCAGGGCGGTAAAACGCCCGATGGCACTGGTAAAGCGTGTCTGCCGTGATCTCCTCGATGGATTCCACGGTTCCAGCCACCCGGATTCGAACAGGATGGCTGGCGTACATACACTCCATAAGCTGATAATATACCTCATGGCCGGGGTCGTCCTCGCACATCCGAATTTCCTGGCCGATAATCCCCCGCTCCTTTTCCACACTTGACCGCGTGAACCAGGGCTGGGACACAAAGCCCAGCAGGGTGCGCAGATTGTCCTCAAAGCCCTGGACTCCCTCGAAGAAGTACCCCGTCATGGACGGTGTGGTGTAGGCGTTGGGGTCCACCCCCTGGGCCGCCATACGCTGTAGGGCGCTGCCATCCTTCGTGTCAAACATTTTGTGCTCCAAGAAATGGGCCACTCCCTGGGGCGTGTCCACCCACTCGCCGTCCTCCCCCCGGAAACGCAAATCCATTCCACCGTAGCGGGTGGCAAAAAAGGCAAACTGCTTGCCATATTCCGGCCTGACGTCCACATAGATGTTCAGCCCGTTGGGCAGGGCGCAGTGGTGAATTGTCTCCCGCAGCGCGGTGTAATTCAGCTCATCCATGGTGCGCCTCCTCCTTTCCCGTCAAGCGGTAGATGGTGTCAAGCTTAATTTTCTGCGCGGCCTGGGCAATCTGATCCGCCGTTACCCGTTCCACCGCCTGAATCAAAGCTGATCCATCGTCTGGCGCCTCTCCATAGATCAGCTTGGTCACGCAGTCGTCCTCCATCTGGCCCTGGCTGTCCAGCCTGCCGCGCAGGCCGTTCACCACCGAGCGCACCGCGGCGTTCAGCTCGTCCTGAGTAAACTGCCCCTGTCGGATTTCGTCCAGCTGGGCCAGGATAGCCTCCTGAGCCCGGTCGAAGTCATCAAACTCCACCCCGGAGGACACCACCATCAGCCCCTTCAGTTTATCCAGCATGGAGGATGCATAGTAGCACAGGCTCATCTTCTCCCGCACATTCAAAAACAGCCGGGAATTCACGCTGCCGCCGTACAGGGCGTTGCATACCACTAAGGCGGGATAGTCCGGACTGCCCATGGTCACCCCGCCGGTGCGGAAGCCCATAGCCAGCTTACCCTGGGTCACGTCCATCCCCTCCGTTACCGTGCGCACCGCTCCGGCGGGCTGTGCGGGTACCTGACACTCCACCGGGGCCGTCCGTCCCGCCATCAAAGGCATAAACGCCTGGCACACCGCCTCCTCTACCCGATCGGGGTGGGCGGATCCACCGTAATAGAAGGTCACCTTGGCCCGCTCCAGCAGGCTCTGATAATCCACCCACAGCCTGTCTGGAGCCATGGACAGTGCCTCGTCCGCATCCCCCAGCTTATCCACTGCGTATGCCTCCCCGGCACACATCTCCTGGATCAGCCGAAAGATGGACCAGCCCCGCTTATCGTTTACCCGAGCGCGGATGCGATCGGCCAGATTGGCCCCTTCCCCCTTCACGTAATCCACCCGGAATGCCCCATCCGCTTTCACGGGATCCAGCAACACCTCGCCCAGTAAAGCGGCGGCAGGTTCCAGCACTGCCGCCCCGTCCAGGGCATAGCAGTCATCAATCACACTGCACAAAAAGCTGACGCACTGGCTCTCCCCCCGCTGGCGCACCGCAGGCCCCAAGGACGCACCGTACAGCGCGTCGGTGGCGGCGGACAGACGCTCCATGTCTGGGTACTGCCGGCAGCCCCGGTAGAGCACATCGGGGATCAGCGCCACAGCAGTGGCGGTGTCCTGGCGCAGGGGCACTGTAAGCGTTGCGCTGAGCATACCCGTTTTGAACTTACCCGTCTGGTTTATCATCAGCTCCACGCCGTCCGCCAGCTTTTTCCAATGCTGTTCCATCGTGTTCCCTCCCAAGCTCACACGAGCTTTTATCCTGATTGATTATTATACATCATTCCTGGACATTTGACACCTGTAACCTCCCCTGAGGAGGTAAATTTTTTATAAACCTTTTACCAGCTTCACAATCCGGCTGGTGCCCAGGCGATCCGCGCCCAGCGCAAGGAAGTCCGATGCGTCCTGGAGGGATGAGATCCCCCCTGCCGCTTTAATCTTCACATGGGGGGCCACGTTGGCCTTGAACAGTGCCACGTCCTCCCGGGTGGCCCCGGCGGTGGAGAAACCGGTGGAGGTTTTGATATAGTCCGCCCCGCTGTCCGACACAATCTGACACAGGCGCACTTTTTCTTCATCGGTGAGCAGACAGGTTTCGACGATTACCTTCAGCACCAGATTCCCGCAGGCCTCCTTCACGGCCTTGATCTCATGAAGCAGATCGTCCCACCTGCCGTCCTTGACCCAGCCAATGTTGATCACCATGTCGATCTCCTTAGCCCCGTTGGTAATGGCATCCTTCGTCTCAAAGACCTTGACTGCGGTAGTAGCGTAGCCGTTGGGAAAGCCAATGACCGTGCATACCGGGAGCCTGTCCCCCAGATAATCCGCCGCCTGCTTCACATAGCCCGCCGGGATGCAAACGCTGGCACAGCCATAGGCGGCCCCATCATCACAGATCTGCTTGATCTCCGCCCAAGTGGCGGTCTGGGCCAGCAGCGTATGGTCTACCGCAGAAAGAATCTCCTTGTTATCCATAAAATCACCTCGTTGATCGTATATGGCTTATTTTACTATGGACAATAGGAAAGTGCAAGGAAATCCCGTGTTTCACCCCAAATTCCGCCGGTGCAACTGCTGGTTGTCAAATTGTATCCCACTTTTGGTTGCCACGCCCGTCTTTTTTTGCTAAAATAGCATTGTCCAAAGGCGCCGGACAGTTTAATTTTGGAGGTAACACCGTATGGATTTCCGAGAGCGCTTATTCGAGCTGCGCCGCCAGGCCGGCCTATCCCAGGAGGAGCTGGCCAACCTGTTGGGCGTCACCCGGCAGGCAGTGCAGAAATGGGAGGCGGGCACGTCCCGCCCGGATATGGATAACCTGGTATCCCTGGCGGAGTATTTCAAGGTTTCGCTGGATAATTTAGTAACGGGGAAGGAAACCACTCCCCCGCCCGCGCCCACCATCGTCAACAACTACTATACCGAACAGTCGTGGCACAGGCATTACGAATATAAAAGCAAGCGAACCCTGTTCGGCCTGCCGCTGATCCATGTCAACTGCGGCTTTGGCCGGAACTATTGGGCCAGGGGCATCATTGCTATCGGCAACGTGGCCACCGGTTTTATCGCTCTGGGCGGTGTGGCCTTTGGCCTGCTCACCCTGGGCGCAATCAGCTTCGGGCTGCTGCTGGCCCTGGGGGCAATTTCCATCGGCGCACTGTCCATCGGCGGCATCGCGGTTGGGGTACTGGCCTGGGGCGGCATTGCGCTGGGCTGGCTGGCCGTGGGCGGGTGCGCCTTGGGTGTGTACGCCGCCGGAGGTGCGGCTGTGGGTTCTCAGGTTGCCATAGGCAGTGCGGCGGCCGCCCAGCAGCTTGCCATCGGAATAGACGCGGAGGGCGCACAAACCATACTCATCCCCTTGGAAGGATTAAAGGGTGCGGATCTGGATGCTGCCCAGGCCGCCGTTGACACCGCCTGCCAAGGTGCGCCGGGATTCGTCCCTTGGCTGCTCAAGCTGTTCTTGTCCTGAAACAGTCCGGCGGGCCGCAGAAACGGTCCGCCGGCTTTTACAGCTCCTTTTCCACTAAAACATACTCCTCATTGCGCAACCGCTCCCGAAACCCGGCGTTGAGGAACAGCTCGATAGAAGGGTTGTCTACGGCGATATTATCCACCAGGCGCTTCACACCGTTCTCCCTGGCGGCGGCGCACAGCAGATCCAGCCCCTGCCGTCCGAACCCCTGGCCCCGGTATTGGGCAGAGATCAGCACGTCACAAATATATTCCCCAAATTCTCCATCATAGTAATAGGCCGCCTCTCCTACAAACGTTTGGCTGGCTTCCAGGCACAGGTAACGGTAAAACCGCTCCCCTGTCTCGCCCTCTACCCATCTGGCGTACCAGTCCGCCCAGCACTCCCGGGGAAAGTCAATTGTCCCGCCATAGGAGTGGTTATAGGACATCGTCTCTGGATCTCCCAGGCACGATTTCCGAAAATCCAATTCCGCTAATTGGGGACGGTAAAGTACAATTTTGTCCATGTTCCTATACATCTCCCATCCTAATGATCCAACAGCTTCGCAATGGCGGTGCGGTGAACCTCCATTGCACTCTCCGGACAGAATTCCTGGCAGCAAAAGCATCGGATGCACTTTTTCCGGTTAATCCCCGGCTTACCGCCTTCCATCGTAATGGCGTCTGCTGGGCACACGTTTTTGCACACCCCGCACCCCACACATTTTGCGTCTTTCACCTGAGGCCGCTGTGCCAGAAGCTTTTCCAGCGCCGCCCCCCTCGCCCTGTCAAACAGACTTGTTCCATTCCCACGGAATAAATGGCTGTTGCCGGTAGTAATGCGCTTGAAATCCGGGATCGCAAACATGGCGGGATCGCCTTCCACCCTCAGATCATCTGCCAAGTCCGGGATCAGCCCCCGCTCCAGCGCTGCCTCCAGGGTGGGCACCTCCTCCCGGCGCAGGCCGATCAGCCCCGCACACACTAAATCCACCTTGTGGGGACTCTCCCCCGCCAGCACTGCCCCCATGTGCCGGGGAGTGCCGCCAGTGGGACCATTGCCCTCCATGCAATCCACTGCGTCCACAATGGTGAGCTGGGGCTTGAAATATTCATCCAAATCCACAATCATCCGGGCAAAATCCCGGGGATCGGGATACCGGAAATGGTATTCCGGCTTCATGGTTCCAGGAATCACCCCGAACATATTTTTTGCCCCGCAGGTCATGGCCATCATGCCGTGGGTTTTCAGCTTGCACAGGTTGATCACGGCATCCGCATGATCCAAATAGGCGGTATAGCGGAACTGACGGCAAACCATCCCCTCCGGGAACTGTCCCTGCCGCTCTGAAAAGTCCTGGTTCAGCCGCCCACCGCACTGCTCCACCGCTTTCATCCCGGCGGCAGAATACACCCGGTTCACATAGGCGGCGTTGTACAGGCCGCCGGGGCTGTCTCCCACCACCACATCCGCCCCCCGCTCCGCCAGCATCCCCACCAAAGCGCACAGCAGGCCGGGGTGGGTTGTCGCCGCCCGCTCCGGCTTGGCGAATGTCACCAAGTTCACTTTGACCGCTATTTTCATCCCCGGAAAAACCCAGTCTAATCCGCCCAGCGGGGCCAGCACCCGCTCCATCGCGGCGCGGGCCCCCTCTGCCGAGTAGTCTGTGCAGGACGCAACCACCACATCAGGCTTCATCTGATTCACCACCCTTCTCATAAAAAAGGCTACCGCATCTGCGGCAGCCTTTTCATAGTTGCAGGGAATTTACTCGCCGCCCTCGGTCTCATCCCCGTCATCCACCGGAGCAGTTTCCAGCAGGGCACGGATGGACAGGGAAACCTTCTTGTTCTCCTCGTCAATAGCAATGACCTTTGCGTCCACAGTCTCACCCTCGCTCACCACATCGCCGGGCTTCTCCACCCGGTGATCGGCAATCTGAGAAATGTGGATCAAGCCGTCCACACCGGGGACGATCTCAGCAAAAGCGCCGAAGGTCATCAGCTTGACAATACGCACGGAAGCCACATCGCCCACGGCATACTTGTCGGTGAAGACAGTCCAAGGATCCTGGCTGTGATCCTTCATGCCCAAGGAGATCTTCTTCTTCTCGGGATCGAAGGAGATGACGTACACCTCCACGGGATCGCCCACGGAAACCACCTCGGCGGGGGTCTTGATCCGGGACCAGGACAACTCGGAGATATGCACCATGCCGTCCACACCACCGATGTCTACGAAAGCGCCATAAGAGGTCAGGCTCTTGACGGTACCGCTGTAGCGCTTACCCACCTCAATGTTGTTCCAAATCTCAGCGGCGGCGGCGGCGCGGGCTTCGGCGGTCACGGCGCGGATGGAACCGACAACACGGCGGCGGGCACGGTTCACTTCGGTGATGCGCAGCTGCACACGGGTCTTGACCATCTCAGATAGATCGGCCCCGCGGGGCTTGCCGGACTGGGAGGCGGGGATAAACACGCGGATTCCCTTGACACTGGCCACCAAGCCACCCTTGTTCTCCTCGGTGATGATGCCCTCCAGAACGTCCCTGTTCTCCACGGCGTTCTCGACAGTTTCCCAGTTCTTGTCGGCGTCCAGGCGCTTCTTGGACAACTTGACCACGCAGTCGCGGTCGCTGACCAGCATGACAATGGCCTCGATCTCCTCGCCAACCTTGGCAATGTCCTCCGCCTTGACATCGGGATCATCGCTCAATTCGGACAGAGGAATGGTGCCGGGATATTTGACGCCCAACTCAACCTGAATCTCGGTGGGCGTGATAGCCGCAACCGTACCAGTGACCCGATCCCCCGTATTCAAAATTTTGAACGACTCCTCCAGCATTTCCGCGAAGGACTGTTCAATCTCCATAATTTCATCGCTCATTTTGTTGCTGACCT
>CAJTVM010000083.1 GCA_910579595.1 uncultured Oscillospiraceae bacterium
GGCAGGATTAAAGGGAAACCCCGCTGCGCAGATAAAGGAAGTCCCCCGCCGTTGGCGGGGGGACTTCCTTTATTCGTAATAGGCCACGGAGTAATACCCGTACCGTTCTACGGTAAAGCCCGCCGCCGCAAGCAGATCCAGATCCGGCTGGCTGTCCGTCAGGTAGACGCGGGAGGGATCCGGCGGGTTGGCGTCATACCCGTACCGGAACCGCCCGAACCGCGCCACGTCCAGAAACGCGCTGGGGTAGTTGGCGTATACCACCGTGTCCCGGTACTCGTCCGGATCCATCTTGCTGTAAAAGAGGACGCAGGCATAGTTGGCGTTTTTGGACAGGCAGATTTCCCCCTCTTGGGCCAGGGCCGCATTCACCGCCTCCCCCAACCCATAGCGGAACGGCCACTGGGCATCCTGGGCGTAATCGGTGAAATAGTACCCCTCGAACCGGAGGAACAGGGCTGCGTAGAGGATCAGGGGCGCAAGCAGGGCGCGGCGGCCGATCCGGCCGCACAAAAACCAAACGCCCACCCCCGACAGCAGCGCCACCGGCGTCCACAGGCTGTTCACCCGGTTGACATTGACCTGGATCAGCATCCCCTGGAGCACCCCCGCCGCAAGCTGGATCAGAAGGAAGCCCAGGGGGCGCAGCTCCCTCTGCCGGACGCCCCGCACTGTCTCCCGGACGGCGCGGTATACGCCCACAAAGAAGAAGGGCAGCGTACCGTAGTAGAACAGGCCGAACCGCTCCGTCCCGTTCCAGGGCAGGCCATCGGTTTGGCTGAAGAAAATTTTCAGCAGGTTGGCGGCGTTTTCCGGGATGCGGGAGAGGGAGAACTCGTTGCCCCGCATGACCACCAGCCTGGGGATGGACAGGAAGGGCAGGCGGATCTCGTCCATCCAGCCCCAGTTGACCATAAGAAACAGCACCAGCGGCAGAGCCAGCACAGACAAAATCCCTACGGACAGCCCGATCCACAGCCCGTCCCGCCCCCGGAAGCGCATCCGCCCGCACCAGAGGGCATACCCTGCCTGGAGGAGCAGGATCAGGGGCACGAAGGGCCAGATGGTGGCGTAGCAGTACAGGGACAGCCCGTACATCAGCGCGGACAGGAGGAAGAAGCGGTGATCCTCCAGCCCCCGCAGGAAGAAATACAGCCCGAACAGCAGGAAGCCGGGGGCCAGGTTGGACTCCAGCCCCCACCGGGACAGGAACACGTGCCATGGGCAGACAGCCAGTAAGAACATCCCGCACAGCGCCGCCCATTGATCCGCCATGCGCTTCAGCACACCGTAGGCCGCAGCCAGCGACAGCACCGCCACAATCAGCTGGGGCAGGCGGACGGCCCATGGCTCCAGGCCGAACAGGGAGATAAAGGGGATCATGAGGTAGCTCTCCAGGGCGTTCATGCCGCTGCCCCAGGCGGTGAGGTACACAGGGAAGGGATATCCGCTGGTGTCCAGCCCGGTGGACAGGAGGGAGTACGCCTCATAGGCGGCGAACGCCTCGTCCTGGTTCATCCCGCAGGGAACCGCGCCGAACCGCCAGACCCTGGCGGCGGTCCCGGCGATGAGAAACACGGCGAACAGGAGGGGGATCAGCCTGTCCCGGCCCTGCCGGGTTTGTGTATGCTCCATAGTGGATGACTCCCTTTCCGTAATTCCGCTCCGTATTTTACCTAATTATAGCGGGATGGGGCAAAAAGTCAAGGAACGATCCGGCGTTGAAACTTCGGGCGGAATATGGTACACTGAGGCAACATTGATTTAAAGGAGGGCCCGCTGTGGACGCATTGGAAAAGCTGCCCGTCCCCCTGCTGGAGTGGTTCCGGGACAACGCCCGATCCCTCCCCTGGCGGGACGATCCCACCCCCTACCACGTCTGGCTGTCGGAGATCATGCTCCAGCAGACCCGTGTGGCGGCGGTGCTGGACTACTACAAGCGGTTCCTGGCCGAGGCTCCCGACGTGCCCGCCCTGGCGGCGCTGGGGGAGGATCGGCTGATGAAGCTGTGGCAGGGGCTGGGGTACTACTCCCGCGCCCGAAACCTGCAAAGAGCCGCCAAGGTGATTATGGAGCGGTACGGCGGGCGGTTCCCATCGGATTACGCCGGCGTCCGCGCCCTGCCCGGGGTGGGAGACTACACCGCCGGGGCCATCTGCTCCATCGCCTTCGGGCAGGCCGTCCCTGCCGTGGACGGCAACGTACTGCGGGTGTACGCCCGGATCTGCGGCGATGGGGAGGACATCTCCACCCCGCGGATGAAAAAGAAGGCCACCCAAGCGGTGGAGGCCGTGATTCCCCTCCATGCGGCGGGGACGTTCAACCAGGCGCTGATGGAGCTGGGGGCCACGGTGTGCCTGCCCAACGGCGCGCCGCTGTGCGGCCGGTGCCCCGCCAAGAGCTTCTGCGCGGCGCTGGCTCAGGACCGGGTGGCGGAGCTGCCCGTCAAGGCCCCAAAGCGGCCCCGGCGGGTGGAGGAGCGCACGGTCTGGCTCATTTTCCGCGAAAATAAAGTGGCCCTGCGCCGCCGGCCGTCCAGGGGGCTGCTGGCGGGGCTGTGGGAGTTTCCCCACGAGCTGGGGGACGGCCCGCTTCCGGCGGGGTGGGGAATTGCGGCGGGGCAGGAGGAATACGCTGGTCAGGCCAAGCACATTTTTACCCATATCGAGTGGCGCATGACCCTGCGGAGCGTGGAGGCGGAGACGGATGCGCTTCCCTCTGGCTGGGTGTGGTCGGACCAGGCGGGGCTGGCGCACAAATACGCTGTCCCCAACGCGTTCGAGAGGGCGCTGGGGCTGGCGGCGGAGCGGCTGGGAACGGGGGCGGAGGCGGTATGATTTGCAGCCTGTGCCCCAGAAAGTGCGGGGCGGTGCGGGACGCCGCCCACGGAGAGGGCTACTGCCGGATGCCCGCCCTGCCGGTGTGCGCCCGTGCCGCCCTCCACCGCTGGGAGGAGCCATGCCTGTCCGGGGAAAACGGGGCGGGGACGGTGTTCTTTTCCGGCTGCACCCTGGGCTGTGTGTTCTGCCAGAACGCCCCCATCAGCCAGGGGGGCTTTGGACGGACCACAACCGGGGACGGGCTGTACGCCGCCTTTGAGCGGTTGGCGGAGCAGGGCGCGTCCTGCATTGAGCTGGTCACCCCCACCCAGTTTTCCCATGTGTTGGCCCAGGTGCTGGAGCGGCCCGTCCCCGATGGCCTTCCGGTGGTGTGGAACAGCGGCGGATATGAGCGGGTAGAGACGCTGCGGGCGCTGGAGGGCAAGGTGGATGTGTACCTGCCCGATTTGAAATACGTCACGCGGTCGCTGGCGGGGCGGTATTCCGGGGCGGCGGACTACCCGGAGGCGGCGAAAGCGGCCATCCTGGAGATGTACCGGCAGCGGGGGCCGGCGCGGCTGGAACGCGGCCTGCTGAAAAGCGGGGTGCTTATCCGGCACCTGATCCTGCCGGGGAGGGTGGCGGAGGCCAAGCGGGTGATGGATTGGGTGGCGGACAGCTTCCCGTCCGGGGCGGTGCTGTTTTCCCTCATGGCCCAGTACACCCCGGTGGGGGCACTGGAGGGCTTCCCGGAGCTGGCCCGGCCACTGCGCCCCTCCGAACTGCGCTCGGCGAAGGAGTACATGGAAAACCTGGGGCTGGCGGGGTATGTGCAGGAGCTTTCCTCCGCCGGGGAGGGGTTCATTCCCGCCTTTGATCTGACAGGGTTGTGAGACTGGCGGAGGCCCCCTGTTTTTTTGAAATGGAACATGGCCGGTGGTTTTATCGGTGCGATTCAGAAGGGGCGAGGGATAAGAAACGCCTCCCGACGGGAACGAGAGCGGGTGCGTCAGATTTCCCCACTTGAATCCCTATGAAACATATGATATGATTAGGAAACGCTAACCCAAGGACGATGGGAGGGATACCTATGAAAATTTCCACGAAAGGCCGTTATGCCCTGCGCCTGATGGTAGACATCGCCCAGCACGGGCAGTCGGGCCCGGTGTCCCTGCGGGACACAGCCCGGCGGCAGCAGCTCAGCGACAAGTACCTGGAGCAGATCGTCACTCCCCTGGCCCGGGCGGGGCTGGTGCGCTCGGTGCGGGGGGCCGGGGGCGGCTACCTGCTCACCCGGACGCCGGAGGAGTATTCCGTGGGCGATATCCTCCGCCCCCTGGAGGGAGATTTGGCCCCGGTGGAGTGCGCCACCGACGAGGGCTTCTGCGAGCACAGCTGCGACTGCGTGACGGTGGAGCTGTGGCAGGATATCCACAAGGCGGTGTCCGCCGTGGTGGACGGCACCTCCCTGGCCGACCTGATCGAGCGCCAGCGGGCCAGGCAGGGGGCCGCAAAGCAGTAGCTTCTTTTATTTTTCGTGCAGACAGGAGGGCTAATATGCTTGATGCGATACCGGACGGCAAAGCGATGGCAGCTTTAGTCGGGAAATCTTTATATGATGTATGGAATAAGCTATGTGCTCTGATTGATGAAAAATATGATATGGATCGTTTCCCGGTTTGCCAGGACATTGTCCGCGATGAACAGCGGCCCCTTCCGCCATTGCTGACGAAAGGGGCGCTTTACCGGCATACGCCAATGCGGAAGAGAACGGGACAAGCTGTAATTCCGGTTGCTTCCTTAGCCAGGCTGTGGTACAATACAAATAATTTTGAACGCGCAAAACGATATAAAAACTTTGACGCGAGAGGAACGGCCATATGGAAATCAATGGTACGCAGGTACAAGAAACCTATTTTTATAAGGACATGGGCCTGTCCGGGGCCACCATGAAAGCGCTGGACAAAAAGGGCTTCGTCCAGGCCACCCCCATCCAGGGCGGGGCCATCCCCTATTTCATGGAGTGGAAGGACGTGGTGGCCAAGGCGCCCACCGGAACGGGCAAAACCCTGGCCTTCGGGATCCCCATGGTGGAGCATATCGACCCGGACTCCGACGCGGTGCAGGCCCTGGTGCTGGCCCCCACCCGGGAGCTGGCCATTCAGATTCGGGACGAGCTGCGGGACCTGTGCGCCTTCCGGGAGGGGGTGCGCTCGGTGTGCCTCTACGGCGGGCAGCCCATCGAGAAGCAGATCACCCAGCTGAAAAGCAGGCCCCAGATCGTGGTGGCCACGCCGGGACGGCTGATGGATCACATGAAGCGGCGCACGGTCAAGCTGGACAAGGTGCAGACCGTGGTGCTGGACGAGGCGGACCGGATGCTGGACATGGGATTCATCCAGGACGTCACCCGGATTTTGGACAAAATGCCCCACCGCCGAAACCTGGGGTTATTTTCTGCAACCATATCACGGGAAGTTATGGATATTTCCTGGGTATATCAGCGCGACCCGGCGGAAATCACCGTCCGCCCGGTGGAGGAAAACCGCCCGGACATCCAGCAGTACGCCATCGAGCTGATGGGCCGGGAGCAGAAGCTGGACACCATGACGGCGCTGCTCACCAACGGGGGCTACGAGCGGGCCATCGCCTTCTGCAACACCAAGAATATGACGGACCGGCTGGCGGGGCTGCTGAAAATGAGGGGCTTTTCCTGTCAGGCCATCCATGGCGACATCCAGCAGCGGGTGCGGGAGCAGACGCTGAAAAAGTTCAAGGATGGGAAAATACAGGTGCTGGTGGCCACCGATGTGGCGGCCCGGGGGCTGGACATCGACGATGTGGACGCGGTATTCAACTACGACGTGCCCGACGAGCAGGAATACTATATCCACCGCATCGGCCGCACGGGCCGGGCGAAAAAGCACGGCGTGTCCTACACACTGATGGCGTCGGTGACGGAGTCCGTGAAAATGCGGGACATTGCCCGGACCACCAGGGCGGAGATCCAGCTGCTGAAGTACGACAAGGACGGATGCCTCGTGCTGGTGGAGCAGAGCTGAGACAAATGCAGAAGGGGCGGACGGCAAGCCGTTTGCCCCCTTTTGATTAAGGGGGGACATATTGATGAACATTCACGTATTGGCCGTGGGCGACGTGGTGGGGGACGCCGGGGTGGAGTTCCTCTGCCGCCATCTGCCCGCCCTGCGCAGGCTCCACGGCGTCCACTTCACCGTGGTGTGCGGGGAGAACGCCGCGTGCAACGGCCTGCTCCCGGCCCAGGCGGACGCCATCTTTGCCGCCGGGGCAGATGTGATAACGATGGGCAATCATACCTGGGATAAACGCCAAATAGTTAAATATATGGAGGGCAATGCCTACATCATCCGCCCCGCCAATTACACCAGCCGCGCCCCCGGCCGGGGCTGGGGGGTGTTCGACGGCCCCCGGGGGCTGCGCATCCAGGTGGTGGATCTCATCGGACGGGTGGCAATGGACGCCAATTTTGACAACCCCTTTACAAAGGTTGACGAGATTTTGAAGCGGGACGGAGCCGATATCACCCTGGTGGACTTCCACGCCGAGGCCACCAGCGAGAAAGGGGCCATGGCCTGGCATCTGGACGGGCGGGTCCAGGCATTGTGGGGCACCCACACCCATGTGCCCACCGCTGATGGCCAGGTGCTGCCCCAGGGATTGGGCTTCGTCACCGACCTGGGCATGACCGGCCCGGCCCAATCCGTCATCGGCATCCGTCCGGAGCAGGCGATCAACCGGTTCCTGGGGGGGCTGCCCCAGCGGTTTGAGCCAGCGCCGGGGCCGTGCAAGCTGAACGCGGTGCTGTTTGAGATTGATCCCGGCGCAAAACGCTGCGTGAGTGTGCAGAGGGTGGATATTCTATGAGATTGCTTCACGCGGCGGATTTCCACCTGGATTCCCCCCTGTCCGGCTTGCCGGGGGCGAAGAGCGCCCTGCGCCGGGCCGAGCTTCGGGAGCTTCCCGGGCGGCTGGCGGCGCTGGCCAGAGACGAGGGGGTGGAGCTGGTCCTTCTCCCCGGCGACCTGTTTGACGGGGAGCGGGTGTACCCGGAGACCGTCCGGGCGCTGGCCCAGGCCCTGAGGGCCATGGCCGTCCCGGTGTTCATCGCGCCGGGGAACCACGATTATTACCACGGCAGATCCCCTTATGCCGCTGGGGATTGGCCGGACAACGTACATATCTTTGTCCAGCCCGAGCTGGAATCGGTGGAGCTGCCGGGGCTGGGCTGCGTGGTGCACGGCTGCGCCTTCACCGCCCCCCACCGGGAGGACGATCCCCTGGCGGGTTTCACGGCGCCGGAGGATGGAAAGCTCCACCTGCTGTGCGTCCACGGCGAGGTGGGGCTGGCGGGGAATTACGCCCCCATCGCGCCCAAGTCGCTGGAGGGATGCGGCGTCCCCTATGCCGCCCTGGGCCACGTCCACGCCGGGGTGAGCGGCCGGGCGGGCAAAACCCTGTGGGCCTACCCCGGGTGCCCGGAGGGGCGGGGGTTTGACGAGCTGGGGCCGAAGGGCGTGTCCATCGTGACGGTGGACAGAAGTCAGGCCGAGCTCCGGTTTGTGGAGACAGGCAGGCGGCAGTACCGCGTGGAAACGGTGGACGTGGACGGGTTCGCCGCCGCCCTGACCCAGGGGGAGCGCCCCGATTTTGTGCGCTTCCTGCTCACCGGCGAGAGCCGGGACGCCCCGGATCTGGCCGCGCTGACGGCCCTGGCAGAGCCCCATTTCTTCCATGTGGAGCTGCGGGATGAGACGACCCTGCCCGCCGATCTGTGGGCGAGGGCGGACGAGGATTCCCTCACCGGCCTGTTTTTGCGGGAAATGCGCTCCCGCCTGGACGGAGCGGACGCCGGGGAACGGGAAAAGCTCCTGCTTGCCGCCCGGTTCGGGCTGGCGGCGCTGGAGGGAGGGGAGGACGTCCGGCCATGAGAATCAAAAAAATGACCGCTACCTTCGGCGGGCTGGACAACGCCGCGCTGGAGCCGGACGCGGGCCTCACCGTGATTACCGCCCCCAACGAGGCGGGGAAATCCACCTGGGCGGGGTTTTTGAAGGCCATGCTCTACGGCATCGACACCAGGGAGCGGGACAAGACCGGGTTCCTGGCGGACAAAACCCGCTATCTGCCCTGGTCGGGGGCGCGTATGTCCGGGGAATTACAGGTGGAGTGGCAGGGCAGGGATATCACCATCCGCCGCTTCCCCGTCCGCGCCAATCCCTTCGGTGGGTTTGAGGCGGTGTACACCGCCTCCGGCGATCCCGTCCCCGGCCTCTCCGCCGCCGGCGCGGGGGAACAGCTCACCGGGGTGGGGAAGGACGTGTACCTGCGCTCCGCCTTTGTGGGCCAGGGGGGCGCGGCCATCGCCCACAGCGGCGAGCTGGAGGCCCGTATCTCCGCCCTGGCCACATCGGGCCAGGAGGACGCGGCCTATTCCGACGTGGAGCGTACCCTGAAGGACTGGCGCAACCGCCGCCGTGCCAACAGGGCCAACGGGCTGATCCCCCAGTTGGAGGAAGAACGGAACCTGTTGGACAGCTCCATCCGGGAGATGGACGAGGCCCGCCGCCGCCGCGCCGAGGCGGAACAGGAACTGGAGCGGCTGGAGGAAAAGCGGCGGGAGCTGCAATCTGACCTGGAGATTTGGGCGCGGCTGGAACGGCACGAGCTGAACCGCCGTTATGGGGAGGCGTACTTGGAGTGGGAGCGGGCCAAGGGCGCTGTGCCGGAGGATAAGCCCCACCCGGTGTTTGGGAGTATGTCTGGGGAAAAGGCGTGGATTTTCGCCCAGGCTAAGCAGCAGGATCGGGACAAAGCAGTAGAGGAAAACCGCCGCCGGAGAATTCAGCGGCAGGCTTTGGAAAAAACCGCCCGTGAACAGCGGTGGACCGTATGGCTTTGCGCGGGCTTGGCGGTTGTGATGCTTCTTGTCGGGTTAGCGCTTGCCCTGTGGAGCGGGAAATGGGCCGCTTCCTTTGCCTGTACTGGTGGAATTGCCACGGCGGCACTCATCGTCTCCTTTCTCTATCGGTACCGGGGGAAAAAGACCCGGCAGGAATTGGGTAAACTCTGCCCCCTGCCCATATCAGATGAGACAGATTGGCTGGACCAGGCCGCGCAATACCGGGAGGCGCTGGCCGCAGCACAGCAGGCAAAGGCCGCGGAAGCCGCCGCCCGCCGCCGGGTGGACGATCTCGCCGCCCAGGGGGGGCAGCTGGCGGACACGCTGGAGATGCTCTATCCCCCCGCCCAATCCAAAGCCGCCGCCGCCGCTCAGCTGTCCGCCGTGGAGCGGGAGCTGGCCTGGGTGCAGAAGGAGCTGGCCCGTACCGAGGGCGCGCTGTCCCACATGGGCGGGGCCGGGGATATGGAAGCCCGGCGGGGAGAGCTGGACGCCCAGCTTGCCCGGCGCCAGTCGGAATACGACGCCCTTTCCATCGCCCTGGACGCCCTGGGCGCGGCCAACGCCGCCCTCCGGGAGCGGTTCTCCCCCGCCCTGAACCGGGAGGCCGGGGCCATTTTCACCGCCCTCACCGGGGGTCGCTGGGAGAAGCTGGCCCTGGCGAGGGACTTTTCCGCCCAGGCGGGCCGGAAGGACGCCCCCCTTCCCCGCTCCTGGCTGGCGCTCTCCACCGGGACGGCGGAGCAGCTCTACCTGGCCGTCCGGCTGGCGGTCTGCGCCCTAACCGTGCCGGAGGCGCCGGTGGTGCTGGACGACGCGCTGGCCGCGTTTGACGATGAACGCTGCGCCCTGGCGCTGGACTTTTTGAAAAACACGGCGCGGGACAGGCAGATCCTCCTGTTTTCCTGCCACGGCAGGGAGGCGCGGTGGGCACGGGAACATGATATTTCTGTGATTTATCTGTAATTAGTGCCGGTTTATGGGACCCTATTTCGGGTATGCTGTACTCAGAAGCAAACCGAAAGGAGTGTCCCGTTATGTACGAGATCGAATTTGTAAGAGGCCATGTGGAGGTTTACCTGGACGGTGCGTTCTGCTTTTCCGCCGACACCCGGGGGGAGGCCGAACGGGAAATCGCCGAGATGACCGCATGACCCCGCCGTCAGAAAAGGAGGATGCCGCCATGCCGGGAAAAGACGAATTTATCCAAATCTACCAGGAGCACATCCACCGGGAGGGTTCCGCCGAGCTGCTGGACTACCTGGAAAACAAAAGCGACTTCTTTACCGCCCCCGCCTCCGCCCGGTTCCACGGCGCTTACGCCGGAGGGCTGTGCGACCACAGCGTCAACGTGTTCCGCTGCCTGGAGGCCTATTTGGCGCGGGACCGCGTCAAAGAGCTTTATGGTATGGATTACCCCATGGAGTCCGCGGCCATCGCCGCCCTGCTCCACGACCTGTGCAAGGTGGGATGCTACAAGGCCGGTACCCGCAACGTCAAGGACGACGCCACCGGGAAATGGGAAAAAGTCCCCACCTTCTTCTATGAGGACAAGCTCCCCTACGGCCACGGGGAGAAATCCGTGTACATCATCTCCGGCTTCATGCGCCTGACCCGGGAGGAGGCCATGGCAATCCGCTGGCACATGGGGTTCTCCGGGCCGGAGGACAGCCGTACCGTGGGCCAGGCTCTGGCCCAGTACCCCCTGGCCTTTGCCCTGGCCACGGCGGACATGGAGGCGTCCTATTTCATTGAGGGGAAATAAGCCCCGCCCTGCCCCTCAAAAAATATGCCGGGTTTCCCAAAATTTTCTCGGTTGGGGGTTGCAATCTTTGGGGACCGGGCTTATAATATTATAAGCCGTCATGCTGGGTGCCCCAGCATGATAGAATCTAAAGACAGGGAGGTCATATACCCTATGAAAAAGAAGCTTTTAGCCGCTTTGCTGGCCGTGTGCATGGTCGCGTCCATGATGCTCGTGCCCGCTATGGCGGCGGACGAGGGCGCCTTTACTGATGTGTCCGGGGATCACTGGGCCAGTGATGCCATCGAGCGCTGGGCCGGTTATGGCGTACTTAACGGCCACGATAATGGCACCTTCAACCCTGACGGCCCCATGACCCGCGCGCAGTTTGCCAAG
>CAJTVM010000084.1 GCA_910579595.1 uncultured Oscillospiraceae bacterium
CACCGTGATGGTGCTGCCGCCGTTGATCTGCGACGGGATGGTGATGGAGGACGGCATGGACGGCGGGGTGTTGGTGACTATGGTGCCATCGTCGGACACCCACAGATCCTTGGGCAGGATCATGGCAAAGCGGATGCCCACCGCTCTGGTGCATGCGTTGTTCTTACTGCCGCTGGTATAGGTTTCCGACTTGCCAGCCAAATTGATGTCTAAGACGCTCGGAATGCCATATGAAGCTGTGCAGGCAGGGGAACGAAGCCACCATGGGTAAGCTGAACCGTTTAGCGTTGTAATTCGCTTACTGGCTCCGAGTATTGGCGGACAGTCATTAAAGTAAGACAGACAAGCACCCTCATTGGTAGGTATCAATCCGTGACCAACATTTACCTCTGCGGCACTCAGTAGAAAAATTTCAACCAGTAGGCCCATTGCCCCACTGGTGACAGTTTTTTCATAGCCATTCCCCGCCCGATACGGAATCTTGACCTGCTTGATAGACGCCCTGATGTCGACATCGAACAGGTTGAGAATTGTACGGTTGAGATACTTATGGATATCGCTGTTGGCGTAGTCGTTTACATTGGATCTATGCCACTGCCGCTTTTCATAGCAGTCCTTTATCAGCACCCACGTCCCGTCACAGGACGCGTCATACATCGTCCCCGGCAGGCCCTGGTGCACCACAATGAACTCCTTGGCCACGCCATCAACGTTCAGCTTGACGATGCTGCCAACCGCCTTATTGCCTAATTTCACAAGTGCCATATCCCCTCACCCCCTAAAATTCCAGCCGCCCCAGGGCGGCGTTCCAAACGCCCGTGCACACCAGCCCCGTCAGGCTCTCGAAGGTCACCGTGAACGGGTTACCGGACACGTCGGTGTTGTACATCAGCTCAATCAGCGCCAGCCGGGCATCCAGCCCCGCGTACAGTCCCAGCAGGTACGGGTGGGCCTTGGGATCTGCGTCGTGGTTGGCGACAGCCTCCGCCAGCTCCTGGTGCGTCACCCACGCCCCCGCCGGATAGTCCAGCTTGGCCCCGGCGTCCGGCCCAATCACCATCAGCACCGGGTAGCGGCGCACGCACCCGCCGTATTTCAGGGGCACGGCGGTGTCCGGGCAGTCGCTGAGATCCCCGTAGAGGATCAGCGCCTCCTCCCCCTCCGCGCCCAGGGCGAACACGCCGAACTCGTTGATCTGGAAGGGTTCCTCCACCCCGCCGTCCAAATCGGAGCGGTATTCGATCTCCAGGCTGACGGTGCAGTCCCGCCGGACAGGCGCGGTGGAGGCTGCCGTGGCGCGGGATTCCACCAGCCCCGCCAGCGTCCGCCAGTCCGTGTCCTCGCTCAGGATGCCGGAGCCTACCTCCACCCGGGTGATTTCCAGCTCCCCGCCCTGGGCGAACAGCTTGGCCTGGAGGGCGAACCCGGCCTTTGTCATGTAAACGTTATAGCCCAAAATGATCACCTCACAAAATTTTACCCCAGGGGGTATTTTTATGGGCATTCCCCCGCTTGCGCGGGGGAACGTCCCGGACTTTTACCCCAGGAGGGATTGTCCGTCCGCCATGGGCAGCGCCACCGTGCTGGAGCGCACCCCCATCAGGGCGGCGGCGTCCAGCCGCCCCGCCGGCAGCGCGGCCCGGTACATGGGCGGCGCGGTGCGGGCAATGCGCGGGCCAAGCGCCGCCCGGATGGGGATGTCCAGCCGCACAGGGATCACCAGCGCCCAGTCCAGGTGGGCGGGCATGATCTCCCGCAGCCGCCCCTTCAGCACCTCCGCCCCGGGGGGCAGTTTCCCGCCGCCGTCCACCTCCAGCTCCACCCGGTACTCGCCGAACACCTCAATGACCGTCACCGGCACCCCCAGCATGGTCTCCGCCACCGCCTTTACCACCGCCGGGGTGGTGGTGTCCCGGCCCTGGAGCTTGGCCACGATCTGCCGCCGCCGGGTGTCAAGTGCCAAACCCTCACAGGCCCCCAGCCCCAGCGCGTCCTCCCAGTACCACAGCCCCCAGTCGGCGGTGTACGGGCTGAGCTGGGCCAGCAGCTCGTCCCTGGCCTGCCACATGAGGTTTACCTCCGGCTGGAGGGCCTCCTGGAAGGTGGTGGTCTCCCGGCTGTCCGGGTAGTTCTCCGGCAGATAGGACATCAATTCCCTCATGTCAGGTGCACCTCCCCGGTGACGGGCACCTCGTCGGAGGCCAGCTCCAGGTTGCCCCACACGCCGTTAACGGTCAGCCCGCTGTAGTCCACCACGCCGTCGCAGGACAGCAGCAGCGCCCCCACCCTGCGCACGAAAACCGTGAACTCCTCAAAGGCCAGCCCCGTCAGGTATGCGTCTAATTTGGACACAAAGGCCGCTTCTACGGCGGGCAGGGACGCGCCGGGGTGTAATACCACCTGGGCGCTCACCCCCACCTCCACGGCCTTGGCGGAGGCCACGGTGACGTCCGCGCCCACGGGCCGCTGGCTCTCAATGTACGCCTTGCAGGCGTCCACCACCACATGATCCACCGGGCGGCGGTCGTAGCCTGCGATGAGCACCAGCACCGTGCCGGGGCCTTTCCACAGCGGCGTCACCCGCACCGCCCCCACCCCGTCCACGCTCAGCGCCCACTCCCGGTAGTGGGCCGGGTTGCCGCTGGTGGGCGGGCGCTTGCGCTTCTCGTCCAGCCGCTCGTACAGGGGCGCGTCCCCCTCCGGGTCGGCGCCGCCCTCCGTGGGGCCGCATTCAAAGCGCTCCAGCCCGGGGATATTGCGCAGGATCTGGTTGATAGAGCCGGCGGGGACGTTGTATTTCTGTCCCACCGCCCCCGCCTGGAGGTATCCGGCGGCGGAGCCGTCCCGGATCACAGCGTCCGCCGCCAGCTGGAACTCCAGCCCCCCGGCGTAGAACGCGGTGCCCGCCGGGATCTCCACCCCGTCCCGGCCAAAGAGCCGGACCTTCCCCGCGGCCTTTGTGCCTGCCCGGCGGACCATGGCAAACAGCGCCGCATGGGCGTCCAGGTACGGCCCGCTGTCCTCATTGACGTAGAACGCCTCAATGAGCTCATCCAGCGTCATGAATACCCGCCAGATTTCAAAGGCGATGGGCGCGGCCTGGTCGTAGGCGTAGGAGCCCTCCCGGGTCTGCAAATCAGTGTCCATCCGGCTGAGAATCCGCTCCAGGATGGTTTCCGGCGTGATGTTTTCAAACAAAGGCATAAAAGTCCGCCTCCCCGTAAATTGTGACTGCCGTCCCCTTCACCGTCAGCCTTGCGCTGTCAAAGGTGACAGAAATATCCCGCACCGCCGTGATATAGGGGTTGATGAGTAGGCACTCCCGCAGGTAGCGGGGGGCCTCGGCGGTTTTGATGGAATCGCTGTACGCCTGGCCCAGCAGGCTCTCGAACTCGGAGCCGTAGGCCCAGGAGTAGATTTCATATTTGAACCTGGGCGTGCGCAGCGCCCGCCAGATCCACACCTTCAGCGCCTCCTTGCCCTCCACCACCACCGGTTCGCCGCCCCGGAATACGGGCACATCGTTCACAAAATCCCAGGCTGCCTCCCTGCAAAGGGGAAGCGCTTGACTGCCGTTGTCCTCAACTGGCCCCGGGTCAATCATGGGGAAAATACTCATACCGCCTCCGCCACCTTCATGATGATGTAAAATACCTGGTCGTCTTGGGTGAGCAGCAGCACCTCGTCCCCCGACTCCAGGTCCAGCTCCAGCTGCTCCACCGTGGCTTTGTCGATGACGGTATCGGTGCTGTGCACCTGCCCGGTGACCGAGCCGGACAGCCCCCTGTAGTCGCTGTTGGGGCTGGTGGTCTTGGTTTTCCACCTGGCCCCCTTCACCAGCCGCTCATTCACCCGCAGCGCACTGGGCGGCTGATTCAGCCCCGACACGTTGACGGTGAGGGGCGCGGTGCCCACCACCCGCCCCAGCCGCATCCGGGCCTGGATGGCGCCCAGCCCCGCCTGGGCGCTGGCGCGGCTTTCGCCGGTTTCCAGATCCATGCCCCGGGCCAGCGCCGCCAGGGCGGCGTATGGATTGCCGTCCATGCTCAGTCCCCCTCACTTTTTCCCCTCGCTCCCCGCCGTCTGGCTGTCCATCACCGCCTCCAGCGACAGGGTGAGCTTGGTCTGGTAAATATTCCGCGTCCAGGTATGGGTGTCGGACAGGATCCAGAACAGCCCGTCTGTCCCTGTCACCGGCTCGTGGACCACCACCGTGCTCCCGGTGATCAGCCGCAGATCCCCCAGGGCGTTGGCGGTGATGGTGGTTTTCAGCCCGTTCTCCTTCAGCACCTGGGCCGCGTGGCCCTCCGGGTCGTCATAGGCCCCAGAGCGGATGGCCGTCTGCATCAGCCCGTACAGGGCCACCGCGGCGCTGTCCTCCTGCTTTTTGACGAGGTTGTACCCATCGTCGTAGATGGCCACCGAGTTGATCATGGAGCTGGCGCTCTCCTTGGTGACGCAGGACAGCAGATTGCTCCCCGGGGCCAGGATGACGGATTCCGGGGACTGCGCCATCTCCACCACCTCCAGGCTGGCCCCTCGGAAGCGGATGCGGTATTTCTTTCCCGTCTGGTCGGCGGCCAGGGTGTACATGGTCATGATGATTTTGTACAGCGGCGCCCCCATAAAATTCCGGGTGATGGGCACCCCCGTGGCCGCCAGCGCCCCCACCGGGATGCCAAACTGGCCGCACACCATGGCGGTGACCGCCTCCGCCGTCTGGCCCTCCACCCGCAGGAAGGTACTGTTCCGGGTGAGGTACAGCCCCTTGTCGTAGGCGGTGACGTCAATGGTCTTGCCCAGGCTGTCCCGGGTGCGCTCCAGGGCGTAGGCGTCCATGAGCAGATCCCCGCCCCGCCAGAACCGCACCGAGCCGCCCAGCCCGGTGGGCGCCCTGGGCAGATGGGTGTCATCCTGGCAGATAACAGGCGCGTAGGACAGCGTCCGGGCGGCGTTGCGCCAGTCCCCGCTCCAGGTGATGGAGCGGCACAGCTCGGTGATGTTGGCGGTGGCGCCGTCCGGGCTGGTGGCCCGGAGCTTCACATATTCCTGTTCCATGTCCGCCTCATTTCAGTCCGATGGCGGCCCGTGCGGCGGCTACCGCCCCACGGGCCATCGCGTCAGCCGCCGATTGCGCGGAGCCCGTTTCCACCGGCCCGGACGCCGTTTTTGCCGTGCCGCCGCTCTGGACCCTGCCGGGGGACGCCGGGGCCGGGGTGGCCGCGTATCCCGTCAGCGCCCCCTTGTCCGGCAGGGTGAGCACCTGGCCGGGATAGATGAGGTTGGGGTTTTTGATGCCGTTGGCGGTGGCCAGCTTGTAGGCCAGCGAGCCGTCCCCGTAAAACCGTTTGCAGATGGCCCACAGGCTGTCCCCCTTCACCACCGTGTAGCTCCCCGCCGTCTGGGGCGGCGTCTCCACCGGGCGTCCGGCATTCTGGGTGACCTTCTCCACCTTTGCCTCGTCCAGGAAGCGGTACTCGTACAGCGGCAGCTTGCAGTACACGTCGTTGGTGCCGTCCTGTTCCCCGTAGTCCAGCGCCCCCAGCAGCACGGGGATGTTGATGCCGGTTCCGGTGACGATATACCGGCACACGTTGGCGTCCCGGCTCCAGCCGGTGAGCTGCTCGATGTACCGCTGGGGCTCCGCCGCCGCCCCGGCGGTCATGAAGGGATAGGTCTGGGCGGGCAGCTCAAATTCCAGCGTCCCGGTAAACAGGCTTTTCAGCCCCGGCAGGGCCACCTGTCCCGTCTGGGCCATATCCAGCCGCTCCACCGCCCGTCCCGCCGCCATGGGGTAGCTGGACGGCGTTACCGGCAGGGTGAGCGCCTGGTTTTTGTCCGTATTTTTCAAAATGATGACGCGCTCCATAAAAAAACCTCCTTGCGCCCCCCGCTTGTCCATGCTATAATGGCCTCATAAGGAGGTGCGGACAATGAATATGTCTGAAAGTTCCAGGCTGATCCTCGGCCTCAGGGCCAAGGGGTGGACTGACACAGAAATTGCTGATTTTATCCTCTGGATTGAGACGGGAGAAGAACAGTACAAGCCAAAAAAGGAATCCTGATTGGACGCCGGGGCCATCCCGGCGCCCTTTTATTTTGGCGCCGCCGCCGTAACCGCCTGGGTGATTTTCCGCGCCAGGATCTCCGCCAGCTTGTCCGCCATTTCCTCCGGGGCGCCGGTGAAGCTGTTGCCGGTGATGGTGAGCTGGATGGGCGGCAAGCCTCCCTGCCCCCCGTCCTGGGCCCGGGCCTGGGACGCGGTGAGCACCCGCTCCCCCTCATGGAGCAGCGCCGGGTAATCGTCATAGGGCACCCGGTCCAGGCCGAAAGCATACCGGCTGCGGCCCGTCTTTTTCTTGTTCGTGGACGTTCCGTACCGGCGGGCCTGGGAGGAATTCAGCGTATTCTCCGAAGCGGTTTTGCGGGCGCTGGACATATCTTCCGCTGACAGCGTCATTCCGGCATACCCTTTGCTCAGCTGCTGGGCCATATTGTAGGAGGCCGTCGTGGCCTCCGTCAGCGCCGCCGTGTTGTCCAGGATGGCCTGGATCTCGTCCAGCTCCGTATTGTTGAGCATTTGAACAAATTCGCTGTTGTCAAAATACGCCTGCCCCAGCGCCTGGGCCTGCTCGTACAGCGATTCCATCTGCGCCCCGGCCTCCACGTCGGTGCCGCCGCTCTCCTCATACCGGGCCTTCAGCTCCGTGTACTGGGCGGACAGCTCCGCCAGCTTGGCGTTTTCCTCCTCGCTGAACACGCTGCCCTCCTTGCCCAGCAGCACCGCCTCCAGCGCCTCCCGCATATACTGCTCCTGCATATTTTCCTTGCGGGCCTGGTTTTCGCCCATTACGGCGTTGATTTCCCCGATAGCGTCCCCCAGCGCCCCGCCCAGGGCGTCCATCTCGGCCTGTACGCCCTCCTTGCGCAGCTCGTTGTAGGCGTCGCCGCCCCGGGCCTCCAGGGACGCGTTCATGTCCCCCAGGTTGTCCACCATGGCGTCGTAGGTACCGGCCAGGATGTCGGACAGCCCGCCGAACTCCTTCTGGATGAAGTCCAGGATGGCCTGGGCCGCGTCCTCGCCGCCGATCTTCCCCTTGGTCACCATCTCCGCAATGGCGCTTTTGTCCACGCCCAGGTCGTCGGCCAGGGCCTGGTCCACGTCCACGCCCCGCTCCCGGAAATAATTGAGGTATTCCTGGGTGGCCTTGCCGGTGGTGCGCATCCGGGACAGCCCGGAGATCATCATGTTCACGTCCCCGGAGCTGAGATCCAGCCCAGCGGTGGCGTCGGACAGCTTCTGGAGCACGCCGAACACCTCGTCCTGGTCGTAGCTGTTCAGCAGCAGCTTGGTATAGCCCACGATCTCGTCATACTCGTAGTTGGTGTTGGCCGCCATCTTCTCCACCCGGGCCAGGTAGGCGTCGGCCTCCTCGTCCCCGCCCAGCCGCTGGGAGAAGGCCATGCGGGTCTGCTCCCGGCCCCCGGCGATGGTGGAGCCGGACTCTACCATTTCCCCCGGCCGGGCGCTCACGTCCTCGTACAGCCCGCCGTAGTATTCCTTGAACGCGTCGTCCCTGGCCTCATAAATTTCCGTGCCGCCGGAAATCAGGCCGGACAGCCCGCCCAGGCCCGCGCCCAGCAGGATGCCCGGAAGGCCGAACATCGCGCCCGCCGCGCCCCCGGATATGGCGCTGCTCAGCGTATTGGAGATCAGGGAGGCCTCCGGCATACCGATGGCGCTGGTCAGCAGGGACTGTCCCAGCCCACCCAGAGAGGACGCGAACATCTGGCCAATCTGACCGGTAAATATCCCCTTGGCGATATCTCCCAGCCCCGTGCCCTGCTCCTCCACGCTTCCTTTGCGGATAATCTCAATGTTCTCCTTGTATATCTTCTGGTTTTCCTGGAGTGACTTGTTGGTGGCAGCGAGTTCATTGCGCAGCTTCTGCTGCTTCTGCTGGGCCTTTTCATAAGCATCGGAGCTTGCCTCATCCCCCAGCTCCTTGAACTGTTTGCGGGCCCCCTTGACTTCCTCGTTGACCTCCTGAAGCTTTTTTTGCAGCTCTGTTTTTTGCGCGATCAGCCCCTTATTGGCCTTTTGCAATGCCTCATAGGTCTGTTCCAGCTGTTGGCTTTCCTTGTCCAGGGCTTTTGTCTTGTCCGTAATGGACGCCAGCACCGGGGACATCTTATCGGTGGCGGTCAGATAGATATTCAGACTGTCTCTTGGCATGGTTTCACCTCTTGACTTGGGCACAATTCGTGGTATACTGGAAAAAAGGGGGGGGGCACAATGGATATCGTAAGCGCGGCCATAGGAATAGGCTTGTTTGGGTTCATTGGGATGTTCCTGTTTCTCTCTATCTTGTTCGGAAAGCATATGCCCTCCAGCACAGCGGATCTGATCAAAAGCCCGCGTTTTATCGCCGGCTGCATTTGCGCGGCGCTTATGGCTTTGTGCTGTGCCTCACTGCTCTGACCCGCCGCCCCCACCGGGGCGGCGTTATTTTTTCGGTATGTTTTCGCACTCATAAGCGGCGAAAGCATAGGCCAAATCCCGGGGCCCCGGGTGGAGGATGTGCTCATACGCGTCCCAGGGCATTACATTTTTGTGGCGGAACAGCCACCACAGGAGCTCCAGATCCGGGTCGCTGTGCTCCTCTAACCGTTTTTTATCTCACGGATGGTCACTTGCCGGTAGCCGCTCAGCCGCTCCACCGCCCGGGACAAATCGGCGATCTCCCCCGGCAGCAGCATGGCCTTCACCGTCTCCGCCGGGGTGACGCCGCCGAACTTGGTTTGGAGCTCCGGGGCCTTCAGCTCCTCGCACCCGGACAGGAGTATGTGCACCTCCTGGTCGTGCTCCATGTCCCGCAGCTCCTGGGCCTTGCCGTAGGGCAGCGCCCTCAGCTCCAGCGCCACTGGTTCCCCCAAGGCGCGGCTCAGCCGCTTGATCTCATACCGGGCCGTGGGCAGGTTCTTCTGCACGTCCTCCGCCTCCGCCCGGAGCATCTGGTCTAAAAATTTGTTCAACGTGATTCCCTCACTTTCTGTTTTCGGAGGCCGGACGGGACAGCTCCGCGAGCACGCCGGCAGCGATCCAGCGCCCTGCAGCCTATCGCTGCCGCGCTGGGAGTGGGGCTGTCCCGTCCGGGCCTTGCCCAGTACACTTACTGCGGCTTCACCACGTCCAGCCACTCCCGTTTGGTAAACGTAAAGGGGTGGGTGGTCTTGCCCAGCTGCCCGTGCTGGAAATCCATAATGGTCTCGTCGTCGAAGCTGCAATTATACAGCGCCACCCGCTCCGCGCCGTAGGCGTCCGGGTCGGCCAGCTTCATCACGATGGTGGCCCGCACGTCGTGGCCCTCCATCAGGGAATCCGCCCGGTTGATGTTGCGGGTGTACACCTTGGCCACGGTGATGGAGCCGGTACCCTTCACGCTGGTGACCTTGGAATCCTCCGCCATAGCGCCGCAGATATTGACCGCGGACTTGTTGTAGGTTATCTTGGCCTGGGCGGCGGACAGGTCGGCCCACAGCTCGTTGTCCACCCACACCTGCCCCCAGGTGCCCGACATCAGCCGGTTGGCGGGGATCATTGCCTCTGGCATTTACATTCCCTCCTTGAACTATCTCCCGCTACCCCGCCGCCGGCGGGGATAGCGGTTAAATTTCGACTTCAATAAAGATATCCTCGATGGCGTCAAGGATCTTGCACCGCACGATGATAAACACATGGGAGCCGGTGTCCGCCTCCCGGATCTCCGACTCGCTCATCTCGTCGGTGTTGACGCCCCGGCTCATCAGGTACTGCTCAATGCGGTCCACGTCCAGATCCACCGTATACCCCGATTTCACCAGCTGGCTCTGCTCCAGCCCCATGAAATAGCCCCGGATGGCGGTAATCAGCAGCAGCTTGTTGTCGTAGGTGTTGGCGTACTTGCCGATGTACTCGTCCTCCGCCGTGGCGGAGATGTCGGTGCGGATGAGATCCATGATCTCCACGATCTTGATTTTCTTGAAGCTGTCCAGCATCCCCTGGGAGGTGGTCACCAGGGAATTCACCGCCCGGTTCAGCTTCACCTTCCGCCCGTCCCAGCGCAGGGCCAGCTCGCCGCTGCCCACCGCCTCGTCGGCCTCCTCCTTCGTCAGCCGGGCGCAGTCGGACAGCTCCGGCAGGGGCGCGTAGGTGGCGGCGATCTTCATGGGCGTGCCCGCCAGCAGCCCCGCCACACGGGAGCAGTATGCCGCCGTGTCCCACACCGTAATGCCGTCGGTCATGGCGTCGCCGGTAAAGTTGACGATGGCGTAGTTGTCCGCTTTGTGGTTGGGCAGCACCGCCTTGTACTTGGCTCCGTTGTTCAGCCGCTGGCTTTTCACCCAGCTGGCGATGTCCGCCGCCTCCTCCGCCGTGCAGTCCGCCGGGCCGCATATGTAGTCGAACACCGTGGTGGCCATGTAATCCAGGGCGTCGGCCAGCTTGCCCTCCGGGGCCAGCACGTACACAATCACCTTCTTGGGCGGGTTGACGTAGCCCAGGAAGGTGCGCTTGATGTAGTCCACCGTCTCCTTGCCCAACGCGTCCGGGATCTGGGTGGCCTGGGTGATGGCAAAGGCGGGATCCACCTCCAACCCGTCCCGGACGATCAGGGCCACCGTGCCCTTGTCGCCCCGGGTGATGGCGCTGATGCCCAGCTCGGTAAAGGTGACCGAGATCTGGGGGCTTACTAATTTAGCCACTTGTCGTTACCTCGTATAATAAGATTTGCAGACGATTTATAGTGAGTCTGCTTAGTTCACT
>CAJTVM010000085.1 GCA_910579595.1 uncultured Oscillospiraceae bacterium
ATCTCCAAGTCCGGCGGCACCACTGAGCCCGCCGTGGCCTTCCGGGTGTTCCGGGATTTGTTGGTAAAGCAATACGGCGAGAAGGCCAACGAGCGCATTTACGCCACCACCGACAAGGCCCGGGGCGCGCTGAAAACCCTGGCTGACTCCAACGGCTGGGAGACCTTCGTGGTGCCCGACGAGGTGGGCGGGCGGTTCTCCGTCCTCACCGCCGTGGGTCTGCTGCCCATCGCCGTGGGCGGTACCGATATCTCCGCGCTGATGGCCGGCGCCCATGACGCCATGGAGGCGTTCAACAAGCGGGATATGTCCAACCCGGTGTGGCAGTACGTGGCCGCCCGGAACCTGCTGTACCGCCAGGGCAAGAAGATCGAGCTGTTCTGCAGCTATGAGCCGTCCTATTCCTTTGTGGGCGAGTGGCTCAAGCAGCTGTTTGGCGAGTCCGAGGGCAAGGACGGCAAGGGTATTTTCCCCGCCTCCGCGCAGTTCACCACCGATCTGCACTCCCTGGGCCAGTATATCCAGGACGGCGAGCGCCATCTGTTTGAGACGGTGATCTATGTGGACGATACCGGCTGCGACATTGCCGTGCCCTACAGCGACGACAACGGGGACAACCTGAACTATCTGGCGGGCAAGCCCCTGAGCTTCGTCCGGGAGATGGCCTTCAAGGGCACCCTGGCCGCCCATAAGGACGGCGGCGCACCCTCCATGGTGCTGCGCCTGGACAAGATGGACGTGCGGGCCCTGGGCGGGCTGCTCTACTTCTTCGAGCTGTCCTGCGGTATCAGCGGCCATGTGCTGGGGGTCAACCCCTTCAACCAGCCCGGCGTGGAGGCGTACAAGAAGAATATGTTCGCCCTGCTGGGGAAGCCCTGAGTTACTTTTCGAGCTCCGCTCGCTGACGGAGCGGGGCAGGGGCTGAAAGATTCTACCCGGCGACCAACAGTCAGGAATAGGAAGAAGCCTCCGGTGTAAACCGGGGGCTTCTTTTTCAGGTTTGCGTTTCATTTGGAATATATACTAGCACATCCTCTACCTTACAGCCCAGAATTCGGCAAATATCATCCAGTGTAGCTGTAGAGATATTGCGGCCCTGCTTCAGGGAATCCAGCGTCCCCTTGCTGAACTGATATTTGTTGATCTGCGTGTATGTGGTGACGTTTTTTCTGCGCATCGTCTCCCAAAGCGGACGGTAGGAAATCACAAGAAGCACCCCCTTGTGATTTCTATTATATTTTGCGCTTTCCACCTTGAATATTCCCGAAATACCGGGTACAATGACAGCGGGGTGAAATGATATGAACCATCGTTTTTGTGACAGCCTGTTTGCTGAATCCATTGGCCGCGCCCTTGTGGAATATTTTCAGAGTGATAATTTCCCCATAAGGTGATTGTGCGACCCGGTGCTCAATTCACTTTATCTAAAAGCCAGTCTGAAACAGATTATGGATGATACGTCCCTGTCTGACGAAGCCCGTTATGCCCTGGCCGGTGCAGCACTTGATACGTACTACGAAAAAGGGGGGAAACCCCTTTCCTGTACAGAGGGATCATTGAGGCGCAAGTTTTCCGCCTCGGGGGTTGAAAAGTAAGTTAAAGTGTGCTATATTGTTGGATGAATTTTCTGCCCCGCGGGGCTTACACCTCACAATGAAGGGAACGATGCCAGTATGTCAGGACATTCCAAATGGCATAACATTCAGAAAACTAAGGGAGCGGCGGACGCCAAGCGCTCCCAGGCGTTCACAAAGATTGCCCGGGAGATCATCGTAGCCGTCAAGACCGGCGGCTCCGGCGACCCCAACAACAATTCCCGTCTGGCCACCGTCATTGCCAAGGCCCGAGCGGCCAATATGCCTAATGACAACATCAAGCGCACCATTGAGAAGGCCATAGGATCCGGTAACGCCAACGACTACGAGTCCATCACCTACGAGGGCTACGGCCCCGGCGGCGTGGCCGTCATCGTGGAAACCCTCACCGACAACCGTAACCGCACCGCCTCCGATGTGCGCCACTACTTCGACAAGTTCGGCGGCAACCTGGGCGCCACCGGCTGTGTGTCCTGGTCCTTCGACCAGAAGGGTGTGCTGGTCATCGAACGGGAGGATTTGGATGAGGAGACCGCCATGATGGACGCCCTGGACTGCGGCGCGGCAGATTTTGAGGCCGATGAGGACTGCTTCACCGTCTACACCGCCCCGGACGATTTTACTGCGGTGGTGTCCGCCATGGAGGAAAAGGGCTACGCCTTTGCCTCCGCCAAGGTGGAGATGGTGCCCCAGAACTATGTCACCCTGTCCGACGAGGGCGACATCAAGAACATGGAGAAGCTCATCGATATCATGGAGGACAATGACGACGTGCAGAACGTCTGGCACAACTGGGACGAGTAAAATTTAAACCGCAAACGGCCTGTCCGGCGTACACCCGGACAGGCCGTAAAATTTTCCTGAAAGGGGTTGACAGCGGTGGTCTATTGTGATAGACTGCAACTGAGGTCGATAGCAATAGACCAGACAAGGAGGCGCCCCTATGGACAACCTGAGATTAGCCGAAGGCGAATACCGCTTCGCCTGCATTGTGTGGGATCACGAACCCCTGCCCTCCGGTAAGTTGGTGGAGCTGTGCGCCAAGGAGCTGGGCTGGAAAAAGTCCACCACCTATACCGTGCTGAAAAAACTGGTGGAGCGGGGAGTGCTGCGCAATGAAAACGCGGTGGTCACCGCCGCCGTCCCCAAGGACGAGGTGCTCCGGGAGGAGAGCCGCGCTGTGGTGGACCGCGCCTTTGAGGGCTCGCTGCCCTCCTTCCTGGCCCACTTCATGGGGGGCCGCACTATTTCCGATGCCGAGGCCGATGAGCTGAAGGCCATCATCGATCGCTACAGAGAGGGGGAGAACTGATGATTGCCCTGCTGAATTCCCTGTACGGGGCGTTGGCATCCCTGTGGGAAATGAGCCTGACCGCCGCATATGCGGCCGCCATTGTCATCGCGCTGCGGTTTGTGTTGAAAAAACGAGCCCCTAAGCAGGTTTTGTGCCTGCTGTGGCTGGTGGTATTTGCCCGGCTGCTGATTCCGGTGAACCTGGAAAGCCCGCTGTCCATCCTCCCGGATGAGGCCCGGGTGCAGGCGGTGCAGGAGCTGCCCGCCAAGCTGGCGGGAGCCCAGGCCACCCCCGCCCACAACCCCGGCCAGAACCCCAACCAGGTTCCGGAGCAGGCCGGCGGCGGGACGGCGGGCAATCCCGCCCAGGGCAACCCCAACGCCGCGCCCTTGCCCCCCACCCTCTCCGTACCTGGCGGTGTGACCCCGAACACCCGGCCCCAGCCCCAGGCCCCGGCGGGGTTCCCTTGGCAGGCCCTGCTGGCGGGGGTGTGGCTGGCGGGGGCGATCGCCATGTGCCTCCACGCGCTGGTTTCTTATCTGCGCCTGAAGCACCGCCTGTTTGACGCCATCCGTGCCAAGGACGGGGCCTGGGAGCACCCCAATGTGGATTCCCCCTTCATCCTGGGAGTGTTTCGGCCCCGGATCTACCTCCCCGCCGGGCTGGTGGGCCAGCCTCGGAAGTTCATCCTGTGCCATGAGCGGGCCCACCTGCGCCGCCGCGACCACATCATCAAACCGGTGTGCTGGATTGCCCTGGCCCTGCACTGGTTCAACCCCCTGGTGTGGGCGGCGTTCATCCTCATGAGCCGGGACATTGAGTCCGCCTGCGACGAGGCGGTGGTGCGGCGGCTGGGCAGCGCCATTAAGGCGGATTACTCAACCACCCTGCTGGCCCTGGCCACCGGGCGGAGGGTGCCCGCCCCCTGTCCCCTGGCCTTCGACGAGGGGGACGCCAGAAGCCGGATCCAGAACGTCCTGCGCTACCGCCGCCCCGCCCTGTGGGTGATCGTGGTGAGCGCGGTGATGGCGGTGGCGGCGGCGGTGTGCCTGCTCACCGACCCGGTGGAGGCGGAGGCCCCGGAGGGCAGTCCCTCGCCCAGCCCCACCGTATCCGCCGAATTACCCCCGGAAAACCTGGCGGATACCCTGCTGGATCCCTGGATGCGGGAGGTGCTGGACGGAAAGCGGCAGTTCATCTCCGCCTACTCCCAGTATAACCAGGGCGATGGCCGGACCTACGGCATCCACGACCTGAGATCCTTCTACCATGAGTTCCCTGACGCCGTGATCGAGGTGGGCAGGGTGGCCATTCTCGACCTGGATCGGGACGGCATCAACGAGCTGGTGATCTGGCCCGAGGACGCTAACGAATATCTGTACAGCGTTGTGGGCTACGCGATCCTCCGCCGCCAGGGGGATGAAATCTATGGCTACAACCCCAGCTACCGCACCTTCGGGAACCTGAAGTCGGACGGCACCTTCCACTGGAGCAGCAGCGCCGCTGAGAACGGCGCCGCCACCCTGACCTTTGGGCCGGGCGAAATCATCAGCCACGACACCACCTATCGCAAGCCTGTCGAAAACGGGATTGACCTGCTCTACTTTGTGGACGGCCAGAAGGCCACCCAGGAGGAATATGCCGCGGCGGAGAGCTGGGAGGTCCTGAAGCCCGACGTGGCGTGGTTCACCTATGAGGACGGCAAACTCGCGCCCTACCTCCCCGCCGGGGCGGAGCTGCTTGCGGAGGCCAGCCCCGACTCCGAGGCCGGCACAGCCAAACTATGGCAGGGGGAGTACGATCGGCCCTATCTGGAGTGGAACGGCACGACCCATCTGCTGGGCCCCATTCTCACCGCCGGGATGTCCCCCGCTCTGCTCGTCCGGGATTTCGACGGCGACGGGCAGAATGAGGTGGTGATCCAATGGATGGATAACGGCTTTGCCCGGTACGACGTGTACGAGTGGAACGGCGGCGCGCTCGCCTTCGCCGACACCTTTGACAGCCAGAATCTCCTGCTGCGGTTCAACCAAACCAACGTGGCGGGCTACAACGCGGACAGCCGGGGCCTGACCGTCACCTACTCCCACGTGGAGGGCGACCCGGACAGCGAGGACTACTACCGCCATTTTGTCACCGGCTCCTGCACCCTGCCAGAGGGCTTCTTCACCGGCTATGAGCACATCCGGGACGGCTACGTCTACGCCTATGCCAACCAGTTCCGTCCACCCTACCTGGACGATGCCAACCAATATAATTTCAACTTCGAGTTTTATCTGGCGGACGAAACGATGCAGAAGCTGAATCGGGTGGATACCCTGCTCAACAGCGATTACAGCTTCCACTACATGGCGGGCAAGCCTGTGGGTATGGCATACTTCTTTGTCCGTTATGACGGGACAAAGTGGGTGGTACAGGAGCCGGATCAGCTGAACCTGGACTTCCAGAGCGGGCCCGCCGTCATCGACGACATCACCGCCGCCGCTCCGCTGAGCGCGCCTGTCCGTGACATTTACAATGCCCCCGACGATCCAAACGAGTGGTTCAAAGCGGCGGAATTGCCCGACGATATGATCTGGATGTACACTCGCAGCCTTGATGGGAAAACGCTCATCCGCTGGGACGGAAACTTCTACAAGGTGTTCGACCATTTGGTCCGCAGCCCCCAGTTAAAAAAGCTGGGCGGCCCGGACACCTACGGCCCCCTGGCGATCATCAGCAGCGTGGGCAGCGGTACCGGCGTATCCCTGGACGAGCTGGTGGTATATGATTTGGACGCCTCCGACCCGGTGGACTACACCCACAACTGGAGGCCGCTGGTGGACGAGTTCAACGCCAGCCGCACCTTCCAGTATGACGAGAACACCCACACCGTCATCTGTACCTACGAAGGCCAGACGGCGGAGCTGATCATCGACGGCAGCGAGGAGATATTTCGCCGGATTGACGAGGAGGGCGTCAATGTCCGGGTCACCGGCGAGATTGTCACATACCAGTTTAACGACGACGATGCCATGGAGGTCAGATTCCCCTTGGAGGCATTTATCGGCGATGATGTGGCCGGCTCCCCCCTGCTATGGCCCTGGTTCCTGCGCTGGACCATCCACTTTAACAGCGAAACGGCACGGTTTGAAACCGTTCCCGGGAGCTGTGAGCTGTTCACCTACGCAGGCCAATAAACACCGAGCGTCCCGTCCGGTCAAGCCCGGGCGGGACGTTTTTCCCATTCCTGTGGCACGGGCGGAAAAATCGTGTTATAATAAGGGTAATTTTTACGGTAAGGAGGGGGGATCCCATGAAATACGCGCTGATCACCGGCGGATCCCGGGGGATCGGGGCCGCCGCCGCCCGGCTGTTCGCCCGCCGGGGCTGGGGAGTGGCTGTGAACTACAACCGGAGCGAAGCCCAGGCGGAGGCCCTGGCGCGAGAACTGTCCGGGCTGGGAGTGCCCGCCATGGCGGTGTGCGCGGACGTGGCCGATTCCGCCCAGGTGGCGGGCATGGTTGACAATGTGTTAGAAAAATTTTGTCAAGTTGACATTTTGGTGTGTTCCGCCGGGGTGTCCCATGTGGGGCTGATCAGTCAAATTGACGAGGACGAATGGCGGCGCTTATTCGCCGTCAACGTGGACGGCGTGCACCACTGCTGCCGGGCGGTGCTCCCTCATATGCTGGGGAAAAAGTCCGGCTCCATCGTCACGGTGTCCTCCATGTGGGGACAGGTGGGCGCCTCCTGCGAGGCGGCGTATTCCGCCGCGAAAGGCGCGGTGATCGCCTACACCAAGGCGCTGGCCAAAGAGCTTGGACCTTCCAATATCCGGGTAAACTGCGTGGCTCCCGGCGTGATTGACACGGAAATGAACGCCCATCTTACCCCGGACGATCTGGCCGCCCTGGCGGACGAAACGCCTCTGGGCCGCATTGGCACGGCGGAGGAAGCCGCCGCCGCCATCGCCTTCCTGTCCTCCGGCGAGGCATCCTTCCTCACCGGGCAGGTGGTCTGTCCTAACGGCGGTTTGGTGGTTTGAGCACAAATATCCGTCACAATACAACAGAACGGGAAAGCTTCAACGGCGCACCTTGTGAATTTTGTCGGTTGACAACCCAAGAATGCGAGTATATAATTGTCAACAATCTGGGGGGCGCAATCGTGCCCCCTTCGATGTTTGGATCGTTAGGCACCACATACGCATTGTTTAGGAGGAACCAAGAATGAAGAAGAAAAATCTTGCGGCCCTGCTCATGGCGGGGGCCATGTGCTTCAGCCTGCTGGCCGGGTGCTCCGGCGGCAGCGAAACCGGCGGCACCGGCACCCAGGATCCCGAGGAGCCCAGCCAGGGCGCTGAGGCCACCCAGCCCGCCGGGGATGACCAGAACGGCCAGGGCAATGAGCCTGCCGGTACCGCCAGCGGCACCTTCAAGCTGGGCGGCATCGGCCCCCTCACCGGTGAGAACGCCATCTATGGCAACGCCGCCATGAACGGCGCCCAGATCGCCGTGGACGAGATCAACGCCCTGGGCGGCGCCATCACCTTCGAGTTTGAGAAACAGGATGACGAGAGCGACCCCGAGAAGGCCCTGAACGCCTATAACACCCTGTTGGATCACGGGATGCAGGTGCTGGTTGGCACCGTTACCACCGGCCCGTGCATTACCGTGTCCGACCAGGCGTTCCAGGATCGTGTGTTCGCCATGACCCCCTCCGCCTCCTCCACCGACGTGATCAGCGGCAAGGACAATATGTTCCAGGTCTGCTTCACCGACCCCAACCAGGGCGTTGGCGCCGCCGACTACATCTCCGCGAATATGCCCGACGCCAAGGTGGCCATTATCTACCGCAACGATGACGCCTACTCTCAGGGCATCCGGGACACCTTCGTGTCCGAGGCCAAGGCCAAGGGCCTGGAGGTTGTGGACGAGGGCACCTTCACCAAGGATACCCAGACCGACTTTTCCGTGCAGCTCACCTCCGCCCAGAACAAGGGCGCTGACCTGATCTTCCTGCCCATCTACTACCAGCCCGCCTCCGTCATCCTGGCCCAGGCCAAGGCCATGGACTACAACCCCACCTACTTCGGTGTGGACGGCATGGACGGCATCCTGACCATGGAGGGCTTCGACACTTCCCTGGCTGAGGGCGTCATGCTGCTGACCCCCTTCTCCGCCGACGCGGAAGACGAGCGCACCCAGAACTTTGTCAAGACCTACAGCGACCTGTACGGCGAGACTCCCAACCAGTTCGCCGCTGATGGCTACGACGTGGTGTACGCCATCTATGAGGCTCTGAACGCCGCCGGCTGCACTGGCGGCATGAGCGCCGAGGAGATCTGCGAGGCCCTGATCGCCGTGATGCCCACCATCAGCGTGGACGGCCTCACCGGCCAGGGTATGACCTGGCAGTCCACCGGCGAGGTGTCCAAGGCCCCCATGGCCGTGGTCATCGAGAACGGCGTGTACGTGCTGCCCAACTAACGCGGCGCAATTCAACCAGTTTTGAATCGGAGGGGCTGCCGGGAGAGCTCTCCCGGCAGCCCCTCCCTATATCTTAGGATGTCATCTATGGTGGAAACGGAGGCACGGCATCCCGCGCCCCCGTTTCTGCCATAGAATTGAGAAAAGAAAGAGAGGCGCGTTTATGGAATTCCTTTCCTATCTGATCAGCGGGATCAGTCTGGGGAGTGTGTACGCCATCATCGCCCTGGGGTACACCATGGTGTACGGCATCGCCAAAATGCTGAACTTCGCCCACGGCGACGTGATCATGGTAGGCGGCTATATCTCCTTCTGCACTACCTCTTACCTGGGTCTGCCTGGGTGGGTGTCTGTGATCTTCGCCATGGTGGTGTGCACAGCACTGGGCGTCCTCATTGAGGGCCTGGCCTACAAGCCCCTGAGGCAGGCCACCTCCCTGGCGGTGCTGATCACCGCCATCGGTGTGAGCTACTTCCTGCAAAACGCCGCCCTGCTCATCTGGGGCGCGTCCCCCAAGGGGTTCACTCCCCTCATCCCCGCCGTCAACTCCAAGGGGGAGCCCAATGCCCTGCGGCTGTTTGATGGGCAGCTCTCCATCTCCTACATCTCCCTGGTGACCATGGCGGTGTGCATTGTCATTATGATCGCCCTGACCATATTCACCGGCCGGACCAAGCTGGGCAAGGCCATGCGGGCCTGTTCCGAGGACAAGGGCGCGGCCCAGCTCATGGGCATCAACGTCAACCGCACCATTTCCGTCACCTTTGCCATCGGATCCGCCCTGGCCGCCATCGCGGGGGTGCTGCTGTGCTCCTTTACCACCTCCCTCATGCCCACCACCGGATCCATGCCCGGCATCAAGGCATTCACCGCCGCGGTGTTCGGCGGCATCGGCTCTATCCCCGGGGCTTTCCTGGGGGGCATCCTGCTGGGCATCATTGAGTCGCTGGCCAAGGCGTACATCTCCACCCAGCTGGCCAACGCCATCCTGTTTGCCGTGCTGATTGTGGTGCTGCTGGTGAAGCCCTCCGGCCTGCTGGGCAGGTATGTGCCCGAGAAAGTTTGAGGTGGCCGGAATGAAGAAACTGATTGGCAAGATCAAGGGCCTGAAAAAAACCACAAAGGTGGATTTTGCCACCTACGGCGGCGTGATTCTGGCCTTCCTCATCGTCAGCGCCCTGGGGCGGTTTGGGTTCCTGAACCGATCCATCTCCGGTATGCTGGTGCCCATCTGCGCTTATATTGTCATGGCGGTGTCGCTGAACCTGGTGGTGGGCATTTTGGGCGAACTGTCCCTGGGCCACGCGGGCTTTATGAGCGTGGGCGCGTTCACCGGCGTGATCGTGGCACAGAGCCTTCAGGCGTCCGTCCCCTCCGCCCCCCTGCGGCTGGCGTTGGCCATCGTGGTGGGCGCGATGTTCGCCGCCGTGGCGGGTGTGATCGTGGGCATCCCGGTGCTCCGGCTCCGGGGCGACTACCTGGCCATCGTCACCCTTGCCTTCGGCGAGATCATCAAGGAGCTGATCAACTGCCTGCTGGTGGGCTATGACAGCAAGGGGCTGCACATTGCTTTCAACCTAGACGGAAGCCTGACCATCAACGACATCGGCATGGCCCCCGACGGCATGGCCATTATCAAGGGCGCCCAGGGCGCCACGGGCACCGCCACAATCGCCTCCTTCACGGCGGGCTTTATCCTGATCATGCTCACCCTGGTCATCGTCCTCAACCTGGTGCGCAGCCGCGCGGGCCGCGCCATCATGGCCCTGCGGGACAACCGCATCGCCGCCGAGAGCGTGGGCGTCAACGTCACCAAATACAAGCTGATGGCCTTTGTCACCTCCGCCGCTTTGGCGGGGGCCGCCGGGGCGTTGTACGGCCTGAACTACTCCGGCCTTACGGCCAGCAAATTCGGCTTCGATACCTCCATCCTGGTGCTGGTGTACGTGGTGTTGGGCGGGCTGGGCAATATGTGGGGTTCCATCATTGCCGCCACCGTGCTCTACATCCTGCCGGAGGCCCTGCGGGAGTTCCGGGATTACCGGATGCTGGTGTACGCCATCGTGCTGATCCTGGTGATGCTGGCCACCAACAACGACCAGCTCAAGGGCCTGCTCGGGCGGATCATTCCCAAGCGAAAGGGGGCGGCGGACAATGGCTGAGAAAAAGCAGTTTGAGAAGGGCAAAATGGTGCCCGTCCCCAGCGTGTCCATCATCCCGGAGCGGGATCTGGACAAGACCCCCATCCTGGAGTGCAGCCACCTGGGGATTGATTTCGGCGGGCTCACCGCCGTCAACGAGTTCAACATCACCGTGGGGCGCACGGAGATCGCCGGCCTCATCGGCCCCAACGGCGCGGGCAAGACCACCGTGTTCAACCTGCTCACCAAGGTGTACCAGCCCACACGGGGCACCATCCTGCTGGACGGC
>CAJTVM010000086.1 GCA_910579595.1 uncultured Oscillospiraceae bacterium
CCCGATACAAGTATGTATCTATACCGCTTTCATCCACATAAGCGATCTTTTCCAGTGGTATATCTTTGATCTCTTCCTGATATGCCGCTACTTTCTGCCGGTCCTGCTCCTGATAGCTGATCGTCTTTTTTCCTTGTGATCTTATGCCGCCGCAATGCGTCTCGAATGCCGCTTTCGCTGCATCCAAATGCCTCAGCCATTTCTGATTGGTATGCGTCTGGGTGGGCCGCAACATATGCCTTCAGTTTTTCTGGATCGATCTTTCGGAAACTTCTATGCAGATCTTTCTTTTCCAAATTTCCCGTTTCTTTCAGCTGCTTTTCCCACTTTTGTATCGTCGATTTGGAAACCTTGAAGACTTGATGGGTCGCTTCCAAGCTATGTCCTGCCTGTCGATATTCTATTGTGCGTTCCCTGTATCTTTTTGAATAGCTCATGCCCGTAGTCTACTCGTTATCTTACCTTTTTTCAACTGCTTTTACTATACATCTACGCTGGCCCTTCCTGTGCCTCGTAAATTTACACTTCTTTGACAGGCTGTGAAGGCCAGGGGCAGTCGCCCCTGGCCTTCGCTCTCAGGTAAATAACCGTATGAGGCGCATCACATCCTCCAGTGTCCGCCGGTAGTTCTCAGCACTGCGGGGAGCGGCCTCCCGGAAAGGCACTGCTAACCGGTTGATACTGAATATCGCACCCACGCCCAGCTCGTAGGCAGCGTAGGCGCTGTCGTCCACACCGCCAACAATAGCTACCACCGGTATGCCGCGTAGAGCTGCTCGCCGGGTTACCCCAGAGAGCACCTTTCCATGGAGGCTCTGGCTGTCCAGCCGCCCCTCGCCGGTAATAACCAGATCCGCGCCCTCCAGCTGACCGTCCAGATCGACAGCGTCCAGGATCGCCTCGATCCCTGGTTTTAACGCTGCTCCCAGCAGTGCGGCGCAGCCAGCGCCCATTCCGCCAGCCGCCCCAGCGCCGGGGATCTGCGCTGCATCCACGCCCGTCTCCCGTAGAAGTGTGCTGCCGAAGGCGCGCAGCTGTTTATCCAGCATCGCCGTTGTGGCGGCATCCGCCCCCTTCTGCGGTGCAAAAACATAGGCTGCGCCCTCCGGTCCGTACAGGGGATTGGTTACATCACACATGACGGAAATATCCACCCCGCTTAACAGCGTCTTCACCGGCATGAAATCAATGGACTCAATTTCCGACAGAGACGCGCCCACAGGGCAGAATTCCTGCCCATCGGATCTGCGGAACACCGCACCCAGGGCGGCTGCGCAGCCACAGCCGCCATCGTTAGTGGCGCTGCCGCCCAGTCCCATGATGATCCGCCTGCTTCCGTTCTCCACCGCGTGGCGGAGCATCTGCCCCACACCAAAACTGGTAGCCCTGGACGGGTCAGGCTGTCCCTTCACCAGCGGCAGCCCGGCAGCCGCAGCCATTTCCAGCACAGCCGTCTCCCCCCGGCGGGCATAAACCGCATCCACCATCTCCCCAAAGGGACCGGACACACGCACCGCCACTGGCTGAAACCCCGCCGTGCGGATAAAACATTCCACTGTTCCCTCGCCGCCGTCGGCCACAGGTAGTGCAGCGACCTCACAGCCGGGAAAAACTGCCGGAATTACCTCCTTGGCAATCTCGCCAATCTCTACGCTGGACAGCGACCCCTTGAAGGAATCGGATACCACCACGCACTTTTTCATCACGAGTTCACCACATTCGCTGGCGCACCGGCCAGGTAGGATTTCACATTGCTCACTACAGTATCCATAATCCGCTGGCGGCTCTCCTTGGGCGCCCAGGAAATATGGGGTGTAATGATGCAGTTTTTCGCTGTCAGCAGGGGATTGTCGCCGCGGATCGGTTCGGTAGATACCACGTCCACCCCAGCGGCATAGACCTTGCCGCTGTTGAGCGCATCGGCCAAATCCTGCTCCACTACCAGCGGCCCGCGGCTGTTGTTGAGGATAATTACGCCATTTTTCATCTTGGCAATCGTCTCCCGGTTGATGATTCCCCGGGTCTCCGGGAACAGCGGGCAGTGCAGAGCGATAACATCCGACGAGGCCAGGAGCGTATCCAGATCCACGTACTCCGCAATTTCTCTCCCGGCATCATTGGGATAGCTGTCATAAGCCAGGATTTTCATCCCCAAGGCCTTGGCGATCCTTCCGGTTTGCTGCCCGATGCGGCCAAAGCCGATAATCCCCATGCTCTTCCCATCCAGCTCAATAAGCGGATAGTCCCAGTAGCACCAGTCGGCACAGGCTTCCCACCTCCCCTCATGGACGCTTTGGCTGTGATGCGCCACATGGTGGCAGATCTCCAGCAGCATGGCGATGGCGAATTGACCCACCGCCGCCGTGCCATAGGTGGGGATGTTGGAAAGGGGGATCCCCCTCTCCCTGGCGTAATCGGCATCCACCACATTATACCCTGTAGCCAGCATGGAGATGTACTTCAACTGAGGGCAGCTATCCATCACCCGCCGGGTGATGGGGGTCTTGTTGGTGATGGCTACCTCCGCTCCCTCCAGGCGGCGGATAGCCTCCTCCTCATCGGTGAGGGATGTGCGTTCATACACCGTAACATCCCCCAGCTTTTCCAATTCCCCCCAGCTTAAATCGCCGGGATTTTCCGTATAGCCGTCCAAAACTACAATTTTCATAGACATACATCCTTTCCCTTTTGTTCCCGCCTATTTTACCGCATTGGCGGCGATCTGAACCGCGTCCCAGACGCCCGCAAAAGGCGGGGCGTAGCCCATGTCCAAGCAGCCCAATTCCTCCGCCGTCATTCCGCGGTCAATGGCGCAGGCAAACACGTTAATCCGCCACACCGCCTCCCGTGCGCCCATGATCTGTGCGCCTAGGAGCACATTGTCCGCTTCCCGCACCACCAGCTTAACCGTCAGCTCACAGGGGTCAGGATAGTATCGGGCATGGCTGCGGGTTTTTACAACCTTTGTCCGGCAGGCAATGCCCTCCCGCATCGCGTCCTCTTCCCCCAGTCCGGTCTTGGCCAGCTCCAGCCCGGCACAGCGCAGCATAGAGGTTCCAAGCGCACGCTCCAGCGTGGCCGGCCGGCCCAGCACGCTGTCCCCGGCTAGACGGCCCTGCTTGTTGGCGTTGGTACCTAAGGCAAAGTAAACCGGCTTTTTCAGCAGCCGGTGCATGACTGAGGCACAGTCCCCGGCGGCGTATACATCCGGCACACTGGTCTCCATTGCGCTATTGGTAACAATTGCGCCGTTGGGGAGCTTTTCCAGTCCATCCAACCAGGCAGTATTGGGCGACACGCCGATAGACAGCACTACCACATCCGCCGGGTACGTCCCCTGGTCGGTCTCCACACCTGTCACACGGCCGTCCTGCCCCAGAAAGCGTCTGACGGCCTCCTTGGTATGAACCGAGGCTCCCTGTGCTTCCAGCTCCGCCTGCGCCGCTGCGCTAAACTCCGGGTCAAACACATTCAGCACCCTTGGCAGGGCCTCTACCACACGCACGCTACGCACCCGCCGGTGCAAACAGGCTTCCGCTACCTCCAGCCCGATGTACCCGCCGCCTACGATTACCACATCTCCGCCGCTTTCGGCCAGCGCGTCCTTGAGGCCCTGGGCGTCCGGCAATGTTTTCAGCTGGAAGATATTTTTCAGCCCAATTCCCGGAATCGGCGGCGCTTTAGGGGAGGAACCGCTGGCAATGACCAGCTTGTCATAGCTGTAGCACTCCTCCCCTCCGTCCGACAGCCGCGCCGTCACAAATTTACCCCGGAAATCGGCACTCACCGCCTCACGCCCCAACTGGACGTGGATTCCGCTGGCCTCGAATTCCGCTTTCTTGCGGATACGGATCAGATCTATGTCATCATTTATTCCTGCCACGTAGTAGGGCAGACCGCAGGCGCCATAGGAGACCTCCTCTGTCTTCTCCAGCACCCAAACCTCAGTATCCGGGGATTTCCGCTTGATTCGGGATGCTGCCGACATACCCGCAGGATTTCCCCCAATCACCAGTACCCTCATCTATGCCTCCTTCTCCCCTGCCGGGGTAAATACCGGGCTGGTATAGCTTTCACTGTCCCGCCAAACAAGACGCACCCGCTGCCCGCACTTCAGCTCCCCGCCGTCGCAGTCCACCAGGTTGCTTACCAGCCGTACGCCGCCCTCGAAATCCACTTCCGCCACAACATAGGGCGTTCTGGCCTCCAGCTCCGGTCGAAACGGACGGCGCATCACCACAAAGGAGTACAGCGTCCCCTCCTCCGGCAGCGCGGCGGTTTCCGCCGCCTCGCTCAGGCAGTCCGGACACAGCCAACTCGCGGGCCAGCGCAGCCGTCCACACTTGGCGCACCGCTGCACCGTCAGGGCGTGCTTCCGGCAATTGTTCCAAAATCCGCGTGTATCTTCGGTAACACGCGGGGAATAAAACTCCGCATACACTATGATTGTCCCCTTTCCAGTACCATTGTCAAATGACTTTGGAACACGCCGCCGTTGTCGCTGCACAGGATCAACTCCGGCATTCTGGTTCCCGCCAGCTGCCCCAGCTGACGGGCGCCGCACCGCCCCTGCAGCTGCATTACCGCCTCGCTCAGTGGGGTCAGTCCCATGAAATAGCTCTCCGACAGCATTCCGCCGGAGGTGTTCACCGGCAGCTCTCCGCCGGGGCCGATCCGATCTGCTGTCAGCCACTCCCGCACCTCCTCCGGGCGGAAGAAGCCGTAATCCCGCAGCGTGCTCTCCACCGTATAGGTAAAGCAGTCGTACAGCTCGCAGGCATCGATATCCCCCAGACCGACGCCGGCCATGTCCAGCGCCTGGCGGCAGGCGATCCTGGCGGCGCTGCTCTCGTCCTCCATCCGCAGACGGAATGGAGAGAGCGGCTGGTTGGCGCTGCCAAATCCCCGCAGGGCCACCGGAACCTGCCGCAGCCCTCTCGCCCGCTCCAGCGTTGTCAGAACGATGGCCCGTCCGCCATCGCAGTTGGGGGTGGCGTCTAGCATCCGCAGCGGCTCCGCCACATACTCCGAGGCCAGGTAGGTCTCCCCATCCAGCACTTTACTGTGCATCGCGGCAATGGGGTTCAGATTGGCCCAGCGCCGCTGGGCCACGGCAATTTTCTTCCATACCTCCGGTCCCGTGCCGTAGGCCGCCATCGCCCTGCGCGCCAGCATAGCATACTTTGCCATAGTACTCAAGTCGCCATAGGCCGCCAGCTCGTCCGAGGCTTGGCCGCCGCTCAGCTCCTTGACCCAGCTGCGCTTGCCGCTGCGCCCGTTGTCGCCGTAGGATACGACCACATATTTTGCCAACCCTGACGCCAGCATCCCCATACTGTGGCACAGCCAGCTCCTGGTACAGTAGGTCTCCTGACTGAGCACGGCCGGACGGATGCCCAGCTGCTCCGCCACGGTGAAGGCGGTGACATCCTGATCGCCACCGACAGGGTCGAAGTGGCGGTAGAGCAGCAGCGCATCCACATCTGTTTTCTCAATGCCTGCATCCTCCAGAGCGTTCCGAATTGCCTCGCAGTGGAAGCTGACGGCCGTGCGTCCCTCCACTTTTCCCTGGGGTGTGTAGCCCACGCCTGCCACGGCAATCCTGCCTCTCAAATTTTCTAAAGCCATCCTGGTTTTTCTCCTTATCAAAAGGGGGAGACTATCGCGCCGCGCGGCAGCTCCCCCTGCCGGTTCCAAGTCAGTCCAGCGGATTCAGCGCCCAAACCTCCTCTAACGGCGGCATAGTGCACTCGTGGTAATACGCCAGCTGCGTGGTATTCATCAGGTGCCGGTACGTCAGGTTCTCGCTAATGCTGTTGTTTCCCCAGCTTCCACACCCCAAGCTCATGGTCGGGTTCAGGCCATTGATATAGTTCCCGCCGCTGGCTGCGCCACCGGCCTGGTTGACCAGTACCCGGCACACCGGCAGCTCCTTTCCTGCATACTCAGCTCTTTGGGCGTCATTGGTGTACACCACGCTGGTGTGCCCCGCACCCTCCCACAGCAGATTGCTCTTGGCGTTGGCCACACCCTCCTCGTAGCTGTCATAGGGGAACAGCTGCACCACCGGGCACAGCTTCTCCCGCCGCAGCACGTTTTCCCTGGTCATGCCCACGCTGTCAAAAATCAGTATTTTTGTGTCCGCCGGTACGGAAAATCCCAGTGCCTCCGCCATCTTTGCCGGCTTCATCCCGACAAAAGCCGGATTACTGGTCCCGTTCTCCCGAAACAGCAAGCCTGGCAGTAGCGACACCTTCTCCGGCGGGATCATTGCTGCGCCGGCAGCCTCCAGCGCCTTGACCAGCTCCGCCCGGCGCGGGGCAGGGTAGTGGATGGCCTGCTCACCGGTGCAGGGGATGCCATTGTCATAGCTGCGGCTTCCAATCACTGTAGCGGCCAGGAAAGCGTAGTCGTCATAGTCGTCCGCCGCCACCACCTGGACATTGCCCTGTCCCACGCCGAAGCTGGGCCGGCCGCTGGAATAGGCGCTCTTCACCATTGCGGCCCCGCCAGTGGCCACGGTCACATCGGCCTTAGCCATCAGCTCCCGGGTCGCGGCCATACTGGGCTGCTCGATAATCTGGATCAGATCCTTTGGCGCGCCCAGCTCCGCCAGCGCCTCGTTGATAAGGGCCACGCCGTGGACTGTCACCGACTTGGCTGCGGGATGGGGCGCGACAATCATGGCGTTGCGGCATTTGAGAATACTCATCCCATTGCTGGCAACTGTGCTGGTAGGATTTGTGCTGGGTGCGACGCAGGCCACCACCCCCACAGGCTTGGCAAAGGTGACCAGCTTATTGACCGGGTCGCGGTCGATAACGCCCACACTCTTCTTATCCCGCAGGTAAAACCATGCGGCGGCGGTAGCCTTCCGCTGTTTAAAAATCTTGCTGTCTACCCGGCCATAGCCAGTCTCCCTCACGGCCTCTTCCGCCAGGATTTCGGCATTGTCGTAAATGACCTTCCCCATTGCCCGCACCAGCGTGTCCACCTGGCTCTGGGTATAGCTTTCCAGGACCACCTGGGCGGCCCGGGCGCGCTCTAGCATTGCCTCAACCATGGATTTTTCTTCCATCTCTGATAACCTCCCTCTTAATTCCGGACTTCTTGGAGCCCCTTGATGCAGTTCTGAGCGGACATACGCGCCATGGTGTTAATCCCGTCAATGGAACTGCCCGCGATGTGGGGCGCGGCAATGACACAGTCCATCTCCAGCAAAGGGGAGCCTGTGGGCGGCTCATCGCAGAAGGCGTCGATGCCTACTCCGGCGATCTCCCCTGTGCGCAGCGCATCCGCCAGCGCGTCCTCGTCCACCAGACCGCCCCGGGCACAGTTGATGAGAAATGCAGTGTTCTTCATCCTCTTCAGCTGCTCCGTGCTGATCATATTGCGGGTCTCCTCTGTCAGCGCCGTGTGCAGCGTGATGAAATCTGCTTGGTCGTAGATTTCATCCAGCGAGGCCTTTTCCACGCCGTACTCCGCCATGAAGGCCTCATCCCAGTACACATCATAAGCCAGCACCCGCATGTTGAATCCCTTGGCGCGGCGCGCCATGCCCTTGCCGATAGCGCCCAGACCGATGATGCCCAGAGCTGCCCCCCAGACAGGGTAGCCGGTGTACTTGTTCCACTCCCCGCGCTTCACATCCCGGTTAGCAACGGATATACTGCGGGCCAAGTCCAGCATCATGCCAAAGGCGTAATCCGCCACTGCGTTGGCGTTGGCACCGGGGGTGTTATAAACCTTGACGCCCAATTCCCCGGCCGCCTTTACATCCACGTTGTCCATTCCCACGCCAAAACGGGACACCACCTTCAGCTGCGGACAGGCGTGCATAACCCGCTCCGACATCGGCTCCAGCCCCAGGATAACGCCGTCGTACCCCTGCAATCTTTGTATGACCTCGTCCTCGGTCATACCGGCCTTGGAGAATCTGGTAAACTCGATCCCCGCCTCCGTGAGAAGACGCTCCGGCTCCTTGGAGAACTTTCCAAAGGTTGAGGGGAATACCATTACTTTCTGCATTTTCTTAAATTCCTCCCGGCTCCCTCCGTTTATCCGGCGGAGGGAACGTCTTTCTTCTTATTTTTCAGCTTCCGCAGCGTAGGCATCAGCGCCATCAGGATGCCCACCGCCAGCAGAATCAGCGCGATGGGGCGCTGGAACAGGGGCAGAAAGCTTCCGTCTGTGGCGATCATGGCGGTACGGAAGTTTTTCTCAATAGTGCTGCTGAGCACGAATCCCAGCACCAGGGGTGGGATAGGGTAGTCGTTATTCACCAGGAAGTACCCGATAATCCCGAAGACAATCAGCACGCCCGCGTCAAAGACTCGGTTGTTAGTTACCATCGCCCCCACCATACAGGCGCACAAGATGATAGAGTACAGCAAATTCAGCGGGATACGCAGCATCTGCACGAACACCTGCATCAAGCCCAGCATCATAAGGTACATGATAATATTGGCGAAAATGTAGGCGGCAAATATGACGCCCACCACCTCAGGCTTGGAGTTGAAGAGCAGCGCCCCGGGCTGCAGGCCGTGGAGCACCAGCGCACCCAGCAGGATGGACGTGATCACGTCCCCGGGAATGCCAATGGCCATCATGGGAATCAGTGCGCCGCCGCACACGGCGTTATTGGCGGCCTCGGAGGCCACTACTCCCTCGTTGCAGCCTGTACCGAACTCCTCCGGATGCTTGGAGGTCTGCTTGGCCTGCGTATAAGCCAACAGGCTAGCTGTGGTCTGCCCCACGCCGGGGAGGATGCCTACACCGGTGCCAATCAGACTGGCGGTGGCCATGGTTTTGCCGGTGCCCTTGAGCCACTCCCTTTTCGGCAGCAGCGGGACCCGGTCCAGCGTCAGCCGTTCAGTCCTCTGGTTGATGGTGCGCAGGCACACCATGATCTCCGTCAGCGCGAACAGCCCCATAAGCACCGGAAGGGTGGAAAAACCACCGTTAAGCTGCCAGAAGCCGTAGGTAAAACGGGTTACAGTGGAAACAGAGTCCGTACCCACCATGCCGATCAGCAGACCGATACAGGCGGCAATGTAGCCCTTGAGCATGTCCTTGCCCACCAGGGAAACCACGATACAAAGGCCCATCACTCCCATGGAGAAGTATTCCCAGTAGCCGAATTGCAGCGCAAAGGTGGCCAGGGGTCCCGACAGCAGGATCATGGCGAATCCGCCGGCCAGCCCGCCCACCAGGGATGAAAACGTCCCCAACACCAGCGCCTTACCCGGCGACTTCTTTGCCATGGGCGCACCGTCAAAGCAGGTGACCAGGGAGGAGGGTGTGCCCGGGATATTCAGCAGGATGGCGGAAATCAAGCCGCCGGCGATGGAGCCGACATAAATGGCAATCAGCACGGACAGTCCGTATTCCGCTGTGATTTTATAGGTAAAGGGCAGGATCAGGGATATCCCCAGAGCGCCGGTCAGCCCCGGAATCGAGCCAAATACGACACCCATAAATACACCCAGGATAATCAGGACCAGGATCATCGGATCCGAGAAAATCTTGGTGCAGCCCAGGAAAAAGGTACTTATTCCGCTCATAGATATTTCCTCTCAATTTGTATGTGCTCTGCGGTTACAGAGTGGGCGGCAGTACCGGCTGGCACTGCCGCCCGCATATGGAACCATAAAGCGCAGAGGTGATGCCAGGGACTTAATAATTAGCCGCTGTCTCCAGCAGGGGGCGGAAATTCTCCACCAGCTCCCGCGCCAGAGACTCGTACTCGTCATGCCCCGTCCACACGGTGTTAAAGCCCAACGTGTCGTTCATGTATTCGATGAAGGCGGGGTTGTCATAGACCTCCTTAATCTTGGCCTCCAGGTAGTCCACAATATCATCAGGCGTGCCGGGGGTTACAGCGAATCCGCGGTGGATTCCTGCGACAAACTCATAGCCCAGCTCCGTGCAGGTGGGGATGTCGTCCATGAAGCCCGCCCGCTCCTCCGCGGCTACAGCCAGTATGCGCATCTCCCCGGAGTCATAGTAGGGCTTGGACTCGCAGGCCTGGCTGAAAAGCACGTCCGCCTGTCCGCCCAGGACAGCGGCACGTGTCTCATTCGCGTCGGAATAGGGCACATATTTCAGCTCAATGCCGGTCTTCTGCATAAAGTCCACCGCCATCCACTTGTTCAGTCCGGAGCCTACGCCTGCAATTGTCACCTCACCGGGGTGATCCTTGGCATAGACCACCAGCTCCTCCAGGGTCTGGTAGGGGCTGTCGACGCGGACAGCGATGGTATCCACATCGTAGACAGGACTGGCCACCAGAATAAGGTTATCAAATAGGTCCTCTTCCAGTGCGCCGTTGAGTATCTGCACCGAGTAGCTCTCCGGCAGCGCCAGACACATGGTCAGTCCGTCCGGCTCCGCGTGGTAGCACTCCATCATGCCGATGGTGCCGGACCCGCCGGTGATATTCGTACAAACCATGGTTTCATCGCCAAAGTCAATATACTGCGCCAACGCACGGGCCAGCAGGTCACTGCCCGCACCGGCGGCGTAGCTCACAATCATCGTAATGGTATCTTCGGGGTATCCGTCGGGAGCGGCCACTGCATCGCCGCTGACAGGCTGCGTGTCCGGAGTTTTACTGTCGCTGGGAGCAGATGTATTTTGACTGGGGGGGCTGGTTGGGGAATCCTTGCTCGTATTACCGCAGCCCACCAATGCAAGCAACATGCACAGCGTCAATAGCAGAGCAATATATTTTTTCATGTTCTTTTCCTCCAAAAGTAGTTCTTTTGTGCTTGTTTACCTCAAAAAAC
>CAJTVM010000087.1 GCA_910579595.1 uncultured Oscillospiraceae bacterium
CTCCAAAATCGCACGTCCCCACGGGCTGCTGGGTGAGAGGTCAAGTCCTCTCACCTTTGTACGTTCTGCGGCCTCCAATGTGTCCGGGGGCAGATATACGATACCTAGGCTTTCACATCTGGCCTTGTCCAAATCTACCATACCCAAATCGCCCAAAATCCCATGAAGATCGCCAAGGCCATCAAAATCCGTGTGATCTTGGTTTCTCAGCCGGTAAAGGTAAACGGCAAGCGGCATCAGCGGGTGGCCATCTACTACAACACCATTAGGCTGTGGACAGCGCCGGAGCTGAAAACGCTGGAACGGTAATATCTGGCCTACTATAATTCCATGCAGAAGCGCAGGAAAAAGACGGCGCAGCCATCGCCACGCCGCCATAATCGAATGAGTTTCACTTACGGCACCTCCACGGGGCAACTTCCTTATGGGAGTTGCCCCGTGGAGCGGGGAGTTTTGTTACGTTCAACCCCTCTCTGCAAGGGGTACAAAGGAACGCTTGGGCGCTACCGCCTTGTAGGCGGGGCGGATGATCCGCCCATAGGGGTTGTAAACCTCCTCAACCCGGTGGGCGCACCAGCCCACAATCCGGGCGATGGCAAACAGCGGGGTGTACAACTCCGGGGGAATTCCCATCATCTTATATACCAGGCCAGAGTACATATCCACGTTGGCGCACATGGCCTTGTCAATGCCGATGACAGAGTGGAACAGGTCCGGGGTGAGCTTTTCCACCGTCTCAAACAGCTCAAATTCCTCCAGCATTCCCTTCCTTTTGGCCATGTCCTTGGCAAACCGTTTCAAAATCACTGCCCGGGGGTCGGACATGGTGTAGACGGCGTGGCCCATGCCGTAGATAAGACCGGATCCATCTCCTGCCTCCTTATTCAAAATACGGGTGAGGTAAGCACTGATTTCGTCCTCGTCTCTCCAGTCCTTCACGTTTGCCTCAATCTCATCGAACATTTTCATAACCCGCATATTGGCGCCGCCGTGCTTGGGGCCCTTCAGGGAGCCCACCGCTGCGGCAATAGCGGAGTAGATGTCGGTGCCGGAGGAGGACAGTACCCGGCAGGCAAAGGCGGAGTTGTTACCGCCGCCGTGCTCCATATGGAGCACCAGGCAAAGATCCAGCAGGCGGGCCTCCTCCTGGGTGTACTGGTTGTCGTGCCGGACGGAATACAGGAAGTTTTCCGCCACCGACAGCTCCGGCTGGGGCCGGTGTAAGTACAGGGATTCCCTGTCGAAATAGTGCTTCTTGGCGGCATAGGCGTGGGCCACGATCACCGGGAACCGGGCAACGAGCTTCAGCGCCTGGAGCATTTCCATGGGCAGGGTATTGTTGTCCGGGTCGGGGTCGTAGGAGTACAGCGCCAGCACCGACCGGGCCAGCTTGTTCATAATGTCCGCGCTGGGGGCGGAGAGGATCATATCCTCGGTAAATTTGGGGGGAAGCTCCCGGTAATAGGCCAGGATGTCCCGGAACTGCGCCAGCTCCGCATTGGTGGGCAGGCCGCCGAACATGAGCAGGTAGGCCGTCTCCTCAAAGCCAAACCGCTCCTCCCTGGTAAAGCCGTCCACAAGCTCCTCCACGTTGATGCCCCGGTACAGCAGCCGTCCGGGAACGGGCGTGCGTTCGCCGTCCTCCATGATGTAGCCCTTCACGTTGCCGATGAGGGTGACGCCCGCCATGACGCCGGTGCCGTCGTGGTTGCGCAGCCCCCGCTTGACATCATACTTCTCATAATAACGGGGGCTGATCTGGGTATGTTCCTCAAACTCCCCGCATATATCTTTGATAAAGTTCACCGATGCTTTGTGCTGTTCCATGGCAGTCCTCTGCGCTTCCACTAAGGTCTGATAAATATTCGTTCCCAAGATAGCCCGCCTCCTTTGACGTGTCCATGTGGTTGATTTCCTGTGAGAGAATATTATACCGCAATTTTGCTGCCAAGTCAATGCAATTTTCCAGAGGGTATTCTTGAAATTTCAAGACTTTTCCCGTCCATTCTCCCGAATTTTGAATCATCGAGGTGTTCAACTTGCGAAATGCTGACGTATGGCGGGCGCTCCGCGCCCCCTTTCTCGTTGGGCTGGTCCTAAGCCTGGCCCTGATGCTTCTGCCCCTGGCGGCCCTGGGGGACGGGGGCACGGCGCAGGTACATACCCTTCCCGCCGTTCCCACCCCGGCGGCAGAGCCTTCCTCCACCACCGCCCCGGCACCTGGGGCGTGGGACGGCAGCCAGACCCTGCGGGTGCTGCAGACCGACGGTACGGTGGAAACTATGTCGATGTCGGACTACCTGTGGCGGGTGGTGGCGGCGGAGATGCCCGCCTCCTTTGAAAACGACGCCCTCCGTGCCCAAGCGGTGTGCGCCCGGACCTACAGCCTGTGGAAGCTCCAGGCCAGGAGCCACGAGTCGGACGGAGCGGATATCTGCGCCGACTCCAACTGCTGCCAGGCGTACATCAGCCAGGAGGATGCCGCCCAGCGCTGGGAGGACAGCGCGGAAGCCTATACCGCCAAAATCGCCGCCGCCGTGGCGGACACTGACGGACAGGTGCTCACTTATGGGGGCGCACCCATCCAGGCGGTATTTTTCTCATCGGCAGACGGTCAGACCGCCGATGCGGCGGAGGTGTGGGGCCGCGCCCTGCCCTACCTGGTACCGGTGGACAGCCCCGAAGGGGACGAGGTGCCCAACTACCATTCCACCGTCACCCTGACGGCGGAAGAGGTGCGGACGCTGGCTCAAGGCGCGGGACTGGGCTGCGATCTGTCCGGCGAACCCTCCGCCTGGTTCCAGAACCTCACCCGCACCGCCTCAGGCCGGGTGGCGGCGGTGGATTTGGGCGGCGTGTCCCTGTCCGGCGGCGCGTGCCGATCGCTGTTCGCCCTGCGTTCGGCCAGCTTTGACGTAGCGGAGGCGGGCGGGGTGTTCACCTTTTCCGTCACCGGCTATGGCCACGGGGTGGGCATGAGCCAATACGGGGCCAACGCCATGGCCAAGGCGGGCAGCGGCTGGCGGGAAATCCTGGCCCACTACTATACCGGGGCTGAGCTCCAGACCGGGGATTGACCGGCTGAAATTATGATGATTCTATTAAATTTCCCTGCGCCGTTGCATTTCCTCATTCCCTATGGTATCATATGAAAACGCAAAGATGAACATAAATGGGCAAAACAACCCTTTTTTGCCCAATTCCCATAGGAAGTGAGCGTTTTCAATGAGCAGTTTTCACCGAAAGGGGGAAGCGGCCTGTCCCATCCGGCAGCGCCCGGCGGGTTCCCCTCTGCTGTCTGTCCTGTTTTTTCCCGTCTCCATCCTTTACCAGGAGCTGCTGCTGCGGCTGTTTGACAAGGATACCAATTTCTTTGACCTCGCGCTGGTTCGGATCGCGCTGTTCTCCGCCGCCGCCGGGCTGATTCTCTTTCTGATTCTGGATCTGGTTCCCAAACGGAAACCGGCCCGGATCGCCGGGGGTGCGGTCATTTTTCTCTGGACCACCCTCCTGTGTATTGAGCGGGGCTGCCGGGATATCATCGGCCAGTATTACACCCTGGGCTTCATGGGCAAGATGGCCGTGGACGTGACCCGGGACTTTGGCGGCGTCTTTTTCACCTCCATCCTGGGGCTGGCCCCCTTTGTGCTGCTGTCCGCCGTTCCCTTCCTGGTCTTTGTCCCGCTGCGGCACAAGATCATCCGGGACGATGGACAGAAAAAGCTGGCGCGCCTTATCCTGGCCGCGGCGGCGGTGCTGTGCCAGCTGCTGGGGTGGGCGCTGTCCGCTTTCGGCATCGCGTCCAGCTACTACACCTACGGGTACACCGCCAACAGCAGCATCGCACACTTCGGCGCCGTCACCACCATCCGGCTGGAACTGGAATACGCCATATTCGGCGTGCCCATGCCACCCCTGCCCACCTTTACGGACGCCGAGTTCACCCATCCCCCGGCCACCCCCGCGCCTTCGGCCTCCGTCCCTCCTACGGCGCACACCGAACCTACCGCCGAAATCACCATCCCCCCCGCGCCGGAGTACGGCTTCAACCAGCTGGACATTGATTTTGCCGGGCTGGCGGAGCAGGAGGAGGATGAAACCATCCAGACCATGCACCGCTATTTCGGCGGCCTGACCCCTTCCCAGAAAAACGAGTACACTGGGATGTTTCAGGGGAAAAACCTGATTCTGATCACGGCGGAGGGCTTCTCCCCCGCCGCCATCGACAAGGATCTCACCCCCACCCTGTACAAGCTCACCCACGAAGGCTTTATTTTCCATAACTATTACCAGCCCGACTGGACTCAGTCTACCTGCGGCGGCGAATTCGCCGTCACTACCGGCCTGATCCCTAACTGGATCGGCTCCAGCATGGAGCTGGCGGCCCAAGCCAGCGCCAGCGTCTCCATGCCCAATGCCCTGCCCAAGCTGTTTGCCCCGCTGGGCTACAGCACCCCCGCCTGGCACAACCACACCTATACCTATTACGAGCGGAACACCTATCTGGAAAACTTCGGCTACGACTTCAAGGCCAAGGATCACGGCATGGAGTTGGCCCACCCAGAGCTCTGGCCCGAATCCGATCTGGAGATGATGCTGGCCACCTGCGACAGCTACATCGACGACTACGTGGAAAACGGCAAGCTGTTCCACGCCTACTATATGACGGTGAGCGGCCACGGCAAATACAATTGGAGCGACAACGCCATTTCCGCCATGCACCGGGAGGCGGTGGAGGCCAAGTTCCCCGATCTGTCCGAGACATCCCAGGCGTACCTGGCCTGCAATATCGAACTGGATCTGGCCCTGGAGCACCTGGTCAGCAAACTGGAGCAGGCAGGCATCGCCAACGACACCCTCATCGTCATGACCGGCGACCACTATCCCTACCTGATGGTGGAGGACGATGTGGACTACTATAACGAGCTGCGGGGCTTTGAGGACACGGAAAAGGACACATCCCGGTTCCGCAACACCCTGCTCATGTGGAGCGGAGCCATCCAGGAGCCCATTGAGGTGGACACCCCCTGCTCTTCCATCGACATCGTGCCCACCCTGTGCAACCTGTTCGGCTTGGACTACGATTCCCGGCTATACTCCGGGCGAGACATCTTCGCCCCCAACTACGAAGTGGATCAGGCGTCCACCTCCATGCCCCTGGTGGTGTTTGCCAACACCGGCTTCGGCAGCAGCTGGATCACCGCCGCCGGTACCTATGAGGCGTCCACCGATACCTTTATCCCCAAGGAAGGGGTGGAGGTGGGAGAGGACTATGTGTCCGACGTCTCCCTCCTGGTCAACGCCAAAATCAGCTACGCCAAGCTGATCCTGGAGCAGGACTATTTCAGCACGCTGTTCCCGGATGACTGACGGAAAAACGGCCCGGCGGAAAAACCCGCCGGGCCGTTCAACGTTTATTCGATTGCGGGCGTGCCGCAGGCCATAGTGATTACCCGGGTCTGATTGCGAACCGTGGTAGATGCCTGTTCCCCGCCAAATTCACCGTCCACCGTCCAGGCCACAGGCTTATCGCAAGTAAAGGTAACTTCCCCGGACGCAAAACCCAGCACTGCGCCCCCCTCCGTCATTTCCAGGGTGGTCAGGGCAGTGAGGATGGACTGCCAGTCCTTGGCCGTTTTGGGCTGGCGGATGAGCAAAACCTCAAACAGGCCGTCATCCAGCCGCACCTTGTCACGGGGCAGATTCACCAGCCCGCCCACCGACACGGTGTTGCCCACCATGCCGTAGATGAAATCGCCCTCGATTTCCCGGCCTTCGGCGGTCACCGTCATGTGGTAGCTGGGGATATTGGCCAGCCGGCCCATCCCCTCCAGCAGGTAGGCAAAGTGGCCCAGCAGGTTCTTGCTGGCCTGGGGGGTGGAGTAGGATACGTCGGTAAACAGCCCGAAGGCCGCTACGTAGGTAAAGGGATGGCCCTGGGCGTCCCCCACGTCGATGGCACGGGGCGCCCCCACCCCCGCCACCTGGGCCAGCTCGGCCACGGTTTTGGGCAGCTCCAGGGTGCGGGAGAAGTCGTTGGTGGTGCCCGCCGGGATGTAGCCCAGAACAGGCCGGCACTCCTGAGGCATAGCCAGCAGGCCCTGGACAGTCTCGTTCAGCGTGCCGTCCCCGCCGCAGCACACCACCCGGTCATACCGCGCACCCTGCTGGGCCACGGCGGTGGTGGCATCCCCCCGTTCCTGGGTGGGATGTACGGTGATCTCATAGCCCTGGCGGGCAAATATCTCTAACACATCGGACAGGTTGATTTTGGCGGTTTTCCGTCCGGCAGCGGGATTATAGATGTACAAAAGGCGTTTCATCAATCCATCACTCCATACAGCCCTCCGCCCTCGGGCGGAGAATCGGTGAACTGTATTATACCCAAATCCACCGGAAAATACAATGAACAATCTGTAAAACCATGCCATTGTCAGCGTGTCCGCTTGACGGTATAATAAACAATGTCAATTTAGCGTAGTGACGTGCTTCTCACGCTGCCACGCTGTAAAGCGGCCGGTGCAGCCGCCCGCTGTCCGCTTCTACGCGCTTCTCATCAAGGACGTGATACCAATGAACCGAAAATCCCTGGCCGCCGCCTTTCCCCATACCGTCCCGGTGCTGATGGGCTACCTATCCATCGGCATTGTATTTGGCTGGATGCTGTCGGCGGCAAATTTCCACCCCATCTGGTCAGCCATCATGTCGCTGACCATCTACGCGGGCAGCGGGCAGTACCTGGGGGTGGAGCTGCTGGCCAACATGGCCCCGCTGGCCAACGCCGCTTTTCTCACCCTGATCCTCAATTTCCGCCACCTGGTGTATGGGCTGTCCATGCTGGAAAAGTTCAAGGGCATGGGCTGGCGGAAGCTGTATATGATCTTCTCCCTCACCGACGAAACCTACGCCCTGCTGGCTGGGGTACAGGTCCCGGATGACGTGGACGAAAAGGCGTTTTACTTCTCCATCGCCCTGCTGGACCACCTGTACTGGATTGCGGGATCTGTCATCGGCGCGGCGGCGGGGGCGCTGATTACCATCAATACCGAGGGCATCGACTTTGCCATGACCGCCCTGTTCCTGGTAATCGCCGTGGAGCAGTGGCAGTCCGCCGGAGACCATTCCCCGGTGTTTTTAGGGGCCGTGGGCACGCTGGCCTGCCTGCTGGTTTTCGGCCCGGAGAGCGGCTGGTTCCTGATCCCCGCGCTGGTCATTCTGGTAGGGGGGCTGCTGCTGATACGGCCCAGGCTGGAGGGGCTTGGAATGCCCGGGAAGGGGGGCGATATGCAGTGACTGCGCTGGAAATTGCCGCCCTGGTGGCGGTGATGGCGGTGGTGACCTTCCTCACCCGGGCGCTGCCCTTCCTCCTCTTTGGCCGGGGCGGCGAGCCCCCCAAGGTGGTGCTGTACCTGGGCCGGTTCCTGCCCCCGGCAGTCATCGCCATGCTTATTGTGTACTGCTACCGGGGCACGGGGTTCGCCGATCCCAGTGGCTGGGCGCCAGGGCTGATTGCCGGGCTGACCGTGGTGGTGCTCCATGTCTGGAAGAAAAATAATATGCTGTCCATTGTGGGCGGCACCATCCTCTACATGGTGCTGGTACAGGCGGTGTTTTGACGCGTCGTCCACCATGTACATAAAAACCCCCGCCCAGATGGGCGGGGGTTTTGGATTGCCTATATTGAGCGCAGATTACTCGGCCACGTCGATGACAACGCCGGAACCCACGGTGCGGCCACCCTCGCGAATAGCGAAGCGCAGGCCCTTCTCGATAGCAATGGGGGTGATCAGCTCCACGTTCATGTCCACGTTATCGCCAGGCATACACATCTCGGTGCCCTCGGGCAGGGTGATGACGCCGGTCACGTCGGTGGTACGGAAGTAGAACTGAGGACGATAATTGTTGAAGAAGGGGGTGTGACGGCCGCCTTCATCCTTGCTCAGGACGTACACCTGGCCCACGAACTTGGTGTGGGGGTGGATGGAGTTGGGCTTGCACAGAACCTGGCCGCGCTCGATCTCGTCCTTGTTCACGCCGCGGAGCAGGCAGCCAACGTTATCGCCAGCCTCAACGTAGTCCAGGGTCTTGCGGAACATCTCCATAGAGGTGACGACGGTGGACTTCTTCTCCTCGGTCAGGCCGACGATCTCAACGGTCTCGCCCGCCTTCAGCTGACCGCGCTCCACACGGCCGGTGGCCACGGTGCCGCGGCCGGTGATGGTGAACACGTCCTCAACGGGCATCAGGAAGGGCAGGTCGGCCTTGCGGTCGGGAGTGGGGATGTAGCTGTCAACAGCGTCCATCAGCTCCTTGATGCAGGCGAAGTCGGCGTCGTCCTTGTTGCCGGACTCGTTGGTCAGGGCGTTCAGAGCGGAACCCTTGATGATGGGGATATCGTCGCCGGGGAACTCGTAGAAGGACAGGGTCTCGCGGACCTCCATCTCCACCAGCTCCAGCAGCTCCTCGTCGTCCACCTGGTCGCACTTGTTCAGGAACACCACGATGGCGGGCACGCCCACCTGACGGGCCAGCAGGATGTGCTCCTTGGTCTGGGCCATGGGGCCGTCGGTGGCGGCGATGACCAGGATAGCGCCGTCCATCTGGGCAGCACCGGTGATCATGTTCTTAATATAGTCGGCGTGGCCCGGGCAGTCAACGTGGGCATAGTGGCGGTTGGCGGTCTCGTACTCGATGTGGGCGGTGTTGATGGTAACGCCGCGCTCACGCTCCTCGGGAGCGCTGTCGATGCTGGAGTAGTCGCTGTAGTCAGCCCAGCCCTGGAGGGCCAGCCACTTGGTGATGGCGGCGGTCAGGGTGGTCTTGCCGTGGTCAACGTGGCCGATGGTGCCGATGTTGACGTGGGGCTTGTTACGCTCAAACTTTTGCTTAGCCATTTTGAGTTTTCCTCCTTGTACTTGTTAAATAATTAAATTGAAAGGAAATAGGTTGATGGGCCTATTTTATCCTATGGCGGCGGAAATTGCAACTACTATTTTAGTCTTCCTTCCGTCCGCGCTGGGCGATGATCTTCTCGGCGATGTTCTTGGGAATCTCCACATAGCTGTGGGGCTCCATGGTATACTGGCCGCGGCCCTGGGTGCGGGAACGCAGGTCAGTGGCATAGCCGAACATCTCGGACAGGGGTACCAGGGCGTCCACCTGCTGCGCGCCGGGACGGGCTTCCTGGCCCAGGATCTGGCCGCGGCGGCTGGTGATGTCGCCGATGACGTTGCCCAGATATTCCTCGGGGGCAATGACGGACACCTTCATGATAGGCTCCAGCAGGCAGGCCCCGGCCTTGCGGCAGGCCTCCTTAAAAGCCATGGATCCGGCGATCTTGAACGCCATCTCAGAGGAGTCCACCTCGTGGTAGGAGCCGAAGGTCAGGTGGACCTTCACGTCTACCACCGGGTAACCGGCCATAACACCGGCCTGCATAGCGCCCTGGATACCGGCGTCCACAGCGGGGATGAACTCCTTGGGGATGACGCCGCCGGTGATCTCGTTGAGGAACTCGTAGCCCTTGCCGGGCTCGTTGGGTTCCACCTCGATGACCACATGGCCATACTGGCCCTTACCGCCGGACTGACGGGCATACTTGGTGTCCTGCTTAACGGACTTCTTGATGGTTTCCTTGTAAGCCACCTGAGGCGCGCCTACGTTGGCTTCCACCTTATACTCGCGCAACAGACGATCCACGATGATCTCCAGATGCAGCTCGCCCATGCCGGCGATGATGGTCTGACCGGTTTCCTCATCGGTGTAGGTCTTGAAGGTGGGATCCTCCTCGGCCAGCTTCATCAGGGCAATGCCCATCTTCTCCTGACCGGCCTTGGTCTTGGGCTCGATGGCCACGCGGATGACGGGCTCGGGGAACTCCATGGATTCCAGGATCACCGGGTGCTTCTCATCGCAGAGGGTGTCGCCGGTGGTGGAATTCTTCAGGCCGATGACGGCGGCGATGTCGCCGGAGTACACGGTCTCGATATCCTCACGGTGGTTGGCGTGCATCTGAAGGATGCGGCCAATGCGTTCCTTCTGCTTCTTGGTGGAGTTGAGCACCTGGGTACCGGTGTTCAGCGTACCGGAATAGACGCGGATGAAGGACAGGCGGCCCACGAACGGGTCGGTGGCGATCTTAAACGCCAGGGCGGAGAAAGGCTCGTCGTCGGAGGACGGACGCTCCTCCTCCTCCTCGGTCTCGGGGTTGACACCCTTGATCGGGGGGATGTCCAGCGGGGAGGGCATAAAGTCCACAATCGCGTCCAACAGCTTCTGCACGCCCTTGTTGCGGTAGGAAGTACCGCAGGTAACGGGCACGATCAGGTTGTCGATGGTGCCGCGGCGCAATGCCCGGCGGAGCATATCGGTGGGGATGGGCTGCTCCTCAAGGGCCAGCTCCATGATCTCCTCGTCGATGTCGGCACAGGCGTCCACCAGCTTGGTACGGTACTCCTGGGCCAGCTCCATCATGTCGGCGGGGATCTCCTCCACCCGCATATCCTTGCCCATCTCGTCATAATAGATATCGGCGTTCATCTCCACCAGGTCGATGATGCCCTTGAAGGTTTCCTCAGCGCCGATGGGGAGCTGGATGGGCACGGCGTTGGCCTTCAGCCTGTCGTGGATCATGTTGAGCACGTTGTAGAAATCGGCGCCCATAATGTCCATCTTGTTGACGTAGATCATGCGGGGCACCTTGTAGTGATCCGCCTGACGCCAAACGGTTTCGGACTGGGGCTCCACGCCGCCCTTGGCGCACATGACGGTGACAGAGCCGTCCA
>CAJTVM010000088.1 GCA_910579595.1 uncultured Oscillospiraceae bacterium
TTCACGTTCTGGCCCAGCAGGGTGATATCCTTGTACCCCTGCCCTACCAGCGCTCGGATTTCGCTGAGGATGATCTCCGGCTCCCGGCTGCGCTCCCGGCCCCGGGTGTAGGGCACGATGCAGTAGGAGCAGAAATTGTTGCAGCCGTACATGATGGATACCCAGGCCTTCAGCTTCCCCGAGCGGTACACCGGCAGGCCCTCGGCGATGGCCCCGTCATCGGGCTGTGTCTCAAACACCCGGCCCCGGCGCAGGTATACCCGGCGGAGAAATTCCGGGAACCGCCACAGCTGCTGGGGGCCGAATACCAAGTCCACATGGTGGTAGGACTGGCGCAGGCGTTCCGCCACATGGGGCTCCTGGGCCATACAGCCGCACAGGCAGATGATTTGATTGGGGTTTCTACGCTTGCCGTGGACCAGGGCGCCCACGTTGCCAAACACACGCTGCTCCGCGTGCTCCCGGATGGCGCAGGTGTTGATGACGATCACGTCGGCCCCCTGGTCGGTATCGGTGATCTCATAGCCCATGCCGCACAGCATACCCCGCAGCAGCTCCGAGTCGGCTTCGTTCTGCTGGCAGCCGTAGGTGTCCACATAGGCGCGGGGGGGCGCGGGCCGCTGGGCGTTGAGGGCCAGCAGTTCTGCGCAGTATTCCTTCTGCCGCTGGATATCCTCAGCGGGTATGACGGGTGTGGTTCGTTTCAAGGGGATGCCCTCCAAATGAAAGTTTGTGAGATAAGCCGGAAAACTTTTGCTTGACAGGCGTTATGCCGCCTGTTCAAGCTGTGTTGAAATTGTGGAAATCTGTGTGGAAGTTGTTGAAAACTGTGGAACGGCGGGGGATCGGCCCGCCGGGGCCTGAGGGGTTCTGTCGAAAATTGTAACTTTTCTGCCACGAAAATATGAACAAACTAAGAACCTGTATTCACAGCCGAAACCGCTGGATGACCGAGGAATTTTCCCGTCAGGCAAGGCAAATTTTCGCAGGTTCTAATTATGTGCCCTCTCCCTGGGCGGCAAACCAGGCGTCACACCACCCGATCCATTTCTCCTCCTGCTCCTCATGAGAGAGGAGGGCCATGTCCCGGACATGGAAGATCCCCCTCCGCCGGGCCTCCTCCACAAAGGGCAGGATAGTCTGGGTGGCTTCGGTATGGGAGGAGCGGAACACCATGGCCTGCCGTATGCCCTTGCGCCATGCGGTATAGAGCCGGGTGTGGCCGTCCATGGTGCACAGCGTCCCGTCTGCCAGCTCCGTCACCGGGATTACCAGGTCGGCGGCGGTGTGGAGGAAGGTGCCCACCGCGGCGCACTTGTCCTCGTCCACCGAGAACTGGGAGGGCTGGAGGGCGTCGATGTCCGCCTCCCACCGCTCCACTGGGGGCAGGGACAGCAGCAGCGCCCCTGCTTCATCATAAAAGTCGGTGATGTGCTCGGCGTAAAAGCGGAACTCCTCCGCAAGTTCCGCCAGCTCCCCGGGGGTGAAGGGCCGGGCGGCGGTCACCACCGCCCCCTTGTCCGACACCACCCGGAAGGCCCAGGGCACGCCGTCCGCCAGGAAGGCCCCGTGCTGGTTCAGCACCTCCCGGGGGAACCGGGTGTCGTCGTAGCCGTTGATGCGCACAATCTCCATGGTTAACCGGCCCTTTCGCGCAGCCCGTTTTCCCGGGCGATTTTGGCGCAGAATTCCTGAATCTCCTCGGTTCGATCCTCCAGCGCTTCCTTGTACTCAATGGAGCACAGCCCCAGGCTTCCGCTGGGCGTAATATCCAGATGACCGTAAAAGTGCTCGATGCTTTCGATAATCCGGTTACACTCTCTGATATTCGGGCCTGTGCGCAGCGCGATGGAATACCCCCTCTTGCCGCCGCCAATCACAGCGTGGGGCTCGTGGGTATTGCACCAGGGGGTGCAGCGGTCGATAAACGCCTTGAACTGTCCGGGAACGTCCGCCCAGTAGGACGGGGAAACGGAGATGATGATATCCGCCCATTCATATTGCTTCACGAGCTTAGGAACGTCATCATCCTGAACGCAGTTCGCGGTAATGTGGCAGCTCCTGCATCCCTTGCAGTATTTGATGTCGTAATCATCTATACAGACGCTTCGGATATCAGGCTCCCCGGCCAAAAATGCCTGTACCATTTTGATAATTTCCGCAGTCGCGCCATTCCTGACCGGACTGCAGTTCACCAACAATACATTCATTGCCCAAGCCCCCCGTTCAGCCTCGCCGCCACGACCCGGGCCGCTTTGACGCCGGAGGCTCCGGCCTGAGCCAAGCCTCTTGTCACCCCCGCGCCGTCCCCCACGGCGAAGAAGCCGGTCAGTGCCGTCTCCAGCTCCTTGGACAGCTTGATGCGGGCGGAGTAGAACTTGACCTCCGCGCCATAGAGCAGGGTATCATAGTTGGCGGTGCCGGGGGCCAACTTGTCCAGGGCGTAAATCATCTCGATGATGTCGTCCAGCTGCCGCTTGGGCAGGGCCAGGGACAAATCCCCGGGCACAGCGGCGGTGAGGGTGGGCCTGACGAAGGAGTGGCCCAGCCGGTGATCGTTGGTGCGGATACCCGCCACAAGGTCGCCAAAGCGCTGCACCAGCACGCCTCCCGCCAGCATGTTGGACAGGGACGCGATGTGCTTGCCGTAGCGGTATGGCTCGTTAAACGGGGAGGTGAAGCGGTTGGATACCAGCAGGGCAAAGTTGGTGTTCTCGCTGCGCAAAGCGGGGTCGGAGTAGGAGTGGCCGTTCACGGTGTTGATGCCCTCCACGTTCTCCGCCACCACATGGCCGTAGGGGTTCATGCAGAAGGTGCGCACCTGGTCGCCGTACTGCTTGGTGCGGTAAACCAGCTTCGATTCATACACCACGCCGGTGATGTGCTCAAACACGGTGGCGGGCAGCTCCACCCGCACGCCGATGTCCACCTGGTTGTTCAGCAGCTCCAGCCCCAGCCCCTTGCACTGGTTGGCGAACCACTCCGCCCCGGAGCGCCCCGGCCCCGCGATGAGGTAAGGGGCGGTGAAGCGCTCCCCGCCCTCGGTAATCAGGGTGTATACCCCGTCCTCGGCCTCGATGGAGGCAATGGCGGTGTCAAATTTAAAGGTATGCTTGTCCCGGATGGCCTCGTAGATGCTGGTCAGAATCTTCAGGTTGTTCTCCGTGCCCAGGTGCTTGCACCGGGCCTGGAGCAGGTGCAGATCGTACTTCAGCGCCTCCCGCTCCAGGGCGCGGGCCTCGGGGGTGGAGGTGGAATAGACCTCCGTGGTGGCGCCGTGCTTCACGTTCAGCGCGTCCACGTAGTCGATCAGCTCCATGACCTCCTTTTGCTCCAGGAAATCGGTGAGCCAGCCGCCGAAGGCGGTGGTGAAATTGAACTTGCCGTCGGAAAAGGCCCCCGCTCCGCCGAAGCCGCACATGGTGCCGCACACCCTGCACTGGATGCAGGAGCGCGTTTTGCCTGCCACAATGGGGCAGCTGCGGCGGTAGATATCCGCCCCCTGGTCCACCACCAGCACCTTGGCGGAGGGGCATTTCAGCGCCAGCTCATAGGCGGCGTAGATGCCCGCCTCGCCGGTGCCCAGTATCATCACGTCGTAGTTGGTATTCATGGGGGATCTCCTCTCGTTGAAATGGATGTTCACAGCGGCACAGGCTACAGTATATCATGCCCGTCCGGCCAGCACAAGTGGCTGAAACGAAACTTATCCCTTTGTTCAAAAACGCGGGCGGCAAAGTGGATGAAAGCCCGCTTCGCCGCCCATATCGTTTTTATTTTTCCCGCTCAAAGATCAAGTCGATCTGGTTGACGGCGCCGTAGGCGCCCAGCGTGGCGGGGATCCAGCCGGCATACCGCCACCCTTCGCCCGCGTAGCGGTCAATGACCTCCTGCCGGTCCTTGAACTCCACGCTCATAACGCCCGTCGCTTTGAGGCGGATATATTGATATTCGTACATAGCCGTTCCCCTCACTTCACGTCCAGGATCATCCGCCGGCAGGACCGGCAGTACCAGGCCTCCAGGGGGGCGCTGGTACGGGGATCGAGATACACGCCCCCCGCCTTCTCCACCCGGCCCTTGGTGCGCAGGACCGGATCCGCCTCCTTGGGCAGCCAGTAGCTGGGATCCCGCCAGCACAGGTAGAGGGCGCCCTGCTCCAGCTCACCGCGGCAGTCGGGACACTCCATGGCCTTACTTGCTCCCCTTGGGCTGGTTGGGCTCCACAGTGTCGAACACGCTCTTGGCGCTGGCGCACAGCCCCGCCAAGCCTTGCAGCTCGCTGGGGATGATGATCTTGGTGGCCCGGCCGTCGGCGGCCTTCTGGAACGCCTCCAGCGCCTTGATCTTGATGACGCCCTCGCCGGGATCGGCGGCGTTGATGAGCTTGATGGCGTCCGCGGTGGCCTGCTGCACCTTCATGATGGCCTCGGCCTCGGCTTCGGCCTCCAGGATCTTGGCCTGTTTGGAACCTTCGGCCTGCAAAATCGCGGCCTGCTTGGAGGCGTCGGCCCGAAGGATGGCGGACTGCTTCTCGCCCTCGGCAACCAGGATCTGGGACTGCTTCTGGCCCTCGGCCTGGAGGATGGCCTCCCGGCGCTCCCGCTCGGCCCGCATCTGCTTTTCCATGGACTCCTGAATGTCCCGGGGCGGCATGATGTTCTTCAGCTCCACCCGGTTGACCTTGATGCCCCAGGGGTCGGTGGCCTCGTCCAGAATAGAGCGCATCTTGGTGTTGATGTGGTCGCGGCTGGTGAGGGACTGGTCCAGCTCCAGATCGCCGATGATGTTGCGCAGGGTGGTGGCGGTGAGGTTCTCAATGGCGGACAGGGGGTGCTCCACGCCGTAGGTATACAGCTTGGGATCGGTGATCTGGAAATAGATCACCGTGTCAATCTGCATGGTGACGTTGTCCTTGGTGATAACGGGCTGGGGATCGAAGTCCACCACCTGCTCCTTCAGGGACACGGTCTTGGCCACCCGCTCGAGGAAGGGGATTTTGAAGTGCAGGCCCACGCCCCACACGGCGTGGAACGCGCCCAGCCGCTCGATGACCACGGCCTTGGACTGCTGCACCACCCGGATGTTGGAGGCCAGAATGGCCAGGATAATGATCACGATGATCAGCGGGATGATGAAGGTCAAAAGGGACCCAAGCTCCAGTACGGTCAGCGCTAATGTTTTCATTTGACTACCTCCTTCTTATAAATACATCATTTTTGTCTCGCTGAACTAGATGATAAAGCCGCCTATGACGGCGATGGACACCAACAGGCCCAAATATCCGCCGCCGCCCACATTCCAGAGAAGCGACAGCGCGAGATAGCCCGCAATCAGCGTGGCAGCGGCGGCCAGCAAGCACTTTTTTCATGTCCGCGCCCCTACCAGCTCTTGGGCTCCCCGGCGGGGACAGGGGCGGCGATGGACTCTACAAACACCTTGACCCCCTCGATGCGGAGCACCCGGACCATCGCCCCGGCGGGGATGGGGGAACCGTCCTCGCTGCGGGCCGTCCAGGCCACGCCCCGGATGGTCACGGCGCCCTTTCCGTGGATGTTGTCAATGTCCTCGGTGACCTGGGCCTCCTGCCCAATGGCCCGGTCGGCGTTGGTGGCCTCCACCTTGCTGTTCAGGTGCCTCCTGGCCAGGGGCCGCACCGCCAGCAGGCACAATATGCTCACTGCCAGGAACAGGGCCACCTGGAGCCATAGCGGCCCGCCCAGCAGGGCGGCGGCGAGCGCTGCCAGCGCCCCGGCGGCAAACCAGATGGAGGTCAGCCCCACGGTAATGGCCTCGCTCCCCGCAAAGATCAGCAGCAGCACCAGCCATACGATTTTCTGCATGGATTCCCCGTCAATAGGCGGCATAACCGTCACTCCTTTCTTATACGTTGCAACCGGCAGGAACGCGGCGCTGCAACACAGTGTCAGCATCAGCATCCCTTGTATGTAAGCCGCGCTGCCGCAGCCTATGCTGATATTGTAGCACAAACGCCGCCCAAGGAAAAGAAGTTTTTTACGCCCCCGCACATATTATTGTTGCCATCGCTTCCATTTTACATTATACTGGGACTTGTAAAATATTTCTTTCCCTTGTGACAAAATCGTACACCCTTCACCCGGTGTAAAGTCAAGGGGTTATTGAACATTTTTTGACAGGAGTTTTTTATGGGAGAAACCTTACAGTTTGTGATACCCGCCCTCATGGGGGTGGAGAGCACGGTGGCCTACGAATTGAAGAAGCTGGGCCTGCGGTCAGTGAAGGCGGAAAACGGGCGGGTGCTGTGCCTGGGAACCCCGGCGGACATCCCCCGGGTAAACCTGAACCTGCGTACCGGGGCGCGGCTGCTGCTGTGCCTGGGGACGTTCCCCGCCCGCTCCTTTGAGGAGCTGTTCCAGGGGGTGCTGGCCATCCGCTGGGAGGACCGCATCCCCCGGGAGGGACGATTCCCGGTGAAAGGGTACTCCATCAACTCAACCTTACACTCGGTGCCGGCCTGCCAGTCCATTGTGAAAAAGGCGCTGTGCAAAAGGTTGGGGCAGGCGTATGGTTTGGAAACCCTGCCGGAAACCGGCCCCTTATACCAGGTGCAGTTCTCCATTATGAAGGACCAGGCCATGGTGATGCTGGACACCTCCGGCGACAGCCTGTACAAGCGGGGCTACCGCGCCCAGAACATGGGCGCGCCATTGCGGGAAACCCTGGCGGCGGCGCTGGTGCTGCTGTCCCGGTACAAGGGGAAGGACCCCTTCTGCGACCCGTTCTGCGGCTCGGGCACCATCCCCATCGAGGCGGCGCTGATTGCCAAAAACCGCGCCCCGGGCTTAAACCGCTCCTTTGCCGCCCAGCGGTGGCGGTGGCTGGACAGCGGGCTGTGGCTGGACGCTGCCGACGAGGCCATGGACCACGAGTTCCACGGGAAATACGACATCTGGGGCGGGGACATCGATCCCGCCGCCGTGGAGCTGTCCCGGCACAACGCCCAGTTGGCCGGGGTGGAGGACGCGGTGCGCTTCGAGGCGGCGGACGCGGCAAACTTCCGCCGGGACGGGCCAACGGGCCGGGTGGTGACCAACCCGCCCTACGGTGAGCGTCTGCTGGAGAAGCAGGAGGCGGAGGCGCTCTACCGCGCCTTCGGCAGGGCGGCGGCGAAGCTGCCAAAGGGCTGGGAGGTGGACGTGCTGTCCTCCCACACCGAGTTTGAGCGCGCCTTCGGCAGGCCCGCAGACAAAAAGCGGAAGCTCTACAACGGTATGATCAAGTGCGATTTATTTATGTACGTAAGAAACGCTAAGCCGTCGTGAGCAGCCGATAGGCCGCAAAGCGGGCCGCACGAAGCGCGGCCCGCGGCGCGGATGGGCTGGCGCGAGGGCGAGCGAACGGCCGCGCCGCAGCCTGCAGGCCGGCCCGAGCCGGAGGGAAGCCGCTCGTCGCGAACAGGCGCAGCGTGACAACAGTGTATAGGGAGGAATGGCCCGTGCACCATCTGTTCATCATCAATCCCACGGCGGGGAAAAAGCGCGGCACCGCGCAATTAGTGGAGCGCATCCAAAGCCTGGATGTCTCCCATGAGATCATCCACACCAAAAAGGCGGGGGACGCCCGCCGCATCGCCCGTACCATGGCGGAGCTGGGGGAGGATCTGCGCATATACGCCTGCGGCGGGGACGGCACCCTCAACGAGGTGGTCAACGGCGCGGCTGGGTTTGACAACGTGGCCGTTACCAACGTGCCCATTGGCACGGGCAACGACTTCCTGAAAATTTTCGGCAAGGGCTACAAGGCGCGGTTTTTGGATTTGGAGGCCCTGTCTCAGGGCCCCCAGGCCCCCATGGATCTCATTGACTGCAACGGACACCTGGGCATCGACATTGTGTGCACCGGCGTGGACGCCCGCATCGCCGTGGATAAGGACAAATTCAACGGCTTTCCCTTGGTTACCGGCATCGGCTCCTACGCCATCTCCGCCGTGGCCAACGTGCTGGTGAAGGGCATCGGCGTGCCCACGGTGGTGGACTGCGGCGACCTCCACTATGAAGGGGACACCTCCCTGGTGTGCGTGTGCAGCGGACGGTACTACGGCGGCGGTTTCATGCCCGTGGGGGACAATATGCCCGATGACGGCCTGCTGGAAACGCTGGTAGTGCGCAAGGTGAGCCGCATGACCTTTTTCCGGCTGGTGGGGAAGTACGGCTCGGGCAAATACCGGGACTACCCCGATCTGATCTGGTACCGGCAGGGGGACGGCGTCACCGTGCGCGGCGGGCAGGAGTTGGTGGCGGTGGTGGATGGCGAGCCGGTGCGGGGCAGGGAGCTGAACATCCGGCTGTCGGACAAGAAGATGAATTTCTTCTACCCGGCGGATTTGAGCTATGGCCCGGTGCGCTGACGGCGTACACTGCGGTATCTACGCCGCGCCTGTTCGCGATGCGGTTCTTAACCCGCTGCTCACGGCGGCTTAGCGCAATATATTTTGCCGAATTTAGCACTCCCAATGTGCGATTGTGAACGAAGGGTGAATTTTTTGGGATCGACCCCTGTTTTTTTCAAAATAGGGGTTGATTTTTTTGCGCGGACGGGGTATTATCTTAAACGTGGTTAGCACTCTGGCTGAGACAGTGCTAAACAGCCGCATCTACGTTGCGCCTGCTCGCGACGCGGTTCTAAGCCCTCTGTTCGCGGCGGCTCCACGCAATAAATATAAGGAGGAACCAATCATGAATCTCAAACCCCTGTCCGACCGCGTGATCCTCAAGGCCCTGGAGGCCGAGGAAAAGACCAAGGGCGGCATCATCCTCACCGGCAGCTCCAAGGAGAAGCCCGAAATGGCCGAGGTCGTGGCCGTTGGCCCCGGCGGCACGGTGGACGGCAAGGAGGTCGTCATGACCGTGAAGGTGGGCGACAAGGTGCTCACCAGCAAGTATTCCGGCACCGAGGTTAAGGTGGATGGCGAGGAATACACGATTGTCCGTCAGAATGATATTTTGGCCATTGTGGAGTAATTTGTAAACACATCTCAAATATTTGGAGGTAATGCGATATGTCTAAAATCATCTGCTACGGCGAGGAGGCCCGCCACGCCCTGGAGCGCGGCGTCAACCAGCTGGCCGACACCGTGAAAATCACCATGGGTCCCAAGGGCCGCAACGTGGTGCTGGATAAGAAGTTCGGCACCCCCCTCATCACCAACGACGGCGTGACCATCGCCAAGGAGATCGAACTGGCCGACCCCTTTGAGAACATGGGCGCTCAGATCGTCAAGGAGGTCTCCACCAAGACCAACGACGTGGCCGGCGACGGCACCACCACCGCCACCCTGCTGGCCCAGGCCATCATCCGCGAGGGCTTGAAGAACCTGGCCGCCGGCGCCAACCCCATGGTGATGAAGAAGGGCATCGCCAAGGCCACCAGCGCCGCCATTGAGGAGATCAAGAAGAACTCCAAGCCCGTTTCCGGCACCTCCGACATCGCCCGGGTAGGCGCCATCTCCTCCAGCGACGACGCCATCGGCACCCTGATTGCCGAGGCCATGGAGAAGGTCAGCCACGACGGCGTCATCACCGTGGAGGAGTCCAAGACCGCCGAGACCTACAGCGAGGTTGTGGAGGGTATGCAGCTGGACCGCGGCTACATCACCCCCTATATGGTTACCGACACCGAGAAGATGGAGGCCGTGCTGGACGACGCCCTCATCCTGCTCACCGACAAGAAGATCTCCTCCATCCAGGATCTGCTGCCCCTGCTGGAGCAGGTGGTGCAGACCGGCAAGAAGCTGCTCATCGTGGCCGAGGACGTGGAGGGCGACGCTTTGTCCACCCTGCTGGTGAACAAGCTGCGCGGCACCTTGAACGTGTGCTGCATCAAGGCCCCCGGCTTCGGCGACCGCCGCAAGGAGATGCTGGAGGATATCGCCATCCTCACCGGCGGCACCGTGGTGTCCTCCGATCTGGGCATGGACATCAAGGAGACCACCATGGATATGCTGGGCACCGCCCGCCAGGTGAAGGTCCAGAAGGAAAACACCATTATCGTGGACGGCGCCGGCTCCTCTGAGGCCATTTCCGCCCGCGTGGGCCAGATCCGCAAGGCCATCGAGACCACCACCTCCGACTACGACAAGGAGAAGCTCCAGGAGCGTCTGGCCAAGCTGGCCGGCGGCGTGGCCATCATCCGCGTAGGCGCGGCTACCGAGGCCGAGATGAAGGAGAAGAAGCTGCGCATCGAGGACGCGCTGAACGCCACCCGCGCCGCTGTGGAGGAAGGCATCGTGGCCGGCGGCGGCGCCGCCTATGTCAACGCCATCCCAGCCGTGGAGGCCCTGCTGGCTTCCACTGAGGGCGATGAAAAGACCGGCGTTGCCATCATTGCCAAGGCCCTGGCCGAGCCGATGAAGCAGATCGCCGCCAACGCGGGCATCGATGGATCCGTGGTGCTGGAGAAGGTCAAGACCTCCGGCCAGACGGGCTACGGTTTCGACGCCTACAAGGAGGAGTATTGCGACATGATCTCCGCCGGCATTGTGGATCCCACCAAGGTGACCCGTTCCGCCCTGGAGAACGCCGCCTCCGTGGCCGCTGTGCTGCTGACCACCGAGTCCCTGGTGGCGGATAAGCCCGAGCCCCCCGCTCCGGCTCCCGCGCCCTCCCCTGATATGGGTATGTATTGATCTGAAATCGGGCAAGAAAACCCCGCGGTCAATGAAGTGCCCCCAAAAAGTTAGACAAAAATTGAAGGGAAAAATTGTTTAAGCGG
>CAJTVM010000089.1 GCA_910579595.1 uncultured Oscillospiraceae bacterium
TTGAAATCCTCCGCTATAATATATTCGCACATACGTCACAGTTCCCCGATTGCCACGCCGTTTTATAGTTTGTTACCAGCTTTTCCTTCCCTTGATTTTTCCCTTATGCGGGGTCAAGTCAAGGACAACAATGCGTGAAATCAGATAAAGGGATACGGCGAGGACAATACGAAAAATCCTTTATTTGCAAGGCTTTCGGAGGACTTTATTAAAAAACCATAGCGGCTAATGAATAGCCATGAAATCGTGTGGTTCAAATCATAAATTTGCTTTGTCAGAGCAAATACTCCTTAATATCTCCGACAAATTGGTTACCGCATCGAGCAAGTTCACCAAGTACACGGTCAATACCTTGTTCGCTCTTGTACCAATTATCCTTTGTAATGTTGTAACAATGAATTGGGCAAACCTTTATTTCAACATCAGGAAAAGCCATTTGATATAGCATAAGACAACGCCGAGCATGAAATGCTTTACAGACAATCGAAGCGGTTTTGATTTCTATCCCTTTTTCGTCAACAATCTTTCGGGAGAGAAAAGCGTTGTCACGGGTATGCCCTGACTTGTTTTCTCTGATGACAGCATCAGCAGATACACCGTTTTTAATTAGCACATCCGTAAAGAACTCACAGTCTGATTGATAATTACCGTTGTATATGTCTGCCTTTGAGCGAACACCCGGCCATTTATCACGCTTAACACTGACACCGCCTGACGGAATAAGCCATTTCGCATATCCCTTGCGGTACAACTCTGCCGCATATTCAGGTTGCGCGGGGTGTGAACCACCGGGCAAAAAGATAGCATCAACCTTTTCGAGCGCATCAGAAACAAATATGTAGTTTGAAATATCTGTTATGATTCGATTGTTCATTTGCAAATACCCCTTTGTCGATTTTGCTTTTGCGTTGCTTATAATAGCACAATTTTCTTTCATTCACAACACAAAGCGCAGAGGACACTTTCCAAAATTCTTTTGAAAATCAGGAACAAAAGGTATATACTTATGTCGTTATTAATTAGATAGAGATACACCACACTCAGAAAGGAGGTTTTTTCGTGTCCGTTACCTACAGATTGCCCTACGACACCCCGCTCCGCTATCTGCCCCTGGTCTACATCCTGCCCCACGATTTGCTCATGCCCTGTCCCCAAAGGATATGGCGATTCTGGAGCTTCGGGTGGAGGGCTACGGCTGTCAGGAGATAGCGGACAAGCTGGGGTACAAGACCCACAGCGGGGTTGTAAAGCGGATGGAGGCCATCAAACGGCGGTTCATCCAGTACGAGGAAGAAGCAGGGCGGTAAGGCCACGCAAGCCGGAAGCGGCGGGCGCACCGTGAAAACGGCTGCGCCCGCCCTTTTTGCGTTTATGGGGTCTGTTTCTTCTTTCGGGGGCCTCTCGGCTTCGAGGTGGGCTTGCGTTCTACCCCGTTTCGGAAGTGGGTGCGCTCATACCGCTCAAAGAAAACCAATAATCCGAACCCATTCCCTATCGGAAACAGGATCGGATTATATGGGTTTGGTGCGCGAGGCGGGAGTCGAACCCGCACGCCCTTGCGAGCACTGGCACCTGAAGCCAGCGAGTCTACCAATTCCACCACTCGCGCAAATGGGGTTGGCGCTTAACGCAAGATAGATAATACCACGCAGGGCGGTATTTGTCAACAGTTTTTTTATAGAAATTTGAGTCAAACAGGAAAAGGGCTGACATTTCCGAAAAAAGCCTTGCATTCTCTGAAAAAGTGTGGTATCATGCCTTTACTTGCGCGGGGTTCACGCGCCCCTGCTTCAGAAGTTATAACCGAAAGGATATGAGTCTCATGACCACTCCTCAGCTTGTCTTGTCCATTATCTACTTCATCGTGGCCCTGGCCCTTGTCGCCGTTGTCATGCTCCAGTCCGGCAAAAGCGCCGGCCTGTCCGGTGCCATCGCCGGCGGCGCGGACACCTTCCTATCCAAGAACAAGGCCAAGTCCGCCGACGCCCGTCTGGCCCGCATGACTAAGTGGGTGGCCGTTGTGTTCATGATTCTGACCCTGGTCATCTGCCTGCTGTAAGCCAACGAAAAACCCCGGAGGCGTCTGCCTCCGGGATTTTTTTGCGCTGCGGCCACCCCGGACGCCCCAATTTCGCAACACATTTTTTGCCTTAAAAACACCTTTAAACCGTGCTAACAATCAATGCACCGGGGTATTGTTGTCCTATGTCTGTTTTATCCAGAGGGGGATGCACCCATGAACGATAAGATTTACCTCACCATCCGCATGAACCGGGAGCTCCACGACAAGTTCCAGTCCGTGGCCGCCTACGAGGGCCGCTCCATGAGCCGGCAGATCCTCTACCTGATGAACCAGTGCGTGGTGGAGTTTGAGAAGAAAAACGGCCCCATTGACCCGCTGCCGGAGGCCCGTGGGAAGTGAAGCCGTTCCAGGTGCTGCTGAACCTGCTCTACCCGCCCAAGTGCCCCTTTTGCGCCCGGATCCTGGAGCGGGGCGAGGACGGTATGTGCTCCCTGTGCCGGGAGGAGCTGCCCTGGACGGACGGCCCGGGCAGACCAGCGGAGGGCTGTGAGCTGTGTCTGGCCCCGCTCTACTACCGGGACGAGGGGGAAGACCGGGTGCGCAGCGGTGTGCGCCGCTACAAATTTGAGGGCAGAGCGTCCTACGCCAAGCTGTTTGGCGAGCTGATGGCCCAGTGCCTTGCCGGCCGGCGGGAAGGGCCGGTGGATCTGATCACCTGGGTGCCCCTCCATCCCGAGAGGAAAACACGCCGGGGCTACGACCAGGCGGAGCTGCTGGCCCGCCGGGTGGGGGAGCTGTCCGGGATTCCCGTGTCACCCACCCTGGAGAAAATCCGGACCACTGGCGTGCAGTCCCACCTCAGCAGCGCGACGGAGCGCCGCGCCAATGTGAAAGGGGCCTACCGCGCCCTGCCGGGGCTGGATCTCACCGGCAAGCGGGTGGTGCTGGTGGACGATGTGTTCACAACCGGATCCACCATGACGGAATGCGCCGCCTGCCTCCGGGCCGCCGGGGCGGAAGCCGTAACAGGACTGACCCTCGCCCGGGCCGGCGAGCGCGGCGTTGAATTGAAATATAGAAAGCAAGGGAATTGATATGCAAGAGATTATCCTGCTCAAGCAGGGGGAAATGGTGCTCAAGGGACTGAACCGCCGGGGCTTTGAGGAAAAGCTCATGGGCAACGCCAAGCGGCGGCTGAAGAAATACGGCTCTTTTAAGGTCTACACCCGTCAGTCCACCACCTACGTGGAGCCGCTGGACGGCGGCGCCGATTTCGAGGGCGCGTGGGAGGCCATGGGCAAGCTGTTCGGCGCGGTGGGCGTGTGCCGCGCCAGGGCGTGCCCCAAGGACAAGGACGCCATCGTGGAATGCGCTATGGACTACTTGGGGGACAAGCTGCGCGCCGCGAAATCCTTCAAGGTGGAGTCCAAGCGGGCGGACAAAACCTTCCCCATGACCTCCATCCAGCTCTCCCAGTACGTGGGGGGCGAGCTTCACGACAGGTTCCCCCATCTGGAGGCGGATATGCATCACCCGGAGCTGACAGTCCATGTGGAGATCCGGGACTTCGACGCCTACATCCACGCCGACCCGGAACCGGGAGCGGGGGGCTTGCCCGTGGGCATGGGGGGCCGGGCGCTGTCACTGCTGTCCGGCGGAATCGACTCGCCGGTGGCCTCCTGGATGATCGCCAAGCGGGGCGTCATCGTAGACATGATCCACTACTACTCCTACCCCTACACCTCCCCGGAGGCCAAGGAAAAGGTGTTGGAACTGGCACGGCTGATCGTGCCCTACACCGGCAAGCAGTGCGTCCATGTAGTTCCCTTTACCAAAATCCAGGAGGAGCTGCGCCGCTCCTGCCCCGAGGAGCTGTTTACCATCCTCATGCGGCGCTTTATGATGCGCATCGCCTGCCGGGTGGCGGAAAAGAACGGCATTCAGGCCCTTGTTACCGGCGAGTCGGTGGGCCAGGTGGCCAGCCAGACCCTGGACGCTTTGGCCTGCACCGGCGCGGTGTGCACCGTGCCGGTGCTGCGCCCCGTGGTTGGGATGGACAAGGAGGAAATCGTCCGCATCGCCCGGAAAATCGGCACCTTTGAGACGTCCATCCTGCCTTACGAGGACTGCTGCACGGTGTTCACCCCCCGGCACCCCCGCACCAAGCCGAAAATCGAGGAGCTGGAGGCTGCCGAGGCCGTGTTGGACGTGGAGGCCATGGTGGAGGACGCAGTTAATAACATTGAGCGGGTCATGCTGGATCTGTGACCGCATAAGGAAGCCGCCTACCCCGTTGGGGTGGGCGGCTTTTTGTCATTCCTGGGGGCTGTTCTGTTCCTTCTGGGGCGCGTCCTGTTCCGGCTGGCTGATTCCGGCGGTGAGGGCGTCCACCCGCCTCACGATCCACGCCAGCGTAAAGCAGAACAGGGGGATGGCGATGAACCGCAGCCCTGAGAAACTGAGAATGTCATCCCAGGTGTAAAAACGTACACATAAGGGTTCCCATAGAAACCGGAGGATGAAGAAAATGCCAAGTACATTTAGCCCCCTTCTTAATCTTCGCCCTGCCGTTGTCTCAGTCATTGTTGTATCTTCACCTTCCTATCACAGCTGGGCATGAGTGTTTTTTTCGCGTACAAATTCCTTTGAACCACTAATTGTTATATTTTCCACTCCGGAAGGGCCAAAAGTAATACTCTCGATTGTCACAACACCCTTCCAAAAACCAGCACTGCCATATGCGTCAACCAGCGATGCATCTGATGATGTATTTGACACAGCTAAATATGTCATCGTCACCTTATGACTGCGTTTATTATTATCAACGTAAAAATCAAACGCGTAACCTATGCTTGCTCTTTTCTTAGGTGCTCTCCTTTCCCTCACTGACTTGCCTATAAGGCTACAAATAAAATTCCGGGAGATAATTCACTGGAGAACACTCGATGTGATCAATCCGCCCACCTAAATCATAATTTCCACCCCCCGTTCTTGTGCAATTTTACCACAGAGTTGGAAAATTGTCAATATTAATTTTATAAGATTATTGATTGAATTGCTTTCAGCCCAGCAGCGGGGCCGTCACCTGGCGCAGGTAGCAGCTCTCCGCCTCCATGGCGGAGAACATCCCCCGCAGGAAGGCGGCGCTCCCCGCGCCGCAGGACAGCTCCACAAAGTTCCCCCGCTGGGGGCTGAGCGCCTCCACCAGATCCGTGCCGGAGCGGTAGTCCTCCCCCCGCAGATCCCGGTTCCACAACGCGCAGCCCTCCTGAGCCAGCGCTTCCCGATCCCCGGCCTCCAGCGCGTCCGCGCTGACAACCACCGCGTGATACCGGGCAATCTCCGCCAGCAGGCGCCGTCCCTCCTTCAGCTGGGCCGCGCAGGTTTCCGCGTCCTCCCCGGTGAGGGCAAGCCCCACCGTGTGGCCCGCCGCCGCCAGCCGCCGCACCGCGTCCCCCTGGGCCGCCAGCTCGTCACAGGCAAACAGGAACAGGGCGCGCTCCCCCCGTGTCTCCAGCAGCTGGGCAATCTCCACGCCCTGCTCCCCCCAGCGCAGGGCCAGCAGCACCTGCGCCTGGATGGGCGGGGCGGACGGCTCCCCGGACGGGGCCGGGGGGGGCGTTGTCGCGGGCGGGGCGGTTGGCTCGATGGAGTCCAGATATCCCCGCAGGCTGTTTTTCAGCAGCCCCTGGGCCGCGTCCACAAAGTCCGCGTCCTGGAGCACCACCGCGCTGTTGGTCACCCGGATCAGGGTTCCGTAGTCCGTGCGCACCCGGGAACAGCTGATGACGCCGAAAAAGCCGCACAGGTAGTCAATGGGCAGGAACGCCATGGAATTGCGCACCACCGCCCTGGCAGGCACCGGATTACCCTGCAAATCATTGGCCGTGTTGTTCTGCACGTCGAACGCGATGCCGGTCTGTCCGTTGGACACCAGCACCGTCCGCCGGACAGGGCTGTACTGGGCGTTTACCCCCAGGCTGATGCCGCTGTCCTGGAGGGACAGCATGGTATAGGGCACGTACAGCACCCCGCCCATGACCATGGGCATATTCTGGGCGGTGGTTTCCAGCACCCGCTCGTTCACCGCCATGAGGTATACCGTGCCCGACGCGCCGGAAGCGGGCGCGGCGATGCCCAGCGCCAGCGCAGCGCACAGCACCGCCGCCAACAGGCCCCTTTTCCAGTGTTTCATGCCAGCGCCTCCTTTTTACCGCGTTTTGCCCTCGCTCTGTTCCAAGCTCCCTCACTGTCCGCTTCTCCGCGCTTCTGCGTTGTCACGCTGCAAAGCGGCCAGGACGTTCGGTCGCTTTCGCTTCGTCTCGGGCAAAACACGCCCCCGCTGCGCGGCGGCGGGACTTTTGCCCTCGCTCCGTTCCAAGCTCCCTCACTGTCCGCTTCTCCGCGCTTCGTTCAACCGTCCATAGGCCAGCTGTTGGCTGTGGGATCCAGCCCCGCCAGCCACCGCCTCGCCATATCCAGGGCATGGTTGGCGGCCAGGTTCCGGATGCGGTCCCGCCGGGCGCGGGGACCGGTCAGGTTGAGCCGCTTTACCCACACGCCGCCGGGCGCGGCCAGGGCGGTGAACACCAGCCCCACCGGGTTGCCCCGCTCGTCGGGATCCGGCCCCGCCACCCCGGTGACGGACACCGCCAGATCGCAGCCCAACACCTTCTGAGCGCCCAGCGCCATCTGCTCCGCCACTTCGGCGCATACCGCGCCCTTTTCATCCAGAAGGGCCTGGGACACCCCCAGCACCCCCGCTTTGACCTCGCAGTGGTAGCTCACCACGCCGCCCTTGAACACCGATGCCGATCCGGGTACGTCGGTGACGCGCTTGGCAATCAGCCCGCCGGTGCAGCTCTCCGCCGTACCGAGGCTCAGCCCCCGGCCCCGGGCAGCGTCCAGCACCACCTGTTCCAGGCCGGACACGTCCGCGCCGTAGATCAGATCGCCCAAAACGCCCCGCACCTCGGCCTCCACGGGGACAATGAGCGCGTCTGCCGCCTGGGCCGTGTCCGCCTTGGCGGTGATGCGCAGCTCCACCTCCCCCTCCTTGGCGTAGGGGGCCAGGGTGGGATTGGCCAGCGCGTTCATCCGATCCCGCAGCAGGGCTTCCACCGCCGACTCCCCCAGGCCGAATACCCGCAGGGTACGGGAGCGGATCACCCCTTCGCTCAGCCGGGACAGGTAGGGTACGGCCCGCGCCCGGAACATGGGCAGGCATTCGCTGGGCGGCCCCGGGAGCATGATCACATATGTCCCATCCGCCTCAAAGGCACAGCCGGGGGCGGTGCCCCAGGCGTTGTCCAGCACTTCGCACCCCTCGGGGAGGTATGCCTGCTGGAGGTTGTTTTCCGTCATCTCCCGGCCGGATTGGGCGAAAAAGCGGCGGATGCCCTCGGCGCACTCGGGGTGGAACACCATTTTCTTCCCAAACGCCTCCGCCAGGGTCTGTTTGGTGAGGTCATCGCAGGTGGGGCCAAGCCCGCCGGTGGTGATCAGCACGTCCGCCCGGCTTTTGGCCAGCTCCACAGCAGCTTTCAGCCGCTTGGGATTGTCCCCCACCACCGAGTGGTACAGCACGTTCAGCCCCAGGCCGGACAGCTCCCGGCTCAGCGCCTGGGCGTCGGAGTTGACGATGTTCCCCAGCAGCAGCTCGGTACCCACGGACAGAATTTCTACGGTATGGCTCACGAACTTTGCCCCCTTACGCGTAATTGTTCCCCACAGCTCAGCGCAGCACCGCGCCGCAGTCCTTTTCCAGCGTTTCCAGGATGCTCTTCACATCCTCGTCCGCCTCCTCGCCGGTGAGGGAACGGTCGTCCGCCCGGAGTGTCAGGTTGAAGGCCACCGACTTCTTGCCCTCGCCGATGTTCTTGCCCCGGTAGATGTCGAACAGGGCGGCATCCTTCAGCAGGCCCCTGGCCCCCTTGCGGATGGCGTTTTCCAGCGCGCCGACGGTGACGGCCTCGTCGCACACCACGGCGATGTCCCGGGTGACGGCGGGGAACTTGGGCAGGGGGACATACTCTGGATCCGCCCCCTGGGCCAACAGCAGCTCATCGAAGGACAGCTCGGCGCAGTACAGCTCCCCGTCCGCTCCGAAGTTTTTCGCGGCCTGGGGATGGATCTGGCCGAATACGCCCACGATGTCGCTGCCGCTGTAGACGCAGGCGCAGCGGCCGGGGTGGTAGCTGGCGTCCTCGGTGCATGGCTCAAAGTGGACGTTCTGGGCGCGAATACCCTTCAGCAGCGCCTCAACGGCCCCCTTCATGGTGAAGAAGTCCATGCCGTTTCCGTATGCGCCCAGAGTGAGGATCTGGGCCTCCATGGCCAAGCCGTCCTCCCCGCCGGGCATATAGATGCGGCCCAGCTCGTACAGCCACGCGGATTTGCTGCGGTTGTTGTAGTTGCGGGCCAAAACCTCCAGCATGGAAGGCAGGGTGGTGGTGCGCATAATGGAGGTGTCCTCCCCCAGGGGGTTCAAAATCTTGAAGGATTTGCGGTGGGCGTCCTCCTTGTCCCACAAAATTTTGTCATAAGCGGCGGGGCTGATGAAGGAATAGGTGATGATCTCACTGTACCCGCAGGTGCGGCACAGGCTGCCCAGCTTGTTTTCCAGCTTCTGTACCGGGGAGTAGCCGCCTTGGGTGGTCTGGCCCCGCACGAGGGTGGTGGGGATGTTGTTGTAGCCGTGGAACCGGGCCACCTCCTCAGCCAGGTCGGCCAGACGGCGCACGTCCCCGCGCCAGGAGGGGATGACCACCTCGGCGGGGCCGTTGGGGAAATTCTTCTCCTTGGTAAGGATATTCACCCGCTTCAGCAGACAGTACATATCCACCGGATCGATGCCGGTGCCCAGCAAGGCGTTGACCCGCTCCGGGTCCATGGGGACGGTCCAGGGCTGGGGAACGTTGTTGAGGATGTCGATGACGCCGTCCACCACCTCGCCCGCGCCCAGCATTTCCACCAGCTCGCAGGCCCGGTTGACGGCGGGCAGGGTGTTCATGGGGTCCAGGCCCTTCTCGAACTTGGCGGACGCCTCGGTGCGCATACCCAGGGCCAGCGCCCCCTTGCGGATGCAGGTGCCGTCGAAACAGGCGGACTCGAACACCACGTCGGCGGTGCCGGCCACGATTTCGCTGTTCAGTCCGCCCATGATGCCCGCCAGTCCCACCGCGCGGCCCTCATCGGCAATGACCAGGTGGCTGCCGTTCAGCCGGTGCTCCTTGCCGTCCAGGGTGGTGAGCATTTCGCCCTCGGCGGCGCGGCGGACAATGATCTTGCCTCCGTTGACATAGCGGTAGTCGAAGGCGTGCATGGGCTGGCCGTACTCCAGCATGACGTAGTTGGTGATATCCACGATGTTGTTGATGGGGCGCACGCCCATGGCGCGAAGCCGCTCCCGCATCCACTTGGGGGAAGGGGCGATCTTCACATTGCGCACCATCCGGGCGGTGTACCGGGGCACCAGGTCGGCGGCGGGGGTCTCCACGTCCAGCAGATCGGTGAGCACCCCTTCGGCCCCGCCCTTGACCTCCGGCTCGTGGAATTCACAAGGCACGTCGAAGGTGGCGGACACCTCCCGGGCCAGGCCAATGACGGACAGGCAGTCCGGGCGGTTGGGGGTGATCTCAAACTCCACCACATGGTCGTCCAGACCGGTGACGGGCTTGATGTCATCCCCAGGTTTGCAGTCCTCCTGGAGGACGAAAATCCCGCTGGGGCGGCAGTTGGGGAACTCCCGCTGCTCGGCGTGGAGATCGTCCAGGGTGCAGATGGTCCCTGTCTTGGTGTCATAGGCGACCATGTCGCCAGTGTGGATGTTCTGGCAGTTGGTGGCGACGATGGCGGCGGTGGGGCCGTCCTGCTCGGCATAGGACAGCGTGCAGCGCCAAGCGCCGCTCCCAGCGGCTTCGACGCCCGTCACTTCCGCCGCCACCACCGGGCCAAAGATCTTGTGCCCCGGCTGGATATCGGCGGGGATGGAGGGCTTGGCCGGGTCGATGGGGCGGTAGTCCCCCAGGATGGCGGCGGGGGTGATGGCGGCGTAGGGGAAGTCCCGCTCGTCCAGGCCCAGCTCGGGCAGGGAACACAGCATCCCCTTGGACTTGACCCCCCGCAGGTTGCCCCGGGTGATGTGCACCCCGCCGGGGAGCCAGGAGTTGTCCTTGGCCACCGGCACCAGGTCGCCTGCATGGATGTTCCAGGCCCCGGTGACGATCTGGACGGGCCCGTCCTGACCCACATCGATCTGGCAGATCCACATATGGTCGGAATCGGGATGGCGCTCCATGGACAGGATTTTGCCTACCACCACGTTTTTGATCTCCGCCCCTAAATCGGCGGTACCTTCCACTTTCGAGCCGGACAGGGTCATGGCCTCGGCGAAGGTCTTGTCGTCAACGTCTATTTGGACGAACTCATTGAGCCATTTTCTGCTCAGGTTCATAATGAAAACCCCTCTTAATTATATTATCGTAGGAGCGAAACGCAGTTTCGCGGTCAAAGTTCTTTTTGGTTCCTTTTTCTTTCAAGAAAAAGGAACGCCGGTCCGGCGAGGACGCCCTTAAAACTGCTCCAGGAAACGAATGTCGTTCTCGAAGATCAGCCGCACGTCATCAATCTTGTAACGCAGCATGGCCAGCCGGTCCAGGCCGAAGCCGAAGGCCCAGCCCGACCACTCGTCCGGGTCGATGCCCGCCATCTCCAGCACA
>CAJTVM010000090.1 GCA_910579595.1 uncultured Oscillospiraceae bacterium
ACGAAGGTGTCGGTCAGGGCGATGCCGGCCTTGGCGTCGAAGATGGAGGTGCGGGCGTCGCCCAGGAAGTCGCTGGACACCACGTCCTCGTCGGTGTAGCCCAGCACACCCTTCAGCTCGCCCTCGGAGGCGGCCTTCATGGCCTTGCAGATCTCCTCGTAGGAGGCGGGCTTCTCCAGGTTGACGGTCAGGTCAACCACGGAAACGTCCAGGGTGGGGACACGCATGGACATACCGGTCAGCTTGCCGTTCAGGGCGGGGATGACCTTGCCCACGGCCTTGGCGGCGCCGGTGGAGGAGGGGATGATGTTGCCGGTGGCGGCGCGGCCGCCGCGCCAATCCTTCATGGAGGGGCCGTCAACGGTCTTCTGGGTGGCGGTGACGGAGTGCACGGTGGTCATCAGGCCGTCCTTGATGCCGAAGTTGTCATTCAGCACCTTGGCGATGGGGGCCAGGCAGTTGGTGGTGCAGGAAGCGTTGGACACGAAGGTCATGTCGGGGGTGTAGGCGTCCAGGTTCACGCCGCACACGAACATGGGGGTGCTGTCCTTAGAAGGAGCGGACATGACAACCTTCTTGGCGCCGGCATCGATGTGGGCCTGGGCCTTCTCCTGGGTCAGGAACAGGCCGGTGGACTCCACCACGTACTCAGCCTCCAGCTTGCCCCAGGGGATGTTCTTGGGGTCGCGCTCGGCGAAGATGGGGATCTCCTTGCCGTTGACAATGATGGCGCCCTCCTTGGAGGAAACCTCACCCTCGAACCTGCCGTGCATGGTGTCATACTTCAGCATATAGGCAAGGTAGTCGGCGGGGCACAGATCGTTAATGCCCACGATCTCGATCTCGGGATGATTCACGCTGGCGCGGAACACCATACGGCCGATGCGGCCAAACCCGTTAATACCTACTTTGATGCTCATTGGTATCACTCCTTAATAATGATTAGGGAATTCGCGTGGTATTATTATACTCCATTGCCACGCCAAAGGGAAGGGGGATTGTGAAAATTTTTTCAAACTTTTTTCCCGAAAAATTGGCGGATTACTCAACAGTGAGCTGGATATTCTTGGCGCTGGCCTCAAACTGGTCCAGCCAATTGCCGGAGGCGTCGGTGTAGGAGAAGCTGTAGGTCTTGTCCGCGTTGACACACACCATGATCTGGGTCATATCCACGCCGTTCAGGGTGACGTCAAAGCAGTACTGGTAAGCGGGCAGGCCGCACACCTTGTCCTTGGTGAAATAGCGGTCGGTAAACTCGGCCTCAAAACCGGCGGCCTTGTACTGGAGGTCCATCGCCTGCTTCAGCATCTCGGCATCGATCGACTCGAAGTCGCTCTCCGATGTAGCGTCCGTAATGGTCAGGTTGATGCTGGAATTGTCGGCGTTCTGCCAGTTGGCGTCCAGGCCGGCCATCTGAGTCTCCTCAAAGCCCTCGGGGATGTCCACCTTGTAGTCCACGACGTGGTTGCTGGAGGGGGCGGCGGGCTCGGTGGCCTCCGGAGTGGCGACGGGCTCGGTGGCCTCCGGAGTGGCGACGGGGCTGTCACTTGCGGGGGTCTTGTCCCCGGAGCCGCCCTTGCCGCCGCAGGCGGTCAGGGCCAGCATCATCATCATGGCTGCAAGAATCAATGCAATGTTCTTCTTCATTTTTGGTACTCTCCTTCTTTGTTACACATTTTTGGTCCGGCATGCCGCCGAACCATTGATGATTATAGCACCAGTCCCCCCAATAGGCAAGACTCAAACATTTAATTTTTCCAAAAGAATTTCGCTTGACAGGGCTGGTATGATATTGGGGGAACCCATCAAGAAAGAGGCGATTGGATTATGTTGGAAGAACTGCGCGGGCGGGCGCAAAAGGTTCTGCCGTCCATTTTGGCGCTGCTGCGCTGGCTGGCGCTGGCTGGGCTGACGGGGGCGGCCTGCGGGCTGGCGGGGGCGGCGTTTACCTGGTGCATCGCCCAGGCCACCGCCCTGCGTGGGACGTACCCCTGGCTGCTATATTGTATGCCCATCGCGGGGCTGGCCATCGTGTTCTGCTACCGGGCGGCGGGGATGGAAAACGACAGCGGCACCAACCAGATTATCTCCAGTGTGCGGGGCGGCGATCGCCCCCTTCTGCGGCTGGCCCCGCTGATTTTCACCGGCTCGGTGCTCACCCACCTCACCGGCGGCAGCGCCGGACGGGAGGGAGCCGCGCTGCAAATCGGCGGCAGCATCTCCGCCGGCATCGGGCGGCTGCTCCGGCTGGGGGAACGCAATACCAACACCATCATCCAGTGCGGCATGGCGGGGCTGTTCTCCGCCCTGTTCGGCACCCCCCTCACCGCCGCCGTGTTCGCCCTGGAGGTTGTGAGCGTGGGCAAGATGTACTATTCCGCCCTGTTTCCCTGCCTGCTCTCCGCCCTGGTGGCCAATGCCATCCCCCGGGCGCTGGGCCTGCCCGCCGAGAGCTATCATCTGCTGGGCCTGCCGGATCTGGGACTTGCGTCCCTGCTGCAATGCGGCGCGTTAGCCGTGCTGGCGGCGCTGGTGTCCATCGCTTTCTGCGTACTGATGCACGGAGCGGGGCGCCTCTATAAAAAGTACATCCCCAACCAGTACCTGCGCGCGCTGGCGGGGGCAGCGCTGGTCATCGCCCTTACGCTTATTGAAGGCAGCGGCGATTACAACGGTGCGGGGGGCGGTATCATTGAGCTGGCGGTGGAGGGGCAGGTGCGCGTCCCTTGGGCCTTTCTGCTGAAAATGGTGTTTACCGCTCTCACCCTGGGGGCGGGCTTCCGGGGCGGGGAGATCGTGCCAACTTTGTTCATCGGCTCCACCTTTGGCTGTGCCGTGGGTCCGCTGCTGGGGCTGGATCCGTCCTTCGGGGCGGCTGTCTCCATGATCGCCCTGTTCTGTGGGGTGGTGAACTGCCCGCTGGCCTCCATTTTCCTGGCCATCGAGCTGTTCGGCGGGGGCGGGCTGCTGTTCTTCGCCCTGGCCTGCGCCCTGAGCTTTTTGCTCAGCGGGCGCTATTCCCTGTATTCCAGCCAGAAACTGGTCTACTCCAAACTGGAGGCCCGACATGACGAACAATACAAAAAAGGAGAAAATCCATCATGTTAAGACTGCTGGTACCATCAAAATTTGACGCCTGCATGGAGTTCGCGTACCAGCTGGCCCTGGACCCCGCCCGGTCGGGCTATCCCACCTATTGCGACGGGATGAAAACCAGGGAGGACTTCATCACCCGGGCGAAAAAGGCCTATGACCGCCCCACCGAGGACATCCTGCTGTTCGAGGAGGGCGGCCAGGTGGAGGGTCTGATCCACTTTCAGCACCTGGAGGAAGATCGTTACCTCCAGACCTTTATTTTTAACGTCCGCCGGGACACGGGGACGGCGCTGGCAGAATTTGTGGACTACTGCCGGGAGCGCTGGCCCGACTTCGCCCTGCACCTGGGCTTCCCGGCGGAAAATGTGGACGCTGTCTCCTGGCTGGAGGGGGCCGGCGTGCCCTGCATTGAGCGGTCGTGGAATTTTCTGCTGAACCTGGACGGGTGCGGGGCGTTTCCCGAACCCTCCGGCGTCAAGCGGATCACGGCGGACAATTTTGAGGACTTCGCCGCCATCCACCGCCAAATCCAGGGGGATATGTACTGGAACTGTGACCGGGTGCGCAGCACCCTGGACCGGTGGGCCATTTTCGTCACCGGGGCGGGGGAGACCGCCGGGGAGGTGCTGATGACCCTGGACGGCAGACCAGACGAGGAAATTTTCGCCCTGGAATTCGCGGACGGGCAGTACCATGAGGAAGCCTTCCGGGCGCTGCTGTCCGCCGCCTTGAACTGCCTGAAGGCCAACGGCACAAAGTGGCTCACCTTCTTCGTGGACGAGGGCGCGCCGGAGGGGGAGATCCTCAAAGCCCTGGGCTTCCGGCTGGTGGGCGGATATGTCTGCTACCGGTTAAAGCTATAAAAAAACGGGCCTGTCCAGATGGACAGGCCCGTTTTATCGTTTACCATGGCTCAGCGCTGGACCGTCACGCTTCGCCTGCTCGCAACGGCTCAGCGCTGGTACTCAAATTCCAGATTGTACAGGCACACCACGTCCCCGTCCTGTATGCCCATGTCCTCCAGCTGCTGGTACACCCCCGCGTCCCGCAGGCGGCGCTCGAACCAGTTGCGGCTCTCGTAGTCGGAGAAGTTCACATTGGCCATCAGCTGGCGCAGCCACGGCCCGTCCACCAGCCAGACGCCGTCGTCATCCCGCTGGATTTCCAGGGCTTCCGAGGTGTCGATCTCCGGCGGGCGCTCCACGTAGGTAGGCTCGAACACGATCACCGGGGGCAGGGTGGACAGCTCCCGGGCGGCGGCATACATCAGCTCCCTGGTGCCCTGGTGGGCGGCGGCGGACAGCTCGAACAGGGGACACCCCTTGGCCTCCACATGCTGGCGAAGCTTTTGCAAAAGCTCCGGATCCTCCATAATGTCCACCTTGTTGGCGGCTACAAGCATCCGCCGGGAGGCCAGCTCAGGCGACCAGCGCTCCAGCTCCTCGCAGATGGCGTCGAAATCGGCCACCGGGTCCCGGCCCTCGCTGCCGGACACGTCCACCACATGGATCAGCAGGCGGCAGCGGTCCACATGGCGCAGGAAGTCGTGGCCCAGCCCCGCGCCGTCCGCCGCGCCCTCGATGATGCCGGGGATGTCCGCCAGCACAAAGGACTGGTTTTCATCCACCGCCACCACACCCAGGTTGGGGGAGAGGGTGGTGAAGTGGTAGTTGGCAATTTTGGGCTGTGCACGGGTGACCACGCTGAGCAGGGTGGACTTGCCCACGTTGGGGAAGCCCACCAGCCCCACGTCCGCCAGCAGCTTCAGCTCCAGCAGAACCTCCCGGTACTGTCCGGGCAGGCCCGCCTTGGCAAACCGGGGCACCTGCCGGGTGGGGGTGGCGAAGTGCTGGTTGCCCCAACCGCCGTTGCCGCCCCGTGCGAGGACAAAATCCTCCTCCGTGGACATATCGCAGATGATCTCCTTTGTCTCCAGATCCCGCACCACAGTGCCCTTGGGGACGCGGATCACCAAATCGTTCCCGTCCTTGCCGGAACAGCGCTTGCCCTGGCCGTCCTTGCCGTTCTCCGCCACGTATTTGCGCTTGTAGCGGAAGTCCATCAGGGTGGACATATGGGGGTCCACCCGCAGGATGATGTCCCCCCCGCGCCCGCCGTCGCCGCCGTCGGGGCCGCCGGCGGCCACGTACTTCTCCCGGTGGAAGGCCACCGCGCCGCCGCCGCCCGTGCCCGCCCGGACGGTGATGCGGGCGGTGTCAATAAATTGATTGTTGGCCATAGATACCTCCTTTTTTCTAAGCGATTACTCACACAGCCCTGCAAAGAAGCGCCGGGCGTTTTCCAGGTCCGTCTTGTCGGGATGGCCCTTGCTCGTACCTCCCACCAGCTTGAAGGGTCCAAAAGTGTTGAAGCCCCGGCAGCCAAACTCCCCGGCAATCACAGGGGACTTTTCCTTCACCGCCGCCGCGATGGATTTGGCGCTGCCCAGTCCCGCGCTGGTATACAGAAAGAATACCCGTTTCCCCTGGGGCAAATCGTTTTTCGCGAGGTTCAGCACGTCCGGGTGGAAGCTCCCGCCATAAATGCCGGAGGCAAAGCCGATGAGGTCATATTGTCCCAGATTGGCCTGTTTTTGCGCAGATGCGTCGATGAGGTCCACGTTATGGCCCTGAGCGATGGCGTCCACCAGCTTTTTCGTGTTCCCGTGGTGGCTGGAATGGTAAACAATGGCTGTTTTCATGCTGCCTGCCCCCTGTTCTTTATTTATCGCTACGATCCTTAGAAAGACTGAGCGCCACCCCAAGGATGCCCACGATCAGCCCCAGCCAGACCAACACAAAGGAAAAGATGCCGCCGATCCCCCGAGGCATCATGGGTACCCAGTTGTTGTTTATCGCAGCGACCAGCACCAGCAACATTCCAAACAGGATCAAGACGATCCCTTGAAGCTGCAGCTGTGTTCTCATAGCATAGTACTCCTTTCTATAAAAAAGCCGCAAACGGTCCCCCGTTTGCGGCTTTCCGGCAAATCTTACTGTACAGTTTCCACAATAGAAACCTGCTTGCGGTCCTTGCCCATGCGCTCGAACTTCACCTTGCCGTCCTTCAGGGCGAACAGGGTGTCGTCGCTGCCCTTGCCCACGTTGACGCCGGGATGGATGTGGGTGCCGCGCTGGCGCACCAGGATGTTGCCCGCCAGCACAAACTGACCGTCGGCACGCTTTACGCCCAGGCGCTTGGCGTTGGAGTCGCGGCCGTTCTTGGTGGAGCCGCCGCCCTTTTTATGGGCGAAAAACTGGATATTGAGCTTCAGCATTGTCGTTTCCGTCCTTTCTGTTAAAGGTTATGGGATCTCAGTCCTCGTCTTCATCGTCCAGCAGGACGGTGAGATTGTCGGGATATTCCTCCCCCATGGCCTGGAGGTAGACCAGCAGCCCGGTCAGCAAAGACTGGCACAGATCCGTGCTGGCCTCGTTCAGATTGGGGGGGAGCTTGAGGGAGATGCGGGCGCTTTTCTCCTTGGCCTTCACCGGGGCGCCCAGGCCCATCACCTCGTTGATGGTGCACTCGGTCAGCCCCACGGCGGCGGAGATGGCGGCGCAGACAATATCGCTGCCCGCTTCCGCATACCCGCTGTGGCCCTCCACCACGAAGCCGTCAATGCGGCTGTCCGCGCTGTGGAAGGTTACGGTAGTCATCGTCCTATCCCTCTTAGATCAGGCGTTGACCTTGGTGATCTCCACCTTGGTGTAGGGCTGGCGATGGCCCTGACGGCGGCGGTAATTCTTTTTGGGCTTGTACTTAAAGACCAGAATTTTCTTGCCCCTGCCGTTCTTCACCACGTTGGCGGTAACGGACACGCCGTCCACGCTGGGGGCGCCGAAAGTGGCCTTGTCGCCGTCCAGGACGGCCAGGACCTTGTCGAAGGTAACGGTTTCGCCGGCCTCCACGTTCAGCTTCTCGATGTAGAGGGTATCGCCCTCGGCCACCTTGTACTGCTTTCCGCCGGTCTCGATGATCGCGTGCATAGCTGCACTCCTTTCCTTTATTACGGGCTCGCTGTCGGGGGCGGGGTTCTATATCCCTCTTGTTGTCACGCTGCGAAGCGGCCAGGACACTCGCTCGCTTTCGCTCCGGCTCGGCCTGATCTGCGGGACGCTGTGCGCCCTCCGCTCGGCCTCGCTTCGTTCCAAGCTTGCTCGCTGTCCGCTTCTCCGCGCTTCTTTTTCACCCAGTCCAAGCGGCTCAAATAGTATATCAACCGTCCTGTGGAATGTCAAGGCTTTTTCCCTCCCTTTTTTGAAAATTTATGTTGACAGGGCCGGAAAACCACGATATAATCTTTGTTACGCGATTACGCGATATTCTGCCAACCGCGCCGGGACTTTTTTATATAAGGAATGGCGTTGTGGAGTGCGGCGTCCCCGTGCGGGGGTATGCCGCCAAACTGTACAGGAGGTGTTCCCGCATGAAGCGTACCTATCAGCCCAAGAAGCGCCAGCGCTCCAAAGTGCACGGCTTCCGCAAGCGTATGGCTACCGCCAATGGCCGTAAGGTTCTGGCCCGCCGCCGCGCGAAGGGCCGCATCCGCCTGAGCCACTGATGGCGCACACATCGGGATAATCCATACGAGATAGGGGCGCGGGACTTTTCCCTCGCCCCTTGGCGTTTATACGTGGAGAAGCGCGAGCTTAGGCGCGCCCAAAGCGAGCGTGACAGCGTTGGAGCAGGCTGCGTGTCGCTCGTTTCCGGCGCTGCCGAACACTCACTCACTGCGCTGCTTCTCCTTTCCCCAGAAGAGCAGAGCATCCGTATGCCGTTATCCCAACGGAGGGTTCCTATGGACAAAACCGTCTCGCTGAAGGAAAACCACCTGTTCCGCCGGGCCTACAGCCGGGGCAAAACCGCCGCCGACAGCCGGCTGGCCCTCTACGTCCGCCGGAACGGGCGGAAAACAAACCGGCTCGGCCTCACCGTGTCCACCAAGGTGGGCTGCGCGGTGGTGCGCAACCGCGTCCGCCGCCGCCTGCGGGAGATCTACCGCCTCAACGAGGACAAGCTCGCCCGGGGGGTGGACGTGGTGGTGGTGGCCCGCGTCCGGGCCGCGTCCAGCGACTACCACCGGCTGGAAAAATCCTTTCTCAAACTGGCGGACAAGCTGGACCTGCTGAAAAAGGAAGGGGATAAATGAAGCGCCTCCTGCTGGCCCTGATCCGCTGGTACCGGCGGGATATCTCCCCGTACCGCGCGCCCTGCTGCCGGTTTATCCCCACCTGCTCCGCCTACGCCCTGGAGGCGGTGGAGCTCCACGGGGCGCTGAAGGGCGGCGTTCTGGCCCTGTGGCGGATTCTGCGCTGCCACCCGTTCCACAAGGAAAAGACCTTCGTCTACGACCCGGTTCCGCCCAAAAAAATCAAAAAAATTTAGGAGGCCAAACATGGATATTTGGCAAATCCTCATGACGCCGTTCAGCTGGATCCTGAAGCTGTTCTGCCAGGTGTTCAACAGCTACGGCATCGCCCTGTTCCTGTTTACCATCGTGATCAAGATCATCCTGTTCCCCCTGAACCTGAAGCAGAAGAAGAGCATAATTAAAATGAACGTGGTGAACGGCCAGGTCCAGGAGATTCAGAAGCGCTGCGGCAACGACAAGGAGCGCTACAACCAGGAGCTCCAGAAATTTTACGCCGAAAACAACGTCAATCCCCTGGGGGGCTGCGGCTGGACTTTCCTCCCCATTGTCTTCCTGTACCCCCTGTACGCCATCATCCGCCGCCCCCTGAAATACATGATGTGGCTCACCGAGGACGCGGTGACCGCCGTGGCCCACGCCCTGGGCTGGGCCGACTTCACCATCGGCGGCTACAACGAGCTGATTCTGGGTTCCATGATGAACGCGGGCAACCTGGAGACCGCCAAGGCCGCTGTGAGCACCGCCGCGGCCAGCAGCGTGTTCGTCATCAACTTTGACTTCTTCGGCATCAACCTGTCCGAGATCCCCCAGCTCATGTTCTGGAAAGACGGCATTTCCTGGAACAGCGTGGGGCTGTTCCTGCTGCCCCTGATTTCCGCCGGATTGTCCATCGTTTCCATGCTCGTATCCCAGAAAACCAACCAGATGAACAAGGACCAGCAGGTCAAGACCAACTGGTCCCTGATGCTGCTCAGTCCGCTGATCTCCCTGTGGATCGGCTTTGCCATGCCCGCCGGCCTGTGTATCTACTGGATTGCCAACTCTATCCTGATAATGGTGCAGGAGGTCATCTGCGGCAAGATGCTCCGCAAGGACTACGAAGCCGCCCAGAAGGAGATGGAGGAACAGGCGAAGAAGGCCAAGGAGGCCGAAAAGGAGCGCCGCCGCAAGGCCGCTGAGAAGAAAGCCGCCGCCATTGCCGCCGGGAAATCCGGCAAGAAGCAGCCCCAGGCCAAAAAGAAGGGCATGGATGTGTCCGCCAGCCGGGAGGGCCTGCGCACCTATGCCCGGGGCAGGGCCTACGATCCCAACCGCTATCCCATCACCCCCTACCGTGACCCCAACGGCCCCGCCAAGCCTGTGGAGGAGGAACCCAAAGCGCTGACCGAGGAGGAAAAGGAAATTCTCGCCGAGTCCAACCCGGAGCTGGCCACCCAGGCGGCTGCCGCTGAGCAGGCGGCGGAGAAAGCCGCGATTGAGTCCGGCGCTGTGGAATCCGATGACTCCGCCGGGGAGGAGGACGGCTACGAGGAAGCCTATGCCGACGACGAGGAATAAGCAAACCACATACTTTGATAAAGGAGTGCAATCCTGTGCTGAAATATATCGAAGTTACCGCGAAAACAGAGGATGAAGCTATCGCCAAGGGCCTGGCCCAGTTAGGGCTTGACCGGGACGACGTCTCTGTTGAAATTCTGGAGCGGGGCAGGACCGGCTTTTTGGGCATCGGCTCCGTCCCCGCCAAGGTCAAGCTGACCTATGAGGCCCCGGACGAGCCCGCGCCCGCCCCGGCCCCCGTTGTGAAGGAAAAACCCGCCCCGGCCCCCGCCGCACCCAAGGCGGACACCCATAGGGTGGAGCGCTCCGCGCCCAAGCCCCAGCCCAAACCGGAACCCAAACCCGCGCCCGTCCCCGCCGCACCCAAGGGGGAACCGGTGGATGACGACGTAGCCGCGGCCATCGTGAAGTTCCAGACCGGCCTGTTCGCCCACATGGGCGTGGAGGCCACCCCCGTGGTCACCCGGGAGGGGGACACCTACCAGGTGGTGCTGGAGGGGCAGAACATGGGGGCGCTCATCGGCCACCGGGGGGAGACGCTGGACGCCATCCAGCAGCTCACCGGGTACGCCGTCAACCGGGGCCGCGGCCACCGGGCGCGTATCCATGTGGACGCGGAGGGTTACCGCGCCCGGCGGGAGGAATCGCTGAACCGCTTGGCCCGCAAGACGGCGGGCAAGGTGGTGAAGTACCGCCGGAACATCACCCTGGA
>CAJTVM010000091.1:0-8495 GCA_910579595.1 uncultured Oscillospiraceae bacterium
GGGAGGACGCCGCCATGCAGGACGTGCTCATGTGCGTCCAGATGGGCAAGCTGGTGGAGGACCAGGATCGGATGCGGTTTGAGACGGACGAGTTCTACGTCAAAAGCGAGGACGAGATGCGCGCCCTGTTCCCCAACTGCCCCGAGGCCATCGACAACACCCAGAAAATCGTGGACGCCTGCAACGTGGAGTTTGAGTTTGGGACATACCATTTGCCCGAGTTCAAGCTGCCGGAAGGGGAGACCGACGGGGACGCCTACTTTGAAAAGCTGTGCTGGAAGGGCTTCGCCCAGCGCTACCCAGCTGGCGGGGAGGAATTGAAGGACCGCCTGCGCATGGAGATGGGGGTCATCCGGCAGATGGGGTTTGTGGATTACTTCCTCATAGTCTCCGACTTCATCGGCTACGCCAAGTCGGTGGGCATCCCGGTGGGTCCGGGGCGCGGCTCCGGGGCGGGGTCCATGGTGGCCTACTGCCTGCGCATCACCGATGTGGATCCCATCAAATACGGCCTCATCTTCGAGCGTTTTTTGAATCCTGAGCGGGTGACCATGCCTGATATCGACATCGACTTCTGTATCCGCCGGCGGCAGGAAGTCATTGACTACGTCTCCCGGAAGTATGGGGAGGACCATGTGGTGCAGATCGTCACCTTCGGTACCATGAAGGCCAAGGCCGCCATCCGGGACGTAGGCCGGGTGCTGAATTTCCCATACGCCGAGGTGGACAACATTGCCAAGCAGGTACCCTTTGATTTAAAGATGACCCTTGACAAGGCGCTGGTGCTGTCCAAGGGCTTCTCCGATTTGTACAATGGCGATGAGCGGGTGAAGGAGCTTGTGGACATGGCCCGGAAGATCGAGGGGATGCCCCGCAACGCGTCCACTCATGCCGCTGGGGTAGTGATTACAAAGCGCCCGGTGTACGAATACGTCCCCCTGGCCACCAACGACGGCCAGCCCGTCACCCAGTACACCATGACCACCATTGAGGAGCTGGGCCTGCTGAAAATGGACTTTCTGGGCCTGCGCAACCTCACCGTGCTGGACGACGCGGTGAAGATGGTGCAGAAGGAAATTCCCGGCTTCAAGCTGGAGGACATCCCCGACGATGATCAGGCGGTCTATCAAATGCTGTCCGAAGGCAAGACCTCCGGGGTGTTCCAGATGGAGTCGGCGGGCATGACGGGGGTGGGCGTGGGCCTGAAACCCAAGAGCATTGAGGATATCTGCGCCATCATCGCCCTGTACCGTCCGGGGCCCATGGACTCCATCCCCAAATTTCTGGCCTGTGCCCAGGATCCCAATCTGGTTACCTACAAGCACCCCCTCCTGGAGCCGATCCTGTCCAACACTTACGGCTGCATCGTATACCAGGAGCAGGTGATCGAAATTTTCCGCAAGCTGGCGGGCTACTCTCTGGGACAAGCAGACATGGTGCGCCGGGCCATGAGCAAAAAAAAGGAAAAGGACGTCCAGCGGGAGCGGGAATACTTCATCCACGGCGATTCCAAACGGGACATCGCCGGGTGCCTGGCTAACGGCATTCCCGAGGCCGTGGCCCAATCCATCTACGACGAGATCAACGACTTCGCCCACTACGCTTTCAACAAGTCCCATTCCCTGGCCTATGCCATTGTGGCCTATCAGACAGCCTGGTTCAAATGCCGCCATCCCCGGGAGTATATGGCGGCGCTGCTCACCTCTGTGCTGGATTCCCAGGACAAGGTGGCGGAGTATATCGCCGAATGCAAAGAGAACGGCATCGCCCTGCTGCCGCCGGACATCAACGAGTCCGGCGCGGCCTTCACCGTGTCCGGGGGGAACATCCGCTTCGGTCTGGCGGCGCTGAAGGGAGTTGGCATGGGCTTTACCACCGCGGTGCTGGCCGAGCGGGAGAAGGGCGGACCCTTCGTCTCTTTCCCGGAGTTCTGCTCCCGGATGTTTGATTGCGATTTGAACAAGCGCGTACTGGACAGCCTGATCCGATCCGGCTGCTTTGACAGCATGGGCTGCCGCCGCTCCCAGCTGCTGAGGGTCTACGAGCAGGTAGTGGATTCCATCGCCCGAGATAGAAAAAAGAACCTGGAGGGACAGTTCGACCTGTTCGGCGGGGGAGGGGATACGGTGTCCGTCCCCGCAGTAAACCTGCCAGACATCCCCGAGTTCTCCCCGGTGGAGCTGATGGCCATGGAGAAGGAGACGACTGGGTTATACCTGTCCGGCCACCCCATGGACGAGTACCGCAGACAAGCCCAGAAGTTTGGGGCGGCACCAATTTCTGTGGTGATGGCGGCGGGGAATGAGGAGAACGGCCCCTCCCGCTACGGCGACGGGGCCCAGGTCACTCTGGCGGGGGTGGTGGCCTCGGTGCGCACTAAAACCACCAAAAACAACTCCCTAATGGCCTATGTCATGCTGGAGGACGCTACCGGTTCCATTGAGCTGCTGTGCTTCTCCCGCACACTGTCGGAGAGCGGGGCCTATTTGAAGGTAAACCTCCCCGTGGTGGCGGCGGGCCGGGTGTCCATCCGGGACGAAAAGGCCCCCCAGCTCATGGTGGACCGGGTGATGCCCCTGTCCGGGGTGCGCGGGCATCCGGCGGACGCGGCCCGGGAGCAGGTGCTGTGGATCAAGCTGCCTGACGGTGGGGAGAGCTTCACCTGGCTGAAAAAGCTGATGAATATGTTCCCCGGCGACTGCGCCGCCAACGTCTACCTGGCGGATCGGAAGAAAAAGCTCCAGACCCACTGCATCATCCACGAAGCCCTGCTGGCCGAGCTGCGGGAGACATTAGGAGAGGAAAACGTAGTCCTGAAGGCAAAAAGCTGATAGAACCGGCAAAAAGGGGCGGCGAAGCCGCCGCCAAATCGGGATCCAGCGGAGCGGGTCCGATTTGGAGAGGAGACGCAAGGGGACAAAATGAGGAATAGCCGTCAGGATGTTCCGAATGGAGTGGACTTTGTGTCGGCGAAGGTGAAACTATGCAAAAGAAAGTCCAGAGCAGAATCGGAAAATTACTATTCCATCGCATGGGCATTGTTGGTGTGCTGATCATTGCCCAGATTATCCTGTACGCGGCAGGGCTTATTGTGCTACGGGACAGCCAGTATTTTAATATGGTGGAGTGGCTGTTCCTCACCCTGTCGGTGCTGGCCGCCGCGTGGATTGTGGGTAGCCGGAGCAACCCCGGCTACCAGATCGGCTGGCTGATCATCGTGTTGGGACTGATGCCCTTTGGATCGCTGGCCTATCTGCTGTTGGGGGGCAACCATCTGTCCGCCTTCAACCAGCGACGCCTGCGGACCATGGAGCGGAAGATTCGCAAGAATCTTGGGGGCGAATGCGGCCGTTCCGCCTATTTAGGGGAACTGATGGGGGAGGACGCTGCCTGCATGGCCCGCTACCTGGAGCAGACCACCCACTGCCCGGTGTACGGGAATACCCACACCAAATACTACCCCTTGGGGGACAACTGCTACGACGATATTCTGGCGGCCCTGCGGGGAGCGGAGCGGTATATCTTCATCGAGTATTTCATCATCGAGGAGGGGAAGCTGTGGAACTCCATCTTGGACATCCTCAAGGAGAAGGTCCAGCGGGGGGTGGAGGTCCGGGTCATCTATGACGACATCGGATCCATGGCCACCCTGCCCTCCGACTATCCGGCCCGGTTGGAAAAGATGGGAGTGCAGTGCCGTGTGTTCAACCGCTTTGTGCCAGTGGTGTCCTTGCGGCAGAACAACCGGGATCACCGCAAGTATATGATTGTGGACGGCCGGGTGGCTTTTACCGGCGGCATCAATATGGCGGACGAGTATATCAACGTCAAGCCCCGGTTTGGCCATTGGAAGGACTCCGCCATCCGGCTGGAGGGGGACGCGGTGTGGTCCATGACCGTCTCCTTCCTGTCCATGTGGGACTTTACCCACAGCGAGGAGGAGCATTTCACCCCCTTTCGCCCCCTGCCGGCCCGCGGCGGGACGGTGGGCTATGTCCAGCCCTACCACGACTGCCCCTGGGACCGGGAGCCGGTGGGCCAGACGGTTTACCTCAGCCTGATTTACCGGGCCAAGCGGTATGTGTATATCACCACGCCCTATCTGGTCATCGACTACTCGCTGACAGTGGCCCTCACTACCGCCGCCAAGTCGGGGGTGGACGTGCGGATCATCACCCCCCACATTCCGGACAAAAAGACGGTGTTTGAGATGACCCGCTCCTATTATGAGGAGTTGGTGGAGGCCGGGGTGAAAATTTTCGAGTACGAGCCGGGGTTCATCCACTCCAAAAACTTCGTTGTGGACGATCTGTGGGCCACAGTGGGGACGGTGAATCTGGATTACCGCAGTATGTTCCTCCACTTTGAAAACGGCGTGCTGCTGTACGGTACGCCGTCGGTGGCGGACATCCGGAACGATTTTCTGGACACTCAGACAAAAAGCCTACCAGTGACGCTGGCAGACTGCCGGGCCATCTCGCTGCCCCACCGGCTGCTGCGGGATCTGCTGCGGCTGTTTGCGCCGCTGCTGTAAAAAAAGCGAATGGAGGAAGAAGCTGCAATGAAAAAAGATTTTTTCCTTGGCAACCGGGACCGGCTGTATGGGCAGATGAAGGACAATTCCCTGCTTGTGCTGTTTTCCGGCACCGAGATCCGCAAAACCAACGACGAATTTTATCCCTTTTACACAAACCGGGACTTCCTGTACCTGACTGGCCTGGACGGCAGGGAGCTGGCCTTTCTCGCCCGGAAGGACGGCCAGGGCAGGGTGGAGGAGAAGGTGTTTCTCCTGCCGCCCGACCTGATGGCGGAGCGCTGGACGGGCCGGCGCATCAAGCCCGACGAGGCGGCGGAGCTGTCCGGCGTGCGGCAGATCGGCTTTGCGGCGGACTTCGAGGCGGAACTCCACCGGTTGGTGTCCTGCGGCAATTACGAGCACCTGTACCTGGATCTCTACCGGGCCAGCCCTGCCGATCGGGACACCCCCGCCCACCGGCTGTTGGAGAGGGCGGCGTCCGACTATCCGTTTTTGCGGATTGAGAACGCAAACGCCCTGATCCGCCGCCTGCGCACCATCAAACAGTCCTGCGAGCTGGAGGCCATGCGTCAGGCGGAGCGTATCACCTGCGAGGGGATCACCGCTATGATGAAGGCGTCCAGGCCCGGTATGTACGAGTACCAGTACAAGGCGGTGTTTGACTACGTCCTGGGCCAGTACGGCCCCCAAGGACCCGCGTTTCCCTCCATCATCTCGGCGGGGAAGAACAACTTCTGCATCCACTACAACGCCTACACCGGGCAGGCCCTGGACGGCGACATGGTGCTCAACGATGTGGGGGCGTGGCACGACTATCTCATGACCGACGTATCCCGAGGCTGGCCCTGCGGCGGGAAGTACAATGAGCGCCAGCGGCTGCTCTATGAGTGTGCCCTGGCAACTTCCAACCATATGTTCCAGATCATCAAGCCCGGTATGCCCATGGCGGAGGTGGACGGCGAGATCCGCCGCTACAACGCCGGACTGCTGAAGGACGCCGGGGTGCTGGATGACGTGGAAAACGTGGGGAAGTATATGTGGCACGGCGGCGCCCACCATGTGGGTTTTGATGTCCACGATGTGGTGGAGGCCCCTGAGGTCATCGCCCCTAACATGGTATTCTGCGTGGACGTGGGCATCTACCACGAGGACTGGGGCATTGGCTTCCGGCTGGAGGACAACTGCCTGGTGACGGAGGCGGGCTGTGAAAACCTGTCCGCCGTAACGCCACGCACCATTGAGGAGATTGAGGATACCATGCGCCAAGGCTTTGTTCCTGTTTTATGATGAACGACATATTGATGATGATTATGGCCGTTGGGGCGGTGATCGGCGGCGCTGACCGCATTTTCGGTAACAGGCTGGGGCTGGGGGAGCACTTTGAGAAGGCGTTTATGCTGCTGGGCACCATGGCGCTGTCCATTCCGGGGATGATCTGCCTGGCCCCGGTGCTGGCCGATGTGCTGGGGCGGGTGATTGTCCCGCTGTACCAGCTCATGGGGGTGGATCCCGCCATGTTCGGCAGTCTGCTGTCCATTGATATGGGCGGTTACCAGCTGGCCAAGGGGCTGGCGGCGGACGCCCAAATCGGCAGCTATGCCGGACTGGTGGTATCGTCCATTTTCGGCTGCACCCTGGTATTTACCATCCCTGTGGGGATGGGGATGATCGCCCCCGGCGACCGCCCGCTGCTGGCCCGGGGCATCATGCTGGGTCTGGCGTCCATGCCGGTGGGGCTGATCGTTGGCGGACTGCTGTGTGGTCTGTCTCTGCCGGTCTGCCTGCACCAGAACCTGCCCATTTTTGTGCTGGCCCTATTGCTTCTGCTTGGCTTGTGGAAAATCCCGGATCGGATGGTGAAGGGGTTCTGCATCCTGGCGGACGGCATCAAAATCCTGGTTACCGCGGGGCTTGTGGCGGCGGCGGTGGAATCCCTCACCGGCTGGAGCCTGATCCCGGGTATGGCGCCCATTGAGGAGGGCATGGCTGTCATTTCCAACATCGGCGTGGTGATGCTGGGAAGCCTGCCCATGGCGGAGATCCTGCGCCGGGTTTTGGAGCGGCCCTTTGCGCTGCTGGGCGGCCTGGTGGGGGTAAAGGCCCAAAGCCTCACGGGGATGCTGGTGAGTTTGGTCACACCCCTGCCCACCCTGGCGGCATATGGGGAGATAGACGATAAAGGCAAGGTGGCGGCGGGCGCCTTTATCGTGAGCGGCACCAGCCTGCTGGCCGCCCACATGGGGTTTGTGGTGGGTACGGAGCCGGAGCTGCTTGTCCCGGTGATGGCCGGTAAGTTCAGCGGGGCGCTGGCCGCCGCAGTGCTGGCGCTATGGACGCAGCGGGGCGGCAAAGTGCCCGCTGCGGCGCATAGTACGGAATGACTTTTTGCTTTGAAATGAACCAAACGTGGAGTTGTCCGTGACGGATAACTCCACGTTTTAAAATGCAGACCAATTCAAACTTTTCCTGGATCAGGCCATGCGTCCGGACCATCGGTCATGGCAATTTCCTCGAATTCCCCGGTTTCTTTTGCAAGGGCGTACATCGCCTGCGCTATCAAGTACATCTGCGGATAGGCCTCCAGGCAGCGCTTTTTGGCATCCTTGTCTTCGAAAGCGTAAAGCCAGCTGCTGCCCGCCTGTTTTCTTGCCTCCAAGTAATGGGCGACCGCTTGGGCAAAGCGATCGTAATCTTCGATTTTCTGCGCCCGCCCGGAGTATTCCATGTAAGACAGCAACGCGTATTCCGCTTTGGACAGGCACTCGTTTATCTGGGGGGAGAGATAAGAGAACACTTCCTCCCCTATGTAACTGAGCATCCCGTCTATCCTGAGGTACAGGTGTGTAAATTCATCGCCATGGCGCTTGGCAAAAGCGGAAGGCTCAAAATTGAGGGCTTTATATACCTCCGTCATCAGTTCCGGGCCTAATCTGGTTTCTATTACCGGTATGGCTTGTTGATCCGACACAAGAATCACTTCTTTCACAATCAGCGGCAGACGTTTTTAATTACGCCACAATGGACAAACAGGTGATCCGCCGCCACATATCCCTTGATTTTTCTCTTATTATAATGTCTGGGGCAAAGAAATGCAATGGCTATATGCGGCTGAACAAAATTGCTTTAACAATTCCGAAATTGGCCTGCCCCATGATCTGCCGCGCTCCCCGTTTCCGCCGTGTCTGGAGGGTTAGCCGTGCTTGTACCCTGCAAACGAATGCCAGGGGGCGCCTTCGTCTGCGGCGGCGCCAGAAGTCAAGAATAAATTGCAGTAAATTAGAATAATCAGCACAGCGCACAAAATGCCCCCGCCTGTTTTGTGCTGTTTGACGGCAAAATGCGTATAAAAACCTAAACGGGTGGGGTTCTCTCGCTCGTTTAGAACGTTTGTATTAAGTTCTGCTGGTCAAGCCGCCTGCCGTTCTTCGTCAAATAGATCGGCGGCGGATTTCCACCCCAGCAGTTTACGCGGATAGTTGTTTATCCACCGTTCCGCTTCCGCCACCTGTTCTTTTGTCACTTCGTCAAAGTTGGTTCCTTTGGGGAAGAAGCGGCGGATCAGCCTGTTCATGTTTTCGTTGCTTCCGCGCTCATATGCAGAATACGGGTGACAGAAGAAAACGATCGTCCGCTTGCCCTTCCTGCGGTGTGCAATCTCTATCCCCTCAAAGTCCTGGAACTCGCTGCCGTTGTCCACAGTAATACTTTTGAACAGGGTATAGAACAGCTTCCCGAACTTCCGTTCAAGGCGGTTTATGGCCTTTACCACGCTGGCCGCCGTGTGGTCTTCTACCAGGATCATGATCCCCATGCGGGTTCTGCGCTCTGTCAGCACCAGCAGGGCTTGCTTTGATCCTTTGCACCCCATAACGCTATCCATTTCCCAATGCCCGAACTTTTCCCGCTTCCCGATCTCTTTCGGGCGCTTCTCTATGCTCTCCCCGCGTGGCGCTCTTGC
>CAJTVM010000091.1:8595-10205 GCA_910579595.1 uncultured Oscillospiraceae bacterium
GCGCCGGGGGAAAAGTGCTGCTCCACGATCAGTTCTTCCAGCTTCTTTACCAGCGCGTGATCGTGTCCGATTTTCAGATCCGGCCCCTTTTCGGCCAGAAACTCCCTGTATTTCCTGTGCGCCACTTCCGGGCAGTAAATCACAACTTTTTCCAGGTCTGTTGTAAGCTGTTCGCATAACCCCCGGTTGATTTCATAGTAAATTGACCGTTCGCACTTCCCCAGGGCTTTTGCAATTTCCGGTTTCTTGAAGCCCTCTTTTATCATCCGCGCCAGTGTCAGCCTGTCATTCCAGGAAAAATGCGTTGCTCCTTCGTGATTCATAGAAGCGCCCCCTTTCCCGCAAATAATAAACTGGAATATATGATAAAGTCAATAGCCCAGACGTTGTAAAACGATAATTGCCGTAGGCCACAGCCTACGGCAACTTTATTTTTCTTCTTCCTCTGTTTCCCCTACCAGCCAATCCGTTGTAACCCCCAGCGCCCCGGCGATCGCCCGCAATTCAAAATCCTGCACCATTCGCAAGCCGTTTTCAATCCTGGATATGCAATCCCGTTCAATGATCACGCCGCTTACCTGCACCCGCGCCGCCAGATCGGATTGTGTACACCGCTGGCGCGTCCGGGCCTGCCTGATTCTTTCGCCTGATACGTTCCGCTGCCCGTTGTAATTAAACGCTTTCACCCTTCCGCCCTCCAATTTTTTGTGGTGTATTCCAGTTTTTTGTTTGACATTACCACATTGATGCGTTATCATTGTGGCAATATCCCACTTGTGGGAATACCACACATATTTTAACCGGGATACTCCGAGTAAAGAAGGAAGGAAGATTATTTATGAAAAAGCGTATTCTGTCCCTTGTGGCCGTGCTGGCCCTGCTGCTGTCCGCCTGCGGCGGCTCCCCTGGTTCCGCAATGGCGGAAGAATTAAGCGGAAAATATGACTTTTACGAAAAATCCGCCGAAAACATCAAAAAGGGCTTTGACGTTTCGGCGGACGATGCGGATCAGATTTTCCTTGCTTTGGTTGAATGTGGCATTTCCTCTGAAATGGGCTACATTACCAAAAATTCCGATGGTTCTTTCAAGGTCTACGCTTCCGGGACTGATTACACCGTTTCCGTAGACGGCAACGCCGTTTCTTCCGTCTTCCTGGGGAAAGATCAGCTTTACCCGGAATTTATCCCGCATAATGACTTGATGGACTATGAACTAACCGTAAAAGACGTTTTGAACGGCTCCGGCGATACCGTGATCGGCCAGTGTGCCTATATTCGCGCCAGTGCAAAGGAACTGGAAGAAATGACGGCGGATCACCTGCGGGAATTTGCCGAAAACCGCGTGGAAGGTTCCGGCTATAACTGGGTTTCCATCATCGTTACTGGTGGAAATGGTATCTGTTTCCCCGGCTCCGACATTTCTTTTGCTGAATACGGGAAACTGGATGAAGACGGATCACTTCTGGAAGGTGTTGGAACGTGGACACGGCAAAGTGACGGAAGTTATATTTATAGCGAAAACTGACAGAAGCGGCCCCGGCTACGTTTCACCGCGCCGCCGGGGCCTTTGCAGTAGTCCTATTGCACCAGATACAACAATACCGCTGCGG
>CAJTVM010000092.1 GCA_910579595.1 uncultured Oscillospiraceae bacterium
GTCATGCTGACCTCCACCGTCCTCGGCCTGCTTACCATGGTCCTGTTCAAGCCCCGCAGCTGGTGTGTCTATTGCCCTATGGGCACTATGACCCAACTGATCTGCAAGGCCAAACACCGAAAAGATGACATTGTCACGGAACAAAAAAATTGAGTTAGAACAGATTCGCTATAAAAGAAAGGAGAAGCGGCCATGGGATTTTTCGACTTTTTTAAGGGACCTGATATTGACCGGGGCGCAAAAGACTTTCAGGAAACGCCCGGTGCGGTGCTGCTGGACGTTCGTACTGCCCAAGAGTACCGGGAGGGCCACATTTCCGGCGGCAAAAATGTTCCGCTTCAGGAACTGGATCGTGTGACTGCTATGGCGCCCGAGAAAGATACCCCGCTGTTTGTCTATTGCCACAGCGGCGCCAGGAGCAGCCAGGCGGTAAGGCTGCTGGCGCAGATGGGCTATACCAATATCAAAAATATCGGCGGCATCGCCGCCTACACAGGAAAGGTGGAACGCTGAAATGAAAGTTGTCATCATCGGCGGCGTGGCGGGAGGGGCCACAGCAGCGGCCCGGCTTCGCCGGTTGAACGAGACGGCGGAGATCGTGGTCTTTGAGCGGTCAGGGTATGTCTCCTACGCCAACTGCGGCCTGCCCTACTACATCGGTGGGGTGATCGAGGAGCCCGAGGCCCTGACCCTCCAGACGCCAGAGAGCTTTTTTGCCCGCTTCCGGGTGGATATGCGGGTGCGCCACGAGGTTACCGCCATTCATCCGGATAAAAAGACTGTCTCCGTGAAAGCTCTGGAGACAGGCGAGGAATATGAGGAGCATTATGACAAGCTGATCCTCTCTCCCGGAGCCAGTCCCACCCAGCCCCGGCTCCCCGGCGTGGGGATCGGGAAGGTCTTTACACTGCGCACGGTGGAGGACACCTTCCGTATCAAGGACTATATCGATGCCCATCACCCAAAATCCGCCGTGCTGGCGGGCGGGGGCTTCATCAGCCTGGAGCTGGCGGAGAACCTGCGGGAGCTGGGGATGGAGGTCACCATCGTCCAGCGTCCAAAGCAGCTGATGAACCCCTTTGACCCGGATATGGCCGCCTTCATCCACGGCGAGGCGCGGCGGCACGGCATCCGACTGGCCCTTGGGCATACGGTGGAAGGGTTTGCGGAGAGGGACGGCGGCGTGGACGTACTGCTGAAGGACGCAGACCCTCTCCACGCCGATATGGTGGTGCTGGCCATCGGCGTCACCCCGGACACCGTTCTGGCAAAAGAGGCCGGTCTGGAACTGGGCCTCAAGGGCAGCATCGTGGTCAATGACCGGATGGAGACCTCTGTCCCAGACATCTACGCGGTAGGGGATGCGGTCCAGGTGAAGCATTATGTTACCGGGCAGGACGCGGTGATCTCCCTGGCCGGCCCCGCCAACAAGCAGGGACGGATCGCGGCAGACAACATCTGCGGCGGGGACAGCCGTTATCTTGGAAGTCAGGGCAGTTCGGTCATCAAGGTCTTTGACCTGACGGCGGCCTCCACCGGCGTCAACGAGACGAACGCCAAAAAGGCCGGCTTGGACGTGGACACGGTGATTCTGTCCCCCATGAGTCATGCGGGCTACTATCCCGGCGGAAAGCTGATGACCATGAAGGTGGTCTTTGAAACGGGAACCTATCGTCTGCTGGGAGCTCAAATCGTGGGGTATGAGGGGGTGGATAAGCGGATCGATGTGCTTGCCACCGCCATCCGCGCAGGGCTGACGGCCATCCAACTGAAAGATCTGGATCTGGCCTACGCGCCGCCCTACTCCTCTGCCAAAGACCCGGTGAATATGGCGGGCTTCATGGTGGAAAACCTGGCCAGCGGAGTTGTGAAGCAGTTCCATATTGATGATGTGAGCGCCCTGCCCCACGATGGCAGCGTGACACTGCTGGATTCCCGGACGCCTCAAGAGTACGCGGGCGATCACATTGAGGGGTTCCGAAACATCCCTGTGGACGAACTGCGGGAACGGCTGGACGAAGTAGAGAAGGGTAAGCCGGTGTATGTCATCTGCCAGAGCGGCCTGCGCAGCTATATCGCCTGCCGTGTCCTGGCCGGGTATGGCTATGAGGCATATAACTTCGCCGGAGGGTTTCGGTTCTATGACGCGGTAACAAACGACCGCCGCCTGACGGAACAGTCCACAGCCTGCGGCATGGACCAGTAATAGAGGCACCTCTCCTCAATCTGCGGCAGAGTTTGAGGAGAGGTGTTTTCATGTATCCCGCAGAGCCGTCAGCTTTTGTTCGTCCAGAAGCTCTATCACGCCCCGGGACAGCTTCACCATGCCCTCGCCCTGGAAATAGCGGAGCATCCGGGTGACTACCTCCCGGTGAGTCCCCAGGTGGTTGGCGATGGTCTCGTGGGTGATATTCAGCCGGCTGGTACTCTCAATGGCCGCTTCTTCCAGGAGGAAGGTGGCCACCCGCCGGTCCATACTATTCCACATGATCTGCTCCATGAGCCACATGACCTCGGAAAACCGGGCGGACATGATCTCGTTGGTGTAGTTGGCGACAGCGGCGGACTGCTCCATAAGCTGCTGGTAAACCTCCGCCGGGATCACCCAGAATTCCGTATCCTTCTCCGCTGTGACAGTCACATCAAATTGAATGTTCCTCATGACACAAGAGGCGGAAAACAGGCAGAGGTCCCGGTCAAACAGCCGGTAGATGGTGATTTCCCGTCCCTCTTTCGACAAAATATAGGCCCGGAGCTGACCCGACTTTATGAGAAGCAGTCCGGTACAGTCCTCGCTGCCGTTGTGAAGCACCGTCCCTTTTTTGACTTGGCGTTCTTGGAGCTGCTCCTGCATCAGATTCTGCTGCCCGGGCGTCAGCCTGCTCCAAACAGAGAAGCAGGTTTGGAAATCCATGCAGGGCATTAGGTCACGCCTTCCAGAGGCATGGCGACGATATTGCCGCAATGCTCGCAGATACAAAACGCCTGTTCCATAGTATATTCCTCCTGTTTCCTTTGATTCTGTGGGAGCGGCACTTATGCGCCGCAGTTCCCTCCTTTTTCGCCCATCCAGCGGCAGCGCCGTCCACATCCATACTTCCGGTTGCCCCGGCAGACCCGATAATGTCCGCCGGAGATGGACAGGGCCTTGGCGTTGATGAGGCTGTCGGAGAGTTTGAACCGGGCATTTTCGTAAATTTCCGTCACTGTTGTCCGGGAAATCCCCATCTGCGCCGCGCACTGTTCATGGGTTCGCTTTTCGTAATCGACCAGCCGGATCACTTCGTACTCGTCCACAGTAAGAACCGCCTCGCTGGGGTTTTTCTTCCCTCGGGGAATAAAGCCCCAGCAGCTCGGTTCTGCGCAGACGCGGTGGCAACGACTTGGTCTGGCCATACAACTGCCTCCTCAAGCAATACCGGCATATGACGGAAATAGGGTACAATACAATTCAGAAAAAGTCAAGAGATTATAAAATTTTGAACGGCAGCCGTTACTATTAGAAGCTGTATTCATCAGCGCTTGAATAAGGTATGGAAATGGGAGATTTTAACCATAGCCTGAGCAGAAGAGACGGAAATCTCATGATCTTTGCTGAGACGTCTGGAGTGGTTGAGCCAGGAGAGGGTACGTTCGACCACCCATCGCCAAGGGAGCTTTTCCCATTGATGAGGTTTGATTTTTTCCGAAATATCAACGTCAAGGCCGAGTTGACCCTTCGCATCCGCAACAAAAGTGCCACGATATCCAGCATCTGCACAGAACTTTTGGATAGACGGATACCGCCCATACCCTCGTTTCGCAGCAAATATCCCGCCTTTTGTGTCATGAATATTGGCAGCATGAACCACAACAGACAACAAGCAGGAAGCGGCACATCCACTACGATGTGCCGCTTCCTGCCTTTTGTTTTTTCCCTCCGTCAATTCCCGCTTACTCCATGTGCAGTTGCGCATTCCCTCATACAGTGGTGCTATCTCTTCCCACTGTTTATCGGTCAAGTCGCTGGGATACGACTCTCTTTCCTTTTCTTCCATATCTCTATTCTATCACAGACCTATTCTCTTGTGAATACAGGTTTTTAGATATCTACTAAAGTCGATAAAGCTCTTTGCATTTGCAACACATCATTGTTGCATCAAAAATGATATTTTGGCTATCTATTTGATATATAGCTCAAGTGATTTATTGTAAACTATACAAAAAATAGTGGTGGTGATAGCACCCATGTTAAAGCCGGGCAGCCTGCCGATCCGATTTCTGACCAAAGTATGCGATCTGATCCTTCTGAACCTGTTTTTCATTCTGACCTGCGCCACGGTGATTTTTTCTGGAACGGGGCTCACCGCCTTGTACACCGTGACAAGGAAGATGGTCCGCGAAAACGAGTACGCCCCCCTCAAAGACTTCCTCCGGGCGGCCCGGGACAATTTCATCTCCTCCGTTCCCGCCACCATCCTGCTGTTTTTGGATGGAACGCTGATCGCCTATCTGCGCTATGTGCTCTATGCGGACACCCTGGTGATTCCGCCGGAGCTGTTTATCCTATTGACCATCGCGGCTGTCCTGCTCACAGCCGTGCTGGGCTGGCTGTTCCCCCTGCTGGCCTGTTTCGACAACACCTTCCCCCGTCATCTGGCCAACGCGGCCAAACTGGCCCCGGCCCGCCTGCCTGTCACCTGCCTCATCACCCTGGTGAACCTGTTGCCCCTGCTTCTGGCCCTGCTGTTCCCCGCGCTGGTGGGGCAGATCACCGCCCTCTGGCTGTTCATCGGCATGGCGGCGGGGGCCTTCGTCAACTCCTTTTACCTGTCTCGCATTTTTGACACCAAGGGGGACTGAACACCGTGGAAAAAACACTGTCTTACGAGGGTTATCATCTAGTCTTTTCGGATAATTTTGACGGTCCGACCCTGGACCGGACCTGCTGGAACGTGGAGCTCCACCCGCCGGGCTGGGTCAATGAGGAGCTCCAGGAATATGTGGACAACGATGAAGTCATCAAGCTGGAGAACGGCAATTTGCTCCTCCGGGCGGTGAAAACCCTGGGGAAGGATGGGAGTGTCTCCTATACCTCCGGCCGGGTGTCTACCCAGTGGAAGCGGGACTTCACCTGCGGCATTTTCGAGGCCCGGCTGAAAGTGCCCCAAGGCAAAGGGCTTCTGCCCGCCTTTTGGCTGATGACCACCGACGAGGACAAGTACGGCCAGTGGCCTGTTTGCGGGGAGCTCGACATCATGGAGGTGCTGGGGGACCAGCCCCGGAAGAACCACGGCACCCTCCACTACGGCCTGCCCCACGAGGAGACCCAGGGGACGGTGATGCTGGCGGAGGGGGACTTCTCCCAGGCGTTCCACGACTTCGCTGTGAAGTGGGAGCCGGGATGCATCCGCTGGTATGTGGACGATAAGGAGTACTTCCGGGCAGATAGCTGGTTCTCCGCCGGGTCGGACGGGGAGAAAAAGCCCTTTCCCGCCCCCTTTGACCACGATATGTACCTCATCCTGAATCTGGCGGTGGGCGGAAGCTGGGTGGGATACCCGGACGAAACTACAGATTTTCACCGCGCCCGGCTGGCCGTGGACTGGGTGCGGGTATATCAGAAATAAACGGAGGCGGATCCCATGGATGATATTCAGTTTTTAGATGACAGCGGCGCTTTTCGGCTCAACGATCCGGAGACGGTCGGCGGGCTGTACTTCCCCCTGGCCAGCGAGATAGGGCTGAAAAGCGCAATCTCCCCCAACCTGGGCGGGGACTGTAAGGTGGATCAGGAAACCTTCCTGCTGGAGCCAGTGAGCGTGGAGGACCTCCACGCCAGCCGGAGTACCCGGAACTTCTGGTGCGTCACGGAAAAGGGCTGCTGGTCGGCCGCCGGCGTGTCCGCCCAACAGGAGGCGGACCGCTTCACCCCGGCCCAGGACAAGAGCGCCCTCACTGCCGGGCTCATGTGGCACAGCATACGCCGGGAGTCCCGCCCGTTCGGACTGCACGCCGAAATCACCTCGTTCGTCCCGCCGGACGAGAATGTGGAGGTGATGGCGGTAAAACTCACCAACACGGACGCCGCCCCCCAGAGGGTGACGGCCATCGCGGCCATCCCCATCTACGGCAGGAGCGCCGACAACCTCCGGGACCACCGGAACGTGACCTCCATGCTCCACCGCATCCACACCACGGAATACGGCATACTGGTCAAGCCCACCATGTCCTTTGACGAGAAAGGCCACCGGGAGAACCGCCGCATCTATTACGTGCTGGGCTCCGCCGGGGACGGGTCGGCGCCCGGAGCTTTTTACCCCACGGTGGAGGGCTTTATCGGGGAGGGGGGCACCTTCCTCAAGCCCCGGGCGGTATATGAGAACTGCCCCGGCGTCCCCGCCGGGACCCGGGTGGACGGTCGGGAGGCCATGGGGGGCATCCGCTTCCCCTCCGTCACCTTGGAACCGGGGGATACGGCACAATTTACCGTCCTGCTGGGGGTGTCGGAGGACGAGGCCGACATCGAACGGGTCCGCGCCGCCCTGAACACGCCGGAACAGGTCCAGGCGGCGCTGGAGCACACAGAAGCCCACTGGCAGGAGAAAGTGAACGTGCGCTATCACACCGGGAACGAGCGGTTTGACCGCCTTATGCGGTGGGTCAGCTTTCAGCCTTTCCTGCGGCGCATTTACGGCTGTTCCTTCCTGCCCCACCACGACTACGGCCGGGGAGGCCGGGGCTGGCGGGACCTGTGGCAGGACTGCCTGTCCCTTCTGCTCATGGACCCCTCGGGGGTGGGCGATATGGTGAAAGCCAATTTCGGCGGGGTGCGCATTGATGGCACCAACGCCACCATCATCGGGGACGGCTTGGGCAACTTCATCGCAGACCGCAACGGCATCGCCCGGGTGTGGATGGACCACGCCCTCTGGCCGCTGATGACCGTGAAGCTGTACATCGACCAGACTGGGGATTATAACATTTTAAACGCCCAGGCCCCCTATTTCAAGGACCCCCAGACCGTCCGGGGGACGGACATTGACAAAGAGTGGACCCAGGAATACGGGAACCGCCAGCGCACGGCGGCGGGAGAGGTCTGCTCTGGCACCGTGCTGGAACATCTGCTGATCCAGCACTTGGCCGCCTTCTATGAGGTGGGGGAGCACAATATCTTCCGCCTCCGGGGGGCGGACTGGAACGACGCTCTGGACATGGCCCCGGAGCGGGGAGAGAGCGTGGCCTTCACCTGCGCCTACGCCGGCAACCTCCGGGACCTGGCGGCGCTTCTGCGGGAGCTGGAGGCGCGGGGGCAGGAGAGCGCCCCCCTGCTGGCGGAGCTTCAGGAACTGCTGGCGGCGAGGCCGGAGCTCTACGGCGATATCCAGCAGAAAAAGGCCGCGCTGGACCGCTACGCCCAGCGGTGCCGCCACAACGTCAGCGGAGAAACGGTAGATATCCCTCTCATCTGGCTGGCGGAAGACCTGGAGGGCAAAGCGGACTGGCTCATGGGCTACCTACGCGCCCAGGAGTGGATCGCGGACGGTCGGGACGGCTGGTTTAACAGCTACTACGACAACCACGGGCGGCCCCTGGAAGGGATCAACGGGGACGATGTACGAATGATGCTCACCGGGCAGGTATTTGCCGTTATGAGCGGAACCGCCACCGACGAACAGGTGAGGGCCATCACCCGCAGCGCGGACAAATATCTTTATCAAAAGGAACTGGGCGGCTACCGGCTGAACACCGACTTCCGGGAATTAAAATTTGACATGGGCCGGATGTTTGGCTTCGCCTACGGGGAAAAGGAAAACGGCGCGGTGTTCTCCCACATGGCGGTGATGTACGCCAACGCCCTCTACCGCCGGGGCTTCGTCCGGGAGGGGTATAAGGCCCTGCAAACCCTGGCCGACGCGGCGCTAAACTTTGAAACCGGAAAAATCTGCCCCGGCATTCCCGAGTACTTCAATGGCCAGGGCCGGGGGATGTACCACTACCTCACCGGCGCGGCCAGCTGGTATATGATGACGGTCATCACCCAGGTGTTCGGCGTACATGGCGAGGGCGGCGATCTGGTCATTGAGCCCAAGCTGGTGCGGGAGCAGTTTGACGAGAACGGGGAGGCGGCCATTGACTTCCCCTTTGCCGGGAAGCGGTTCCGCGCGGTGATCGTCAACCCGGCGGGGAAGGATTTCGGGGAGTACCGTGCCGCCAGAACGGTGCTCCGCCGGGAGGAGTTCAACAGCCTGCCGGAGTCCGGGAATGTGATCCGGGTGGAATTGACGTGAGGAGGCGTTATCAAGATGCAGTATGGATATTTTGACGAACAGGCCAGGGAGTATGTCATCACCCGGCCCGACACCCCGGCCCCCTGGGCCAACTACCTGGGCTCGCCGGAGTACGGCGCCCTCATCTCCAACAATGCCGGGGGCTACAGCTTTGTGAAGTCCGGGGCCAATGGCCGCATCCTGCGCTACGTGTTCAACCAGTTTGACCAGCCGGGGCGTTACATCTACCTCCGGGACAACCAGTCTGGGGAGGTCTGGTCGGCCTCCTGGCAGCCAGTGGGCCGGGATCTGGACACCTGCCAATATCAGTGCCGCCACGGGCTGGGCTACACCAAAATGATTTCGGACGTTGACTGCATCCACAGCGAGGCAGTGTATTACGTTCCCCTGGATGCCGCCCATGAGGTGTGGGCGCTGACGGTGACCAACCGTTCGGAGGAGCGCCGGGAATTGACTCTGACGGGCTACGCCGAGTTCACCAACAACGGCAATTACGAGCAGGACCAGGTGAACCTGCAATACTCCCAGTTCATCACCCGGACCCTGTATGACAACAACAGAATCCGCCAGCAGATCCACGGCAACCTGGATGCCCAGGACAGCGACGTGGACGCCAAGATCGTGGTGGAGCGGTTCTTCGGCCTGGCGGGCCTGCCGGTGTTCTCCTGGTGCGGCGACAAGGAGGAATTTCTGGGCCCTTACCGGGGGTATGAAAACCCCGTCGGGGTGGAGTTCGGCGGCCTGGGGGGCGCGCTGAACTACAACGGCAACAGCTGCGGGGCACTGGCCGCTATGGTCAGACTGGAGCCGGGGGAGCACAAAACCATCGCTTTCCTGCTGGGGGAGAAGCCCGATCAGGAGAGCGCCGCTTTGCTGGAGCAGTACTGCGACCCGGCGGCGGTGTACGCCCGGGAGCTGGAGGCCCTGGCCCAATTCTGGGCGGGCAAGCTGTCCCGGTTCCAGGTCAAGACCCCCTGCCCGGAGTTCGACACCATGGTGAACACCTGGAACGCCTACAACAGCTTCATCACCTTCACCTGGTCCCGGGCGGCCTCCTTCATCTACTGCGGCCTGCGCAACGGCTACGGCTACCGGGACACGGTGCAGGACATCCAAGGGGTCATCCACCTGGACCCGAAGGCGGCGGGGGATAAGCTGCGGTTTATGCTGTCCGCCCAGGTGGACCACGGCGGCGGCCTGCCCCTGGTGAAATTCACCCACAACCCCGGCCACGAGGACACCCCGGAGGACGCGTCCTACGTCCAGGAGACGGGCCACCCCGCCTACCGGGCGGACGACGCTTTGTGGCTGTTCCCCACCGTCTATAAATACATCGCTGAGACGGGCAGTACCGCCTTTTTGGACGAGGTGATCCCCTTCGCCAACCGGGGAGAGGGGACGGTGTACGATCACTTGAAGCGGGCGCTGGACTTCTCCCTGAAGCACCTGGGTCCCCACGGGATGCCCGCCGGGCTCCACGCCGACTGGAACGACTGCCTGCGGCTGGGGGCAAACGGGGAATCCTCTTTTGTGGCCTTTCAGTTCTACTACGCCTTCACCATCTTGCGGGAATTCGCCGCCCAGAAGGGAGACGAGGAATACCTGGCCTGGCTGGAGCGGGAACAGGCCGTTCTGGGCCGGAAGCTGAACGACCTGTGCTGGGACGGGGACCGCTACATCCGGGGCTTCACCGAGGCGGGCGAGGTCATCGGCTGTCGCTGCGCCCCCGAGGCTGACCTGTGGCTCAACCCCCAGAGCTGGGCGGTGATCAGCGGGCTGGCGGACGAAAAGCAGGCCGAGTTAGCAATGAACAATGTGTTTGGACGGCTGAATACGGACTACGGCGCGATTTTGATGGACCCGCCCTACCACGCCCA
>CAJTVM010000093.1 GCA_910579595.1 uncultured Oscillospiraceae bacterium
AAGGGCAAGCCCTCCGCCATCGTGCTGGAGACCACCAAGGGCAAGGGCGTGAGCTATATGGAGGGCCAGGCCGGCTGGCACGGCAAGGCCCCCAACGACGAGGAATACGCCAAGGGCATGGAAGAACTGAACGCCGCGCTGGCGGGATTGGAGGCGGTTTAAATGGCGGACGTGAAAAAGATTGCCACCCGTCAGAGCTACGGTGAGGCGCTGGCGGAGCTGGGCCAGATCCATGACGATATCGTGGTGTTCGACGCCGACCTGGCCAACGCCACCAAGACGGACATTTTTAAAAAGGCGTTCCCGGAGCGCCACTTCGACTGCGGCATTGCCGAGGCCAACATGATCTGCGTGGCGGCTGGCCTGTCCACCACGGGGCTGGTGCCCTTCGCCTCCAGCTTCGCCATGTTCGCGGCGGGCCGCGCCTTTGAGCAGGTGCGCAACTCCATCGGCTATCCCCATCTGAACGTGAAGATCGGCGCCACCCACGGCGGCATCTCCGTGGGCGAGGACGGCGCGTCCCACCAGTGCTGCGAGGACTTCGCGCTGATGCGCTCCATCCCCGGCATGGTGGTCATGTCCCCCGCCGACGATGTGGAGGCCAAGGCCATGGTCAAGGCCGCCTACGAGCACGAGGGGCCTGTGTATATGCGCTTCGGGCGCTTTGCCGCGCCGGTCATCCACGACGCGGACAGCTTCAAATTTGAGATCGGCAAGGGCGAGGTCATGCGGGACGGCGCGGACGTGGCCCTCATCGCCAACGGCCTGCTGGCGGCGGAGGCGCTGTCCGCCGCCGGGATTCTGGCCCAGCAGGGCATCTCCGCCCGTGTGATCAACATGGCCACCATCAAGCCCCTGGACGAGGAGCTGGTGCTGAAAGCCGCCCGGGAGTGCGGCAGGATCGTCACCTGCGAGGAGCACTCCATCATCGGCGGCCTGGGCGAGGCGGTGTGCGCCGTCATCGCCGAGCACGGCCTGGCCTGCCCCGTGAAGCGGGTGGGCGTCAACGACGAGTTCGGCCACTCCGGACCCGCCGGGGCGCTGCTCAAGCAGTTCGGCCTGTCCGGCGAACACATCGCCGAGGCAGCCAAGGGACTCTGCGGGAAATAACCCCCTCCCCAGCCAACAAAAAAAGGGAAGACGCCCGCCGGCGTCTTTCCTTTTTCCCTTATTAATCTCGTGTTACTATTGCCTTTTCATTCAAAACGGTGTATATTCATACTATTTTAGTCCTCCCCTTGAGGTTCTATTACAGGCGGGTTGGATGGATTTTTGACAGAAAACCAATATCCCTCAATCAAAAGGTAGCAGTCCTCCGATCCATTGATAACATAGGAAAAGCCTGAATAGCCTCCCTCACTCAAAGCAAAATCATAGACTTCTCCACCATCGCTGTCACCTGGAGATTGCCCTTCTTCAAACTCTAAAAGTTCATATTCAAGTTTGGATGCCCAATCTCTCAGTGCCTCAACATCTTGTCCCTCTGCCATCCATTGAGTAGATTTCCCACTTATATAGTGTGTAATATCCACCGTAGTTATGGAATCATCAATATATGCGGTGACTGGTCTGCCTGGACCCGACTTCTGATTACAGCCTGCCAATGCTAACACGAAAAGCAACAACAAAACTAATGCTATCAATCTTTTCATTTGAGTTGTTACCTCCTAAATGCTGTTTTCATATGCATAGACGCAAAGTAAATCCTGATGTTCCGAATTTAAGTTGTTTTTTGTCTCATGTATATTTTCTTGCCTATTTCAATACACAAATGAAATATTTGTGCCAACCCTCACATTTGTATGTTTATACACTGGTAAATCCAGTGGTATAGCTGGTCGAACTCCCCCAAAAAGTCCTCCACCGAGGCGTATACCTTGTTGTAGTCGTGGCTCCAGCTGTGCATGGCGATGGTGTGGCCCGAGGCCACAATGCGGCGCATCCGCTCCTGGTCCGCCGCCCCGGTCCTGCCCACCACGAAGAAGGTAGCTTTGATCCCGTATCGATCCAGGATGTCCAGAACCCTGTCGGTGTTGGGGGACGGCCCGTCGTCAAAGGTGAGGCAGCACACCCTGCCGGCGCGTTTTACCATATGGCTGCGGCGGATTTCCATGCTGCACCTCTCCCAAATCATTTCATCTGGGGGAAGTATAAGTCGAATTTTGTCGAAAGTCAAGGGGGTTGGGCTGCATTGTAAACCTTTTGTAACCACTGTTATGGATCTGTTTCCGAATTGTCACCGGGGCAGGCGCGGCTTCTCCCTATGTTTTTGCCTCCCCCGCGGATTCGATCCTGCCAAAATACCAGCCCGTCACCCCGTCCTTTTTCACCAGGCGGCCCCGCTGGGTTTCCCGCACCAGGGACAGCGCGTCTCCCGGCGACACGGGCAGGCGGTAATCGGTCGCGTCCTCGGTGTGGAGCTTCCCGTCCCGCCAGGTGCTGACATAGTCCCGGGGCAGCCACAGCTGCCGCCCGGTGGAGGCGTGGCGGGCCAGTACGCAGTCCCGGTCCTCCCCCAGCACCTCCACCACGCTGTCCGACCAGCGGATGTTGATGGAGCCGGCGGACGCCTCCTGGGCGTCCAGCGCCGTCACCCGCTCCAGATCGTCATAGGTGTCGAAGCGGAAAGCGTCCCCGCCGGTGTCCGGAATGATCAGCGCGTTGAGCTGGCCGTCCATCTTGAGCACGCAGCCGCCGTCGATGGAAATGATATGCCGCCCTTCCTCCACCAGAGGATTGGAGCTCTGGATGCCGGGGTTGTACAGGGTCACCGGCCAGTGGCCCACCACCACCCATTTTCGGAAGCTGTGCCCCTGGCTCAGGAAATCGTCGTTTTTCATGCAGGAGTAAGCGTCCAGCTGATCCAGACGGTCCTCCCGGGGGATGCCGCCGTGGACGAAGATGTAATTCCCCGCCTCCAGGATATGGGGCAGGTCCATCAGGAACGCCGTCTCCCTGGGAAAATAGTCCAGCAGCGCGGCCCGCAGGGTGGGCAGCTCCTGGGGGCCCTGGGGAAGGGGGTGGCCCAGCTCCATGGCCATCTGGAACAGGACGGAGCGCTTGCCCCAGTAGTTCAGCACCGGCCACAGTTCCGCGTCCACCCCGGCGTCCGCCGCGCCCAGCAGGCTGTTGGAGCGCTTGGAAAACGCGGCCTGCTCAATGGCCCGGCCCTCCAGGAACATCCAGTCGATATAGTCGCAGTTGCCGCACAAGGGGTAGACGGTGTGGGTTTTTTGCAGCTCCATGACGAAGCGCAGGGTGGCCAGGCTGTACGGCCCCTTTTCCAGGATATCGCCCACCAGGATGAGCACGTCGTCGGTGGAGAAGCCCACCTTTTTCAAAAGCCCCTTCAGATAGGGCAGATTTCCGTGGATATCGCTGACGGCGATCACCCGGCGGCCCGGTTCGATAGCGGGGCGGATCACGGCTGCAAGACGGCTCATAGGCCCACTTCCTTTGCAAGATATTTCCTCTTTATCATACCACAGCGGGACAAAAATGAGAAGGGGGAAATGGGACGAAAAAAGCTGTTTACTTTATCTCTTTTATCTGCTAAAATACAGCCAGCGGCATTCGTCGCCGCATCACCGGAAAGGGGAGGACAGCGATGCCCAAATCGGGGAACAAGGAGCGCAGCATGGCGCTCTACGAGAGCATTCTGGAGCTGGGCAGCATAGAGGAATGCTGTGCTTTTTTTGACGATCTATGCACCGTGGGGGAGCTGCGGGCCATGGAGCAGCGGTACGACGTGGCCCTGCTGCTGGACCAGGGGCTGGTGTACACTGAAATCCTGGAAAAGACGGGGGCCAGCTCGGCCACCATCAGCCGGGTGAACCGGATTTTCTCCTTCGGCGCGGGGGGCTTCCGCAAGATGATCGAGCGCCGGAAGGAACGGAAAAAGTAAACGGAAACGCGCCCGCCAACCTGCCGCCCCTGGAGGCGGACGAGCCGGACGAAGCCCGGTTCTGCCCCTGGGGCGGGGGATACCTGTACTGGTATTGCAGCCGCCTTGTCCATCTCAGGCTGCGCGGTGTCCAGCTCCCATTTGGATACGGTCTGACGGCTGACGTCCATTTTCTCCGCCAGCTCCGCCTGGGTCATATTCCCCCTGAGATGTCTCAAAAATTGCAGATTTTTCCCAAATCCCATACATATTCTCCTTATCAATTCTTACGCCGCGCCGCACATTCAGTATAATCGTTCTCCCGGCAGTGCGCAACCAATCCTCACGCGCGGTTTTTTGGAACCGCGCAACTTCAGTGTGCGCCGCACGGGCAGTTGTCCGCCGGATTTTCCTGCGCGTATCCTGCATCTTTCATGCCATATTACGGAGAGCCTTGGAATTGCAAGGGTTCCACAACTTCCACAAAAGTTTCCACAACTTGTGCAACTTCAAAATGGGGCTTTTCCCACATAACTGCATTGACATAATAAAACACACGCGGAAAGAAACGGGTTCTTTCCGCGTGTATGCTTTACCGTACCCAGCGGTTATGCCTTCCGGGGGGCGGGGAACCGGTAGACCGTGGCGCTGTGGTACTCCTCTCCCGCCCGCAGGACACAGGAGGGGAAGTTGGGCTGGTTGGGGGAATCGGGGTAGAACTGGGTTTCCAGGCAGAAGCCGTGGCGCTTGGCGTAGGGGGCGCCCCCCTTGCCGGCGGGACAGCCGTCCAGGTAGTTGCCCGCGTAGAACTGCACCCCGGGCAGGGTGGTGGACACCTCCATAACAATGCCGGTGTCCTGGGACCATGCGCTGGCCGCGGGCCGCAGGGCGCCGTCCCAGCCGTCCACCGCCCAGTTGTGATCATAGCCTCCCGCCAGGGCGAGCTGCTCAAAGGGCTCGTCGATGCGGGCCCCGATGGGCTGGGCGGCGCGGAGATCCATGGGGGTGCCGTCCACCGGGGCAATCTCCCCGGTGGGGATGGAGCCGGGGACGGTGGGGGTGTACCGGGAGGCGTTCAGCTGGATATACTGCCCCTCCACGCTGCCGCTGCCGTGGCCGGACAGGTTGAAATAGCTGTGGTTGGTGGGGTTGAACACGGTGTCCTGATCGCACGTTCCCCGGTAGTCCAGGGACAGCGCCCCGCCCGCCAGGGTGTAGGTCACCCAGACCTGCAATGTGCCGGGATAGCCCTCCTGCATATGGGGGCTAACCAGGGAGAGGGTGACGGTGTTGTCCGTCAGCTCATCCACCGTCCACACCTGCTTGTCAAAGCCCGCCACGCCGCCGTGGAGAGCGTTCGGGCCGTCGTTGACGGCCAGGGGGTATTCCGTCCCATTCAGGGAGAACTTTGCCCCGCCGATGCGGTTGGCGTACCGCCCCACCAGCGCGCCGAGGAACTTGTCCTGGGCGAGATAGCCCTCCAGGGTGTCGAAGCCCAGGGCCACGTCCACCGGGTTCCCGTCCCGGTCTGGAACGGTCAGCGAGCGCACCGCGCCGCCGTAGGTGATGATCTCGCAGGTAAACTGCCCGTCCCGCAGGGTGACCAGATCCACCTGGGTGCCGTCGGGCATATTACCAAAAACCGTCTTGTTTTGCTTGTCCATGTCCAATCCCTCCGTCCGGCCGGAGATCCGGCCTGTTTTCAATTCAGTTTACCATATTTTGCGGCGGAACACAACCGCCCCCCGGCATTTTTTGGATGCGCCCCCTTTTACCAGTTGGCAGGGCGCTGTTTTTTTGATATAATGCCATATATTGATCAAAAAAGGCGGGGATGCGCCATGGAGCTGCCAGAGCGGGACGGAGAAATTTGACGCCTATGCCAGCGGGCATGGAGACCTTCAAGGAGGACATATGGAACCCAAGAAAACGTACGCTGTGTTGATTTACCCCTATTTTTCCCTTCAGGAGATCACCTGCCTGACCTCCGCCTTGACGGTTTGGTTTGGGGAAGCCATCGACGTGATTGCCAGCGAAAGCAAGCCCTATTTCAGCGAGGAGGGCTTCCAGATCACACCTGCAAAAACCGTGGACGAGGCAAACCCTGCCGACTACGCCTGTATCATCCTGCCCGGCACCATCAACCCGCTGCACGCGCTGTTTGACGAGAGGCTGATTGACTTTCTGCGCCGGGGGAAGGACGCCGGTACCCTGTTCGCCGCCATCTCCTCTTCCCCGATCTTACTGTCCAAGGCGGGTGTGCTGGACGGCAGGGACTTTACCGCAGGATATTTTATGCAAATGGCGGAGACCTTCCCCTTTGTGGACAAATCCCATTTTGTCCACCGCCCGGTGGTGGAGGACGGGAATGTGATTACCGCCATCGGGATGTTTTTCCGGGAATTTGCCCAGTGTGTGCTGAACCGGCTGGGCTATGACGTGGGGGAGCGCTTCATGGATACCTCCGGGCAGGAGTACACAGAGGAGGATCTGACCTTCTACTGGACCGAGGAGGACTACCAGGAGTTTTTGCAGGAGCTGAAGGAATTTACAGACAAGGACTGATGGTATGAAACAGGAAAAAAGCTGCGGCGCCGTCATCTTCCGCCAGGAAAATGCCCGGCGTTTTTACCTCATTTTGAAAAGCACCAAAGGGCATACTACCCTGTGCAAAGGCCATGTGGAAAAAAAGGAAACGGAACACGAAACCGCTGAACGTGAAATACGTGAGGAAACCGGCCTGACGGTGGACTTCCTTGACGGCTTCCGGGAGGTTATCACCTACTCCCCCCGCCCCGGCCGCATGAAGGACGTGGTATTCTTCCTGGCCCGCGCCCACGGCGGCGGAATCGTCTGCCAGCCCGAGGAGGTGGCGGACGCCCGGTTCCTGCCCTTCGACGCGGCCATGGAACGGCTCACCCACGCCTCTGACCGGGACATCCTCCGAAAAGCGGACGCGTTTCTGGAGGGGGGCTGAGCCATGCCCGCCCCATTGTATGACGCCCTCCGGGCGCTGGCGGATACCAACCCCCTCCGCCTGGATATGCCCGGCCACCACGGGAAGCCCATGCCCGGGGGCTTCCCCTACCCGTCGGACATGGACTTCACGGAAAACGGACGCACCGGCGACCTGTACGGGGAGGACGCGGATGCCATCCAGGAGGCGGAACGGCTGTGGGCTGAGCGGTTCGGCTTTGATGCCTGTCTGTTCCTCACCGGGGGATCCACCCAGGGGATGCACGCGGGCCTTGCCCTGCTGGCGGGCGCGGGGAGGGCCATTGCCCTGGACCGGGGGTGCCACCGCTCGGCGTTCCACGCCCTGGCCCTGCTGGATCTGACGCCCCATTTCCTCACCCGCCCCTGGCTGGGACTGGAAGGGATCACCGGCCCTATTTCCCCGGAAATGGTGGAGCAGACCCTGTCCGCCCACCCTGAGATCAAAACTATTTGTATTACTTCTCCGACCTATTACGGTGTGCTGTCGGATGTCCCCGCCATCGGGTTGGTGTGCCATGCCCACGGAGCCAAGCTCATGGTGGACGCCGCCCACGGCGCGCACCTGCCCTTTCTGGGCTATGAGGGCTTTCAAGCGGCGGACGTGGTGGTCATGTCCGCCCACAAGACCCTCCCCGCCCCCGGCCAGACCGCCCTGCTGTTCGCCAACGGCTTCCCGCTGGACCAGCTTCAGCGGTGGGGCGCGGTGTACGGCACCTCCTCCCCGTCCTATGTTCTCATGGCCTCGCTGGACGGGGCGCGGGACTACATGGAGGGGGCGGGCGCGGCACGTTATCGCGAAACAGTGCGTTTAGCGGACGATCTGCGCCGCCGCTGGCCCTCCCTCGCGGGACGGGACGGCCTTGTCCTGGATCCCGCCCGGCTGGTCCTCACCAGCCCCGACGGCTTCGCCCTGGGGTCCGCCCTGCGGGAGCGGGGCGTGTTCCCTGAGCTGGCGGATACCGGCCATGTGGTGTGCATCCTGACCTGTGCCGACGGGGAACCTGAATTTGCCCGCCTGGAGGATGTGCTGGCGGACACGGGCCTCACCGGCCCCTGCCCCCCCTGCCCCGCCCCGCCGGAGCCGCCCAAGGCAGCCCTCACCCCCCGGCAGGCCCTGTTCGCCCCGCGGGAGCGGATGGCGCTGGCGGACAGCGCGGGACGGATTGCCGCCAGCCAGATCGCGCCCTATCCCCCCGGCGTGCCGGTGGTCGCTCCCGGCGAAATCATTGAAAAAAAATATCTGGCCTATTTGCGTGAAATAGGCTATAATAATACTGTTGTAGACGTCACCCGCCGAGGGTTTCGAGAAGGAGGCCGCCCATGAAGCTGATCATCGCCATCATCAACCGGGACGACGCCAACGCCGTCACCCAGAACCTGTCGCGGAAGGGTTTTTCCTCCACCCGGCTGTCCACCACGGGGGGCTTCCTGCTGGCGGGCAACGTCACCCTGCTCATCGGCGTGAAGGACGACCAGGTGCAGGGGGCCATTGACGCCATCCGGGAGCGCTCCCACAGCCGCAAGCAGATGGTGCCCGCCATTACCGAGATGAGCTACGGCTTCATGCCCGTCATGCCGGTGGAGGTCACCGTGGGCGGCGCCACCATCTTCGTGGTGGACGTGGAGCGGTTTGAGCGGGTATGACGGATATCACCATGGAGCTTCCCTCCCCCCTGTCCCACGCCTACCTGGTCGCCGGGGGAGGCGCGGACAGCCGGGCCGCGTTCATCCAGCGGCTGGCGGCGGCCTACCTGTGCGAGGGGGAAAATCCCCCCTGCGGCCTGTGCCGGGCCTGCCGGAAGGCGGCGGCGGGCACCCACCCGGACGTGTCCCGCACCACCCTGCCCCCGGACAAGCAGGAGATCGGCGTGGAGCAGATCCGCTTACTGCGCTCCGACGCCTATATCCGCCCCAACGAGGGGAAGCGGAAGGTATATATCATCAACCCGGCGGACGCCATGAACCCCGCCGCGCAGAACGCCCTGCTGAAGGTGCTGGAGGAGGGTCCGTCCTACGCCGCCTTCCTGCTGGGCGCCGCCCAGCAGGGCAGGCTGCTGGACACGGTGCGATCGAGGTGCGAGCTGCTCTCCCTGCCGCCGGAGGAGGACAGGCCCGGCCCGGAGCTGGCGCAAAAGGCCGCCCAGCTGGCGGATCTGCTGCTCACCGGGACGGAACTGGACGCCGCCCAGGCCCTGGTGGAGATCGAGCTGGACAAGCCCAAGCCGGATCAGCTCTCCGCCCTGCTCTCGGAGGTGGAACACCAGGTATCCCGGCGGCTGGCCCAGGATACCCGGAGGGGGGCGCAGGTGCTGCGGGCGCTGAAAACCTGCCGGGAGAACGCGGTGTTCCGTCCCAACGCCGGGTTGACGTTAGGCTGGCTGGCGGCGCGGTTATTTTAAACACAGACGGAGGATACCCCAATGACGGAGATCATCAGCGTCCGGTTCCGGCCGGGCGGCAAGCAATACTATTTCGACCCCATGGGCCTGAGCGTGGCCGAGGGGCAGAGCGTCATCGTGGAGACGGGCAAAGGCCTGGAATACGGCACCTGTGTGCGCCGCAACACCACGGTGGAGGACGAGGCGGTGGTGCAGCCCCTGCGCCCGGTGGTGCGGCTGGCTACCGAGAAGGACGAACAGCAGGTGCGGGAAAACCGGGGCCGGGAAAAGGAGGCACTGCGCATCTGCCAGCAGCTGGTGGAGCGGCACGGCCTGGATATGAAGCTGGTGCAGGTGGAGTACAGCTTTGACGGCAATAAAATCCTCTTTTTCTTTACCTCGGACGGAAGGGTGGACTTCCGCGCCCTGGTGAAGGATCTGGCGGGCATCTTCCACACCCGCATCGAGCTGCGGCAGATCGGCGTGCGGGACGAGGCCCGGATGCTGGGGGGCTTCGGCATCTGCGGCAAGCCCTTTTGCTGCGCCCAGTTCCTGGACGAGTTCCAGCCGGTGTCCATCAAAATGGCCAAAACCCAGAACCTGTCCCTGAACCCCACCAAAATTTCCGGCACCTGCGGACGGCTGATGTGCTGTTTGAAGTACGAGCAGGGGGCCTATGAGGACGCGGTGAAGCGCTGTCCCAAGCAGGAATCCT
>CAJTVM010000094.1 GCA_910579595.1 uncultured Oscillospiraceae bacterium
ACTTCCGCTGAGGTTTGCCTTCGTTTATTTTTCAGATTTGCTCATTTAGAGTTTAGAAGCTGTATTCATAAGCGCTTGAGTAAGGTATGGAAATGGGAGATTTTAACCATAGCCTCAGCCGAAGAAACGGAAATCTCATAATCTTTGCTGAGACGTCTGGAATGGTTGAGCCGGGAGAGGGTACGTTCGACCACCCATCGCCAAGGGAGCTTTTCCCATTACAGTGGTGCTATCTCTTCCCACTGTTTATCGGTCAAATCTCCGGGATACCGCTTTCGTCTTTTTCTTCCATGCTCCTATTTTACCACAGCCTTATCTGCTTGTGAATACAGGTTTTTAGTTTTGCCATACGCACCTCCGGGGACTGCCAGCGCTTCCGGTGTCTCCGTGATTTTCTCAAAGCTGGTCATGTTCCGTCCGCTCCCTTCTGTTCAATGGCCCTTCTTCGGGCGGCGTCCACGGTTCCGCAAGTTCATCTGGTACACGGTCTGGCCCTGCTCGGCGTTGTACGCAGGCCGGAAGTTCTCGTCCAGCACCACGCCGCCCCCGTCGTCCGTCTCCTGGCCTCGTTTCAGTTCCGTATATACGGTACACTGGCTGATTTCCAGCTCTGCGGCAATCTTGACCGGGGAAGCCTTACGCCGCCACATCAATTCAATCTTTCTGCGGTCCTCCAGCGTCAAAGCTCTCACTTGATCACCCCTTTTTCCATTTCTGACCCCGTTTTTGCAAAAAATAATGCAGAAAAGGTTGAAAAACCTTTTCTGCATTTAATCTGCTGCTTCAGCTCCGCCAGTGCCCGCGCGGAATGTTCTTTACATGGTAAACCACTTGTGATACTATGGTAAATGAGGATTCTCCGGCGCGGCCGAGGCCCCGCCAGGGGGAAAACCAGGAAGAAAAGAGGCGCATGAGATGAAATCTCCCAGAAAGAGACATATCTTCATGTGGGTTCTGACCATTTTTATGGTTTTAGTCGCGATCGTGTATTTCCCGTCAATCACCAGCATCATAGCGGTTGTTTTTGTCCTAATTGCCATCCCCATCGAACCGCTGCAGGATTTCTTTGCGGATCATGGCCTGCGCGGGGTTGTGAAGGGGCTTGTTTTGTGCGCGGCCTTCATTGGGGCGGTTATGGTTGCCCCACCAAACGAAGCGGCGGACACACCCAAAGAGCAGCCGTCTTATAGCGGGACGCAGCCGTCCAGGGCTCAGTGGCCATCCCAAGATCCTGCGGTCACTGAGGGACCTGCCCAGACGCCTGCCACGGAAGCCACGACAGCGCCGGCTGTGGGGCCCACACCGGCGCCTATATCCGCACCGCCCCCCGCACCCACTCCGGCGCCGACCCCCGCGCCCACGGCGCAGCCCGTCCAGGAGCCTCAGCCAATCAAGGGCAGATCACCGGATACAATCGTCTATGTCAGCAATAAAAGCAACACAATCCATTCTGTGAACGACTGTTCCGGAATGAGAAATTACCGGGAAATGACAATTTACAACGCTGCCTCTCGTGGATATAACTTCTGCACAAACTGCTGGTAAATAAATCCGCCCCAATGCTTGCCGTACGGGGCGGATTTATTGCGCGCCGTTGTCAGTCTGGCATACGCTCGGCGAAGCAGACCGCCAGTTGGGCGTGGACGATGCTCCAGTCCTGGCAGCCGCCAGTCCATTTCCTGGTAATATCCATCAAGGTTCCCCCTCCTGCTCTTAGAACCTGTATTCACAACCTCAATTCACCGTTTGGCCGGGTCTATTCCCGCCATGCCGCGTTAAATTTTCTTGAAATAAACACAATGATTCCTGCGAAAATTTGCCTTGCCTGACGGGAAAATCCCTCGCCCATCCGGCGGTTTCGGCTGTGAATACAGGTTCAGACATAGAGGGGGGCCTTGTGTTTTATTCCCGAGGCTTGGGGCGGCTGCTCAGAATATTCTGCAACGTACTGAACAGTTTGTCCACATCAATGGGTTTACCCAGGTGTCCGTTCATCCCGGCAGCGAGAACCCGCTGGCGGTCCTCCTCAAAGGCGTTGGCGGTCATGGCCACAATCGGCAGGCTGGCCAGGCAGGGGATCTCCATGGCGCGGATCACCTTGGTCGATTCAAAGCCGTCCATCACTGGCATCTGGATGTCCATAAGGACCAAATCGTAGGGGTCAGCCGAGGATCCTCTGACCTTTTCTACCGCCTCAGCTCCGTCAGAGGCCACATCCACGGTACAGCCAGCCTCCTCCAGGATGGTCATGGCAATCTCCTGATTCAGCTCATTATCCTCAACCAGCAGGAGCCGGCAGCCGGCAATCTGCTGCGCGTCCGGGCCTCCCGGCATATTCTGGCCGGCGGGGTGTTCGCTGAAGGGGAAGGAGAAGGTACACAGGAAGGCGCTGCCTTGTCCCCTTCGGCTCTCCACAATGATTTTACCATTCATCAGCTCCGCCAGGTTTTTGGTGATGGACATACCCAGGCCCGTGCCCTGGATGCCGCTGACCGTAGAGGTCCGCTCTCGCTCGAAGGGCTCAAAAATATGCTCCAAAAAATCCGGCGCCATGCCGATGCCGGTATCGCGGATACAGAATTCGTAGACGGCTGCGTCCGGCCCATTCCCGGGCCGCTCTGTGGCGGAAACGGAGATATCCCCTCCGGCGGGCGTAAATTTCAGGGCGTTGCTCAGTATATTCAGCAGCACCTGATTCAGCCGCAGCTGGTCGCAGACCACATAGGGGTGAACCAGGGCGCTGTCATCCAGGTGGAAGTTCAGCCCCTTGTCCTCCAGGTCGGTCTGAATCATGGACTGAAGGTCTTGCAGGACATGGGGCAGGCTGCAGGCCATTTCATCAATGACCACCTTGCCGCTCTCAATGCGGCTCATATCCAGCACATCATTGATTAAGCTGAGGAGATGGCTGGAGGAGGTGGTGATTTTGTCCAGGTAGCTCCGAACCAGCTCCTGGTTGTCCATATGGGTGGCGGCCAGATTGGTGAAGCCGATGATGGCATTCATAGGGGTGCGGATATCGTGGGACATATTATTGAGGAACAGGGTCTTGGCCTGGGAGGCCCGCTGGGCCTTTTCCAACGCCTCCTCCAGCAGCTTGCGCTGCTCCTGGAGCTTTTGGCCGGTCTCCTTCTGGGCTGTGATGTCCACGAATATGCCCACATAGGTGATGGGCGTGCCGTCCTCCCGCCGGGAAAGCTTGCCTGCGGCACGGAACCAGCGGTAGCCCTGGTCCTTGGTCAGCAGGCGGTACTCCACGTTGTAGAGGCGTCTGCCGGTGTAGTCGTCGATGGTGGAGTAATATTCATTCAGCACTCGGTCGTGGTCTTCGGGGTGGAGCAGGTCCGACCAGGAGGAGAGCACATTGGGAAAGTCCTCCTCGTCCCGGTAGCCGATCATGGCGCGGAACTCATCGCTCCAGAAAACGCTGACCATGTTCCCCTGCCGGTCAAACTCCATGGTCCACATACCGGAGCGCAGAATCTCATGTACCAGCTTCAGTGCCGTGGTCTCGTGCTCAAGCGCCTCCAGTGCCTCCAGCCGCTCCTGGGCCAGACGGGCCGTCTGGGCGTTGTCCAGGGCCTTGCGCTTTTCTCTGTGGCATCCTCCACAAACACATAGAAGATGTCTCCGTAGTGGTCCGCGTGGACAAAGTGCCCGTAATCCTCGATCCAGCGGACCGAGCCGTCCCTTCTTATGATGCGGTATTCCACGTAGTCCAAATCGTTGCCGCATGAGACAATCTGCTTCCGGATGCTCTCCTCGGTCGCCACCACGTCGTCAGGGTGGACCAGTCCGGGGAAGGTGTAGCCGGTGTACGCCTGAAATTCCTCCAGATTCTCACAGCCATACATCCTGATCAGCGCCTGATTGGCGTAAATCAGTCTCTTGTCTCCATCGGCGTGATAAATGAAGAAACCGCCAGGCATTCCCGCGGTGATCTGTTCGATAATTGGGAAAGTTTGGTCACTGAGGACCAAAGAGCGCCGCTGACGTTCCTGCATAGAACCCATCCCCTCTTCTGATGCATAAGGAAATCCCATAATAAATTTTATCATTTCTGAACCGCCTGTCAAGTCCGGCGCCAAAAAAATATAGCGGAGGAAGGAATATCCCCGCTCACTCGATACAATATCAAGTGGCGCTTAATTTGGGTCGAAATCCAGGGCACAAACTGCTATAATATCTCAGAAATGAATGGGAGGAATGAGGACGCATGGTAAAGCGGATTTTTCTTCTGGCTCTGTCCGCCTGTATATTATCCCTGCTGGCCGCCTGTGAAGATCAGACACCGGTTCCAGATGAGAGCTGGCCTGTGAAGGAGACTGTTGCCCTGACCGTATGGGGCGCTGAGGAGGATGAGGCGCTGCTTGGACAGATATTCGCGTCCTTCCAGGAGCATTACGCGGGACAGGCCGACTTCCAAATCACCTACCAGCCCCAGAGCGAATCCAACTGCAAGGATGTTCTGCTGGGCGATCTGGAGGCCGCCGCGGACGTGTTCGCCTTTGCCGATGACCAGGTGGCCGCGCTGGCCGCTGCCGGTGCGCTGGATCCGATTGAGGACGACGCATCCATCCGCAGCACCTCCCTTCCGGCCGCGGTGGAAGCGGCCAGCGTGGGGGAAACCCTGTACGCCTACCCGCTGACAGCGGACAACGGCTATTTCCTATACTATAACAAAGCCTACTTTACCGACGAAGATGTCCAAAGCCTGGAGCGGATTCTGGAGGCTGCGGAACAGGCTGAGCGGCTGGTGGCCATGGACTGGTCCTCCGCGTGGTACGTCTATGCGTTCTTCGGCAACACCGGGTTGGAGGTGGGCCTCAATGAGGACGGCCTGACCAACTACTGCACCTGGAACAGCACCGGCAACCCCATCCGGGGGACGGACGTGGCTCGGGCCATGCTGGACATCGCGGCCAGCCCCGCGTTTTCCAACCGGACGGATCAGGAGTTCCTCGCCGGTGTGCGGGACGGCACCGTGGCCGCCGGCGTCAGCGGCGTGTGGAATGCGGTGGCGGTGCAGGAAGCTTGGGGCAGCAACATGGGCGCGGTTAAGCTGCCCACATTCACCTGCGCGGGGCGACAGGTTCAGATGGCGTCCTTCTCTGGATGCAAGCTCATCGGCGTGAACGCCTACTCTCAGCACCGGGATTGGGCTTCGCGCCTGGCGCAGTGGATCACCAGTGAGGAAAACCAGCGCCTGCGCTTTGAGGTGCGGGGACAGGGACCAGCCAACGTCAACGTGGCCAACTCTCCGGAAGTCCAATCATCCCGGGCCATCGCGGCCCTGCTGGAGCAGTCCAACTACTCCCAGATCCAGCGGGTAGGCGGGAAGTTCTGGGATCCTGTGACGGAGTTTGCCACCAGCATGGCCCAAGGGAATCCCTCCGGCGCGTCCATCCAGGACCAGCTGGACCGGATGGTTGAGGGCGTGACGGCGCGCTGAGCACATTAAATCGGGAGGAAGCCGTATGAAAGGCAGACTGACACTTCAGCAGCGCCTGATCCTGCCCATTATCCTGCTGGGCCTGATCAGCTTGCTGTCCAATATCCTGGCGGTATTCAGCATCAACAACATCCATGCCAACGCGGGAACCATCGTGGATAAGAGCATGGTAAGCGAGGAGCGATTGGATGAGATCCGACGGTCCGTCATGGGGATCCACCGTCTGGCCCTGTCCCATATTATTGCGGCGGATCACGCCACCATGATCCAGCTGGTGCAGGAGATCAAGACGGAGGAAGCAGCCCTGGACGAACGGCTGGACGCCTACGAGGGTTTTGTCTCTGCGGAGGACAGGGAGACGTACCAGTCCCTCCTCAACGACTATGCCCAATTCAAGCACGCCCTGGTCTATCTGGTCAGCGCCAGCGCCGACAGCAAAACTCAAGAGGCTTACGCCACCGCCAACGGGGATGTGGCCCGGTGGGGCGAGGCGGCGGAGGAGGATATCGACCTGCTCTCCGCCTCTGTCAGCGCCCAGGTGGGGCAGGCACGGGGGCGGCTCACACTGGTCTACATCATCTCCCTGGTCACCAGCGCCGTCACCCTGATTTTGGGCGTTTTCCTGGTGATAGCAGCGTTTCGGATTATCCGGCGGTATGTCCTCACACCCATTCAGGACACGGTGAATACGCTCCACGACAGCTCCGAGCGGATCAGCGGCGTGGTGGGAGAAGTGCGCCGGCGGGCAAAGAACTCCAATGACAGCGTCCGAAGCCTCTCCAGGCTGACGGAGCAGCTCTCCGCCGCACTGGAGAAGATTGCCGGCAGTGCCGCATCCATCACGGCCAGCGCCGATGGCACCCGGGGGGACACTCAGAGCATGGCGGAGGAGTGCTCCGCCATTACAGTCTACTCGGCCGGGATGCGCGGGCGCGCCGAGGATATGGAGCGCATCGCCCGCAGGGAAATGGATGAGATCCGGGAGAAAACAGCGGATATTATGGCCATGCTGGATCAGGCCATTGAAAAGAGCCGCAGTGTGGAGCAGATCCGCATTTTGACCGAGGATATTATCAACATATCCTCCTCCACCAACCTCATTGCCGTCAACGCCTCCATTGAGGCCGCCCGGGCGGGGGCGGCGGGGGCTGGTTTTTCCGTCGTGGCCCAGGAGGTTCACAAGCTGGCCGACTCCTGCTCTGAAACCGCCAACCACATTCAGAAGGTCAGCGGGGTGGTTATGGGCGCGGTGGATTATCTGTCCAGCAGCGCCCGGGAGTTGGCCGACTATCTGAGCCAGATCATCATGGACCAACTGGAGCGGTCCGTCCAGACAGGACGGCAGTACCGGGAGGACTCGGATTACATCGGGCACGCCATGGAAGAATTCAATGACCAGGCAGAGCGGCTGAAAACCGCCATAGGCCAGATCGCCGTTTCGATTTCCAATATTTCCAGCTCCATTGACGAGGCGGCCTCTGGCATCGGCGGCGCCGCCAGCAGCACCCGCGTCCTGGTGGAGGATATGGATGGAATCACCGGGCGGATGGATGCCAACCAGGAAATTGTCGGAGAACTTCAAAAGCAGATGGATATGTTTGCAAACTTATAATAAAGTAGTCCCAATTCGACTTTGTGTTCCGACAAAAACAACTGGATAAAAATACTCTTTTGAGGATAGTCCATGATAAAAAATAATATTATTATTGCAGGTGTTCCAAGAGCCGGAAAAAGTACAATTTCTCATTGGCTGGCAGAACAGTATGGGTATCAGCATGTTAGCATGGATTCGATTACAGCAGGATTTGAAAAGTGCTTTCCCGAAACGGGGGTAAGTACTTATACCGAACTGTCCTCTACAGATACATTACATGTAATTAGCGGTAAAATGGCCCCTTTTGTTCGGGCGATGTTGGACAGCGGCGAATACGATGAGTTCAAACCAGGTATGGTGTTGGATATGTATCAACTCCTGCCTGAGGATTACATGGAATATATCCATGGAGCCAATTGTGAAATTGTCTATTTTATTACGTCTGATGTGACGCCGGAGGAGCGGTTTGCAATTCAAAAAAGATATGATACGGAAAGAGATTATACCTTTTATAAATCGGATAAAGAACTTCGCGAGAGTGCAGTGTATATTGTGGAACAAAGCGTCTGCATGAAAGAGCAATGTAAAAAATATGGCTTACCCTATTATGAAACTGCAAGAGACAGGGAACAGATATTCCGCCGCTTTTTACATGATTTCAATTTATGTTAATCGAAGGAAGTCGATAAATATACAGTGGGGATATGAATCATACCGACAGGAACACAAAAGCGAATTGGGATATAAAGTAAAAAGTACCGGCTCATCGAAAAATACGGCCCGGACTGTTATTGCGAAACCCAGGGAGAGCTGCTGCTGGAGCGGGACTCCGTCAGCTGTTCCAATATGCTGGAATGGGTGCTGAGCTTTGGGAGGTGTTGGAGCCGGCGGAACTGCGGACGGATCTGCCGCGGCAGGCAGAGACAATGGTGAAAAAATATTAAGGGACATGACATACCAGTGTCATGTCCCTTCTGGTGCAATGCGGGTATAGAAAGGGGGAAGTGCAATGCCATTTCAATTTTCCCGGGAGGCCTATGAGCGCCGGGTGGCCTGGTACACCCAGGCGCGGCTTGGGATGTTCCTTCACTGGGGGCTTTACGCCATCCCCGCCCGGGGGGAGTGGGTGCGCAGCGTGGAGCGCATCCCCAACGAGGAGTATGATCCCTATATGGAGGAATTTAACCCCAAAGACTGCGACATGAGGGAATGGATGGCGGCCGCCAAGGGCGCGGGGATGCGATACGTGGTGCTCACCGCCAAGCACCACGACGGCTTCTGCCTGTTCGACAGCGCTTACACCGATTTTAAATCCACCAATTCCCCGGCGGGCCGGGACTTTGTGCGGGAATTCGTGGACGCCGCCCGGGAGTTCGGGCTGCGGGTGGGACTGTACTTTTCCCTGCTTGACTGGCGGCACCCTGATTTCCCCCATTACGGCGACAGGAACCACCCCATGCGGGGCAACCCGGCCTATGGCAACGAGGCCCGGGACTTCAACCGCTACCTGGACTTCCTGCACGCCCAGGTGCGGGAGCTGTGCACGAATTACGGCAAACTGGATATTTTGTGGTTCGACTTCTCCTACGATGATCTGCGGGGGGAGGCGTGGCGGGGAACCCGGCTGATGGAGATGGTGCGCTCTCTCCAGCCCGATGTGGTGGTGGACAACCGCCTGGAGGTCAGTGGGGAGGGCTTTGGTTCCCTGGCGGCGTGCGCGCCCATGCCATACCATGGGGACTTCGTCAGTCCGGAGCAGATCGTCCCGCCTAACGGCCTGCGGGACGCCCAAGGGAATCCCCTGGTGTGGGAGAGCTGCGTCACCATGAACAACCATTGGGGCTATTGCGCCGATGATCACTTTTTCAAGCCTGCTTCCATGCTGATCAAGAAGCTGGTGGAGTGTGTGTCCAAGGGCGGCAACCTGCTGCTCAACGTGGGGCCGGATGCCCAGGGACGCTTCCCCCGGCAGTCCGTGGACATCCTGCGGGAGATCGGCGCGTGGATGGGGCGCGGCGGGGAAAGCATTTACGGCTGCGGCCCGTCCGGACTGGACAAGCCGGAGTACGGGCGGTTCACTCGAAACGGGGATCGGCTGTACGTCCACATTTTTGAGAACACGCTGGGGCCTCTGCCGCTGATCGGGTTGAAACGGGAGGATGTTGTCTCCATCCGCCGCTTGGCGGACGGAAGTGAGGTTCCAATTTCCACCAGCTGGGTGCACAGTGATTACCCGGACATCGTATTTGCCGATCTGGGCCCCGACCCGGTGCTGCCCGACTCGGTGGACACAGTGCTGGAGGTGCGGCTGCGCCTTGGCCATGTGCCCGACTTGCTGTAACAGAATTTGGATATTCTAGTTTGACCAGGCATGGCTGTGTAAAAAAGCAGTTGAAATCTGGACCGCAATGTGGTATAGCCCCAGTTCGTTTACTTTGTGAACTAGATTGTGTCTACATGAATTAGGCACGAATGGCAGACCAAATAGTGATACAGCGAACCTGAACAGCGGCAATAAAAGCCCGTGGTCTTGGCATAGTGGGTGGCAATACCCCTCCAGCGTTTCAGGACAAGGAAAAGTTCTCTACCAGATGGCGCAGCTTGCAAGGTATTCGCCGTATTGGCGTTGTTCTTTGCGGTTCTTTACCTGCCGAAACTGCATAAGCCAGAATATCGCTTGTGTCATATTTCAGTCAGTATCCCCCAGTCAGGGGGAATAAAACACTATGACCTTTTTGGAACTTCCGCTATCTACCCATCGTGCCTATTATGGCGCCATTTCGGGAACTATAATAATTGGAACCTGTATTCACAACCTCAATTCACCGTTTGGCCGGGTCTATTCCCGCCATG
>CAJTVM010000095.1:0-1951 GCA_910579595.1 uncultured Oscillospiraceae bacterium
GTGCCGTTGGTGCCGTAGTTGTTGCACACATACTGCACACAGTCGATGGGATCGGGCCGCTTGCGGCGGTTGGCGCTCATGGCCCGCATCGCGTAGCCGCAGTCGGCGCATTTCAGTATCCCGGAAAAGATGTTGTCAAATCCGCTCCCGCCCTTGTCCCGCCGTCTGCTGGTCATAAGCCGCTGGACGGTATCAAACTGCGCCTGGGTGACAATGCCCTCGTGGGTGTTGGGTATCACCTCCCATTCCTCCGGGAGCTTGGAGGGGCGCTTCTTGCTTTTCATGCTCACCGCCACCCGCTTATACCCCACAAGGTTTCCGGCGTACACAGGGCTGCGTAGAATGGCCCTGACGCTGTTGTTGCTCCACTGGTAGCGGTTATCCTCCTTGCCCTCAAAGTGCCGCTCATAGCCGCTCTCACCCCGCTCTGCGGCGGCGTAGGCGGCGGGGCGGAGGATATGGCTGGCGTTGAGGTGGTTGCGTATCTTGCCAATGCCAGCCCCATCCAGCGCCATTTGAAAAATCAGCTTCACCACTGGGGCCGCCTTTTCGTCGATGATAAGGTGGTTGTGGTCGGCGGGGTCTTTCAGGTAGCCGTAGGGGGGAGAGGTGGACACATACAAGCCGCTGTTGAACCTGGCACGGAGGGCCGATTTCACCTTCATGGACACGTCGGCGGCGTACATCTCGTTCAGGATATTGCGAAACGGGGTAATGTCCATGGCGCTCTTGTTCAGCGTGTCCACCCCGTCGTTGACGGAGATATAGCGTACCCCATGCTCCGGGAAGAACACTTCCAGATACAGCCCGCAGTCCAGATAGTTCCGGCCCAGCCGGGACAGGTCTTTGGTGATGACGCAGTTGATACGCTTGGCCTCAATGTCCCGGATCATGCTCTGGAAACCGGGCCTTTGGAAATTCGTTCCAGAATAGCCGTCGTCCACATAGGTCTGGACAAGGTGCCAGCCCCGCTGACGCACATAGTCGGTGAGGATGGCCTTTTGCGTCCCAATGCTGGCGCTCTCGTCCCGGTCGCCGTCCTCTTTCAAGTCCTCTTTTGACAGTCTGCAATAAATCGCCACGTCATAAATGGTGCTGTCTTTTTTCGTTCCCATCGTGATACCTCCTTGTGTTGAACAGACTTTACGGACAGTTTATCCGCTCTCACCCTCCTTGTCCAAGGTGCGGCGGCGTTCAAGCTGCCGCCGCAAATCCTCGTAAATAACGGGGAAAAGAACATCTTCCATGCTCTTTTCCCCGGTGAATACCCGCTGAACAATAAGACGGGGCTTCTGCCGCTTGGGGGCGGTCTGCTTCGCCATGCCCCTCACCTCCCGTCCCGGCTGGAACGCTGGCGCTCCAGGTGGCGGGCGTAAAAGGCCAGGGCCTTCAAAATGAAGTCCTCCTTCTGCTGGGGGGTACGCAGCTTGCCCAGGTACTTCCCGACCTTATCACTGGACAGCTTGATGTACTCCTTTTGATTGCCCTTGACCTCCGACATGATGTGGAAGATACCGTCCATATCAAGCTGGCCCGCTTCGCTCAGCTTCCGCATACGGATGGCCTGGGACAGAGAGGGGGTACAGTCCTCGCTCTCGATGGTTTCCAGCAAATCAAGCTGTTCCCGCTGGCTCAGATAGGACAATTCCACGGCGGGGGTAAAGGCGATCCTGCCCTCGTCCACCAGGGACAGGAGGGGCTTTTCCAGATAGGTCAGACGGATATACCGCTGCACCTGGGTTTCGCTCTCGCCGGCGTTCTCCGCCACAGCGCCCCTTGACGACTTCTGTCCAGGTTGGACAGACCTTTTCCCCTGGTGCCGCAGGGCTTCCACCTTCATCTTGTAGGCGAACGCCTTTTCAGAGGGTAAAAGGCCCTCCCGCTGGATGTTGGAATCCACCATGAAGATCACGGCGCTGTCACGCTCCATATCACGGACAAGGGCGGGGAT
>CAJTVM010000095.1:2051-9826 GCA_910579595.1 uncultured Oscillospiraceae bacterium
CCACCATGAAGATCACGGCGCTGTCACGCTCCATATCACGGACAAGGGCGGGGATTTCCTCAATCCCCGCCCTCCGGCAAGCGTGTATCCTGCGGTGCCCGCTGACGATCTCATAGCCGCCCTCCTTGACCGGGCGCACCACAACGGGCGTCATGATGCCAAACTCCTTGATACTCTGGACAAGCAGCTCCATCCCCTCGTCGTCCCTGACCTGAAAGGGGTTGTCCTGAAAGGCGGCGCACTCCGACACCTTGATTTCTTGAATGTTCATCTATTTTTCCCTCTTTCCTGATTTTTGCGGGCGTCCCGCTCAGTTTTCGTCAACTGGGCCAGCAGTTCCGGGGGGATTTGGGAGATAATACCCTCCAGCTTTTTCTGCTCCCGGTTCAGTTGATACAGCTTGTAGTTGGCTTCCTCCAACTCCTGTTTGTAGTCCTGGTTGGCTCGCCATGCCGTGGCCCTGCCCTCCGTCACATAGGCCAACTCCCGTTCCAGGTCTGCGATCTGCTTGTCCGTGCTGGCGACCTGGGCCTTTAGCTGGGTCATTTCCGGGGCATACCTGCCGAGAAGGGCGATAGCTTCATCCTTTTTCCTGCCGCTGTTCAGAACGCCGATACTGTTGATGGCCTGACAGATTTCGTCATAGTGCTTGTAGAGTTCGGCGGTCAGCTTGAACATATAGGGCGGGACGTGCTTGCGGTGGGTCAACTTCTTGGGCAACCCACGGGACAGGTCTGGATACCGCTGGCGCATATGCTCATAGAACCTGTCCTGCCACTTCACAAGGCCCTGCGGCCCGCCGATCACGTCCTTGGAGGACAAGCGGCCCTTGGCGGTGATGGGGACAAAACAAAGGTGCATATGGGGAGTAGCCTCGTCCATATGCACCACGGCGGAGATGATATTCTCTTTTCCAAAATTGTCCTCGAAGAATTGGTAGGCGTGGTCGAAATACTTCCGCTGTTCCTCCCGGCTCTTTGCTTTCAGCCAGTCAGGGGTGCCGCCCACAAAGCAGTCCTGCAAGACCACGCTGTCCTTGCGCCGCCGTGCCCCGGCCTGTTCGATACGGGCCAGCGCCGCTTCCCGGTAGGGGCCTGGGGGCTGGACGATGTGGTAATTCAGGCCGGTGCGCTCCCGGTCGATGTCGGGGTTGCTCTTGTATTCCTCTTTCTGCCGTTCGTGGTGCTTGTTGATACGGCCCACCGAGGGCAGCTTTCGTTTCTCTATCCGCATGATTGCGTAATTCGCCATAGCGACCTCCTTTGAGGAAGGATGTAAGAAGTCACATTGTCCCGTAGAAGCGGGCGGTATCTCCCATCCCTCCGTCTGTATTTGGAACGGACGTGTTCAAGACCGGGCGGGGTCAGGTACACAACATTTGCGCCCGCAAAAAGATACCGCCATGCTTTGTTCGCTCCCGCTCACAAAGCATAGCGGTATCTGGCGGTGGCTGTGCCGCTCGCCCCGGCTCGCGCCACAACCGCCGCCGCAGGCGCAAGTGTTGTGTAACCCACTACACCTTGCAAGCAAGGTGGTGGGCCAGAGGGCTTCCCTCTGGACTCCCTTCCGCACGACTTCATAGACCGTCCCCATCCGGCATCGACCATAGCCACACAGCCCCGGCCTTGACAGAGCGGACGCCCAAAAGCTGCTTCGCCTTTTTCGCCGTACTCTCCCCAACGCCCGCCGCCCTCAGCTTCTCCATGACCTCCCGCTGGGGCTTCGGCCCGTCCGAGAGAAGCTGACTTATTACCTCCTTGGCCTGCCGCATTTGGGTGTCGGGTCTGCCCAGGTTGGCGAACACGTTGCCCAGCACTTCATCCGCTGTCCTGGCGGTTTCCTCAAGCCACTGGACAGCGCCCCCACCCACTGAAAAGACAATGGCGCTGCCGGTAGGCCCCACGTTGCATTTCACCTGGGCCATGATACGCTCGTCCGGGTGTTCCCGGTCTGTCCGGGCCACCAGCAGGACGCTCCGGGCAGCGCCCACAATGTCCACGGAGCCGACGGCCCGGTTGATGGCCTTTTGCCCGATAGCCTTGTTCATGTGGTGGACGATGAGGACGGCGCACCGCTGTTCCCTGGCGATCTCGATGAGAGGGCGGAACTGCCGCCGCACCTCGTTGGCGGCGTTGATACCTGTTTCCTCCCCGATGTAGGCGGAGAGGGGGTCGAGGACAACGAGCCTTGCGCCGGTCTGCCTGACGGCCTGTGTCAGCCGTTCATCGGAAAAGGAGAGATACCGCTCCCTCTCGCTGATGAACAACAGGCGCTCCAGGTCGCCCCCGGCGCTGATGAACCGGGGGACAATGGTATCATCGGCGTCGTCCTCGCTGGATTGGTAGATGATGTTGGTGGGAGGCTGGCCTGTGCCGTCCGTGAAGGGCATAGGCTGGCCCCGGCTCAACATGGCGGCGAGGTTGAGGACAAAGGTGCTTTTGCCGTCCCCGGCATCCCCTTGCACCACTGTTATCTTGCCAAAGGGGATGTAGGGGTACCACAGCCATTCGATCTCCCGTACCTTGACCTCGCTGGCCTTTGTGATTTCGATTTCTGCCATGTGTGGTTCACTCCTTGATTTTTGAATTGAGGACAAAAAAAGACCGCTCTACTTGCAAAAGTAAAGCGGTCAAGTCAAATGGTATTCAGTTTAGATCATGCGCAGTGTCAGCCGCGAAGCATTGCAAACGGCTCTAATACTCAGATGTTAGCTCCACAGGTGAATGCTTCTTAATCCCATACTTCAACTGTTCCCCGGTTGTTCTTGGCCTTGCGTAACATTTCGTCCGCTTTTTTCATCAGAGCCGCCGGGACATCCGGACCAACGGCACCGCCGATGCTGACCGAGATATGCTGTCCTTCCTCCATACCGTCTATGGAAAGGGCGGAAATATCGCCGCATATCTTTTCGAGCTTTGCCTCAAACGTATCCGGGGAAATGGAGGCGAACATCATCACAAATTCATCCCCATCATATCGCACCAGCGTGTCCAGCGTGCGCTTCTCTCTGCCGATTGCTTCCGCGATTGACAGCAGCACCTTGTCCCCAACAGTGCGCCCATACAGACTGTTGATATCTTTGAAGTGGTCCACATTGATAATTGCCAAAGCGCATATATTTCCCGGAGTCTGGGCCTTTGCGTCATAATAGCGACGGTTATATACATGGGTGATGGGGTCGAGATACACCTTGCTGCGCAGATCAGAGATAGACTTGCTTGGCAGCTTTTTACCGCCTTGGTCCAGTAGGGCATCGTCTGTGATCCGGGTCAGCATTTCCAGCACCAGCGGAGTGCCGTCCACCTTGACATACTGAGAAATCACATGGAACACCTCGTTGTCGAAAAACACGATTTTGGAAAATTCTTTTTGAAACGCAAGACACTTCATAGAGGTGCAGTTGACACATCTTTGATCCTGTTTCCAAATTTTATAACAGCATTGGCCGCTTTTAGAAATCATGCCGCTGCTGTCGATCTCAACGATGCTGTTGTCAGAGGGATCGACCAGCCGGACATTATACACCATAAATTTGAGAGCGCAGATCAGGTAATAAGTGCCCATGCCGGTCAGCACGCTGCCAGAAGTAAGAAATTCCTCCATTACATCATCGGGGGAAACCATGCTGGTTTCCCCTTCCAAGGGGATCAGCTTGCCCGCCACCTCCGCATAGTGCTGGGCGTCAGGCGAATCCCAGATGGTCTGCATCACGCACTGATACCGCTGGGGAGGCTCCCCATGTAGGCCGAGCAGAAGCTCTGCTTTTACGAAAGGACGCTCATTAGTTGCCTCCGCCAGTTTGGTTCTCAGGAGTTCTATCATGCGATGGTCATAGCCCTCATAGGAAGTCAGCTCCTTTTTCGGTATGGACGTAGACTTGTCTACTCTATAAAATTCTCTGCCAGCCTTGTTAAGATGAAGTGCGGGCGGAGATACAGTATAGTAAAACGCGGGACATGACCCGTTAAAAAAGAATTTAGCCCGCAGACGCTCACGTCTCACCGTCTGCATAATTTTGTCGGAGAAAGGCAGGCCGTTTTCGTGGGAATGGGTTAGAATATCCGTCACCAAAAGTTCCTTGGAATCCACGTTGTCCCCGCTCATATCTGCCGGAAAGTCGGGGGAATCTTTCCGCCTGTCTAATATGACGGAAAGGCAATCCAGCAACAAGGGATTAAACGCCCCACACTGCCCGTCCCGAATCATCTGTACCGCCTGTTCCGGCGTATACGCTGGCTTGTAGCACCGCTCGCTGGTCAGCGCATCATACACGTCGGCCACGGACACCGCCTGCACTGCGATGGGAATATCGTCCCCTTTCAGCCCATCGGGATAACCCCGGCCGTCATACCGCTCGTGATGCCAGCGGCAGATCTCATAGGTCATTCGGATGATAGGACTCACATTCTCGTTATGGAGCAAAGGTTCCACCATGTTGGCACCCGCCATAGCGTGTCCCTTTATAATCTGAAACTCCTCATCGGTAAGCTTACCTGGCTTATTCAAAATTTCCTCTGGAACAGACATCTTTCCGATATCATGCAAAGCGGATGCATTGACGATTTGAAGCATCACTTTTGCCGAAAAGGAATACTGATCCGACCGCTTTGTGATCTCATTTAGCAACATTTCGGTAATATATCGGATATTTCGGACGTGCGCTCCGCTCTCGCCATTGCGGGTTTCCACGATATGGGAGAGAATGGAAACCATAGCCGTGCTGTTTTCGTTTTCCTCGACAATCTCATTCACCAGGGCGCTGGACAGCGCACGCTGCTTGCCGGAAAGGGCGATTGTGTTATCAATGCGGTGACGGATGATCTGTTCGTCATAGGGCCGCTGAATCAGTTCACTGGCTCCCAGGCTGTAAGCCCGTTCAATGTTTTCAGGCGTATACTCCGAGGAAATCATAATTACAGGAATAAAGCTCAACCAGCCACACTCTTTCAAGGCTTTGAGAAACTCGAAGCCATCCATGTTTGGCATTACAATGTCCAACAGTATCAGAGAAAACTCCTCGGCATGATCCTGTAAAATCCGCATGGCCTGCTTGCCGTCGCACGCTTCTTCCAGGAAATAGTCCTTTGCCAACATACTTGTCATGACCAGACGATTGAATCGAGAATCATCGACAATGAGTATCTTATATTTCTTCTTTGTATCCAAAATAGCATTTCCTTTCAGTGTTTTTAGAGAACCTTTGTACCTTTGCCTTGTAGGATTCCTCCTGGTTGATCTGAATGGGGTTCCGATGTGTCCTCTGCAGTTTGGGAAAATTCCTTCAGAAACGGTTCAAACAACTCATCCTCCGCCCGTTTTCTGGCTTTCACCGCATCCTCGAATTTCCTGTAGCAACCCAGGTAATGGCGTTTCCCCTTGAAGAAGATCACTGCTTTCCACTGGTTGGTATTCGGAACCCACTCCACTCCGGTTACACCACTGGTGTTATTGCTGCGAATAGTTTTGGAGCGTATCAGTTCGATACAAGTGCCATCCACAAGTGTCACCTTTGGCTTGCAGCCGCAGCTTGTAGTCTGCCCGCTTCTCAGATGGGCGGTCATCACCACAGTTTCTTTCCCGCAGTCGCACTGGCACCGCCACGCGGTCATGGAGCCGACATTTTCCGCTGGGGCCAGGGCGGTCAATCGGCCAAAACGCTGGCCCGTCAGGTCCATTCTCTGGCCGTTGTGGCCTCGGGGGATAGGCGGGCAGACTTCGTCAATATTCCGCAGCTCGCTGGGGAGAAGTTTTCCGGCACAGGCATCCAAAAACGGTTCGAATAATTCAGCCTCCGCCCGTTTTCTGGCTTTCACTGCGTCCTCCAGCTTTTTAAAACTTCCCAAGTAACGGCGTTTGCCCTTGAAGCAGATGGAGGCCCGCCATCGCTGTTTCTTCGCCATCCAGTCGACGCCAGGGGTGCCGCTGGTGTTGTTGCTCCGCACGGTTCGTGTGCGAATCATCTCCACGCAGGTGCCATCCATATAGGTTAACCCCAGGGCAGACCGGGGACCACCAAGACCATTTTGACAGCCGCAGCTTTTGGTGTGACCGTTTCGCAGATGGCAGGTTTTCACCACAACCTCCTGCCCGCAGTCGCATAGGCATCGCCAAGCCGTCCGGCCCCCGATGTTCTCCGCAGGTTCCAGGATAGTTAAATGCCCGTATTTCTGACCTGTCAGGTCTAACTTTTTTCTCGAATGACCCATTCGTACCTCTCCGTTTTTTGCTATAACAGGAAAGCGTACTTTCCCGTCAGGCAGTTTTGAGGAGAGAAATTTTATCTAATTGTATTGAAAATTCATTCTTTCTCTGGTAAGCTATAGTCAGCCTCAAAAAAGGGCGTACTTACAGGAAAGTACACATTCCTGTAAAATACACGCTCTTACAACAACTTGGCCTTTTCGTAAATTTCTGCCCGGTAACGGAAGGTTGACAGTGGCATATCACACTCCTTTGCGGCCGCTGTGCAGGTGATGGCCCCGGATTTCCACCGCTGATAGGCGCTATGGTAGTTCTCCGGGAGCGGCCTGGGTGGTCTGCCAAAGCGGACACCCCTGGCCTTTGCCGCCGCTATGCCCTCCGCCTGCCGCTGGCGGATGTTGGTGCGCTCGTTCTCCGCCACGAAAGACAGCACTTGCAGAACAATATCGCTGAGAAACGTTCCCATCAGGTCTTTGCCCCGGCGGGTGTCCAGTAGGGGCATATCCAGCACCACAATGTCAACGCCCTTTTCCTTGGTCAAAACCCGCCACTGGTTTTGGATTTCTTCATAGTTGCGCCCCAGGCGGTCAATGCTCTTGATGTAGAGTAAATCATCTTTTTTCAGCTTCCGTACCAGCTTCTTGTACTGTGGCCGCTGAAAATCCTTGCCGGATTGCTTATCCATAAAAAGGTTTGCTTCCGGCACTGCTATCTCCCGGAGGGCGATAAGCTGCCGATCCTCGTTCTGCTCCCTGGTGCTTACCCTGATATAGCCGTAAATCATATTCGTACCTCCCTAAAGTAAAAAGGGGCCAGTCTGTACGATAAACACAGACCAGCCCCTATGTAAAGAGGTCGCATACTTGAAAATCCAGGCTCGACGACACAAAATAACTTATTACATCCTTGTCTGATATGTACTGGCAGAGCCTATTTGTCCCCGACATCCCGGCCCGCAAGGGAAGTCGTCAAGCGGCGGTGTGCCGCACCACCTCACGGGAGTTTCACCCCAACTGCCGTTCTGACAGAGCCGCCCCCATTGTGTGAAGCTGTGGCTGGGCGGGAGTACCATTGTCATTCCGACTGTCATCGCCATGCCGGGGGCAAACCGGCACTTGCAGGGGGTATTCTCGCTCGGCCCGGTGGGGTGGGTGTCGTGGCGTACCCTGCTGCTGTGGCTCATGCTTTCGCACATCGGAATTGATGTACTTGACGAATGCGTGTCCAGTTGTCAAGGAGCGGCGAGGGAATACCCTCAACTCCCTACCACAACTTTTAAGGCCCAAAACCGAACTTTTATTTTCTGAAAAATTGCACAAAGTTTTAAGATAGCATTTTTGCAGACGATAACAGGCCCCGCAACAGGTATCGAATCAAGATGCCCCAACGACACAAAGTAACTTCTTACATCCTTCCTTGAAAAAGCGGAGACACCCTGACAGGTGGCTCCGCTTTGATATGTGTCCGCAAAGTCCGTCCATCATCACTGGGCCTCCACGGGCAATCCAAATGGTGAAGTGCAATCAATTTGTGCTGGACGTTGGTGCCCGCCCCCATCTTCTGTGTGGAGCCGA
>CAJTVM010000096.1 GCA_910579595.1 uncultured Oscillospiraceae bacterium
CCGGCCACCACCACCCACGCCCAGCTCACCCCTGAGGAGCTGGCGGATCAGGGCATCCGGCCCAATACCATCCGGCTGTCCATCGGCATTGAGCACATTGACGATATCCTGGCCGATCTGGAAAAGGGCTTTGCCGCCTTGGATTGATTGAAAAAGCGGAACGCGCTGCAAAAGCCCCCGCCGGCCGGCGGGGGCTTTTCGTGTGCTGAGTTCAGCCGCGCAGGCGGGACACCATACCGCCGATGTAATCCGCGTCGGTGACACGGAAGCGGTCCTCCGGCGGATACAGGCAGCCGCCGTAGTAGATGGAGCGGTTGTTGGCCACGGAAGGGTCGCTCATGTCCCGGTGGGCGGCCAGATGGATTTGGGAACAGCCCGTTTCCGCGATGACCCGGTCCATATTCCGGGCGGTGATGCCCGCCCCCGGCAGAATTTCAATACGGCCCGCGGCGTATTTGATCATCTCCCTCACGGTGGCGGTGCCCAGGGACACGTCCGGCTCCTGCCCGCTGGTGAGCACCCGGGTGATGCCCAACCCGATGAGCGCGTCAAGCGCCCCCCGCCAGTCGGGCATGACGTCGATGGCCCGGTGGAACACGGTCTCTTTCCCCGCCGCCTGGGCCAGCTGGGCCAGAGTACGGGTGCGTTCCTTATCCAGCGTCCCGTCCCGGTGGAGGAAGCCGAACACCAGCCCGTCCGCCCCGTGGGCCAGCAGCAGCTTGGCGTCCTCCACCGCCGTGGCGAACTCCGCATCGGTGTAGCAGAAGCCGCCTTCACGGGGCCGCACCATGGTCATGATCTTCATCCCCGTCTCCCGCTTGGCCACAATCAGCTCGCCAAGGGTGGGGGTCAGCCCCCCGTGGAACAGGTCGCTGTTCAGCTCCGCCCGGTCCGCCCCGGCCTTGTGGGCCTCAATCACGTCGTCTGCGCTGCCGCAGCATACCTCCAACAGAATATGGTTCATGAAAAAACCCTCCCCAGTAAAATTTGGATGTTTTTCCCTATGATTATACTGTTTTCGGCAAAGCCTGTCAAGGAAGGCTTGCCAGCGGGGGGCGGCTGGGCTATAATAAAAACGATACGCCACGGAGGTGAGGACAATGGGACGTACCAACCAATCAAAACGAGTCCCCCGGCCGGAATGGGAGGCACTGGCGGATACCCTTCCGCCGGAGCGCCGGCATATCATGGACTTTTTCCAGCGCAGCCTGCCGGAGTGCGATTTGGACAGCTACCCAGTGGAGCTGTTCCTCCGCTTTGCCGACCACGCCCTGTTTCTGCGGGAGACAGCCCCCTGGTGCGCCGGCCAGGACGATACCGTATTCTGCCATTATGTGGCGTTCCCGCGGGTCAATGACGAGGATTTGTCCTTCCACCGGGACACCTTCTTTTACGCCCTGTGGCCCAGGATCCGCGATTTGCCCACCATGGAGGATCGGGTGCTGGAAGTGAACCGCTGGTGCTGCGAGCACGCCTCCTATCAGGCCCAGGACGAGCGCACTGCATCCCCGCTTACGGTATACCGCTGCGGCAGCGGCCGGTGCGGGGAGGAATCCGCCTTTCTGGTGTCCGCCCTGCGCAGCGTGGGCATCCCCGCCCGGCAGGTGTATGCTCCCCGCTGGTCCCATTGCGACGACAACCACGCCTGGGTGGAGGCCCTGTGCGATGGGCGGTGGCGGTACACGGGGGCCTGTGAGCCAGAGCCGGTGCTGGACAGGGGCTGGTTTGACACCGCCGCCTCCCGGGCCATGCTGGTGCACAGCCGGGTGTTCGGGGGGGAAAAGGCATTGCCCGCCGGAGAAGCGCTGGGGTCGGAGAACGGGGGGGTCTGGCTCAACCAGACCGCCCGGTACGCGGGGACAAAGGTGTATACCTTCCGGGCCCTTGTGGACGGCAAGCCCGCCGCCGGGGCCAGGTTCCATTTGCAGGTGCTCAACGAGGCGTCCTTCCACACCATTGCCGTCCTCACCGCCGGCCGGCAGGGGATGGCTCAGGCGGCGCTGGGGGCGGGCAGCCTCCATGTGCTGGCGGAGCACGGCAGACGGGCTGCCGAGGGAGAGTGCGGGGAGGACGGCATCGTCCTGAACCTGACCGCGAAACGGCCGGGGGACGCCGCCTGGGAGGAGTTCGATTTCCGCGCCCCGGCGGACAGCCGCCCTGTTCCCCCGGTGCTCAGCGGTGCGCAAAAGGCACAGCGGCGCCGGGAGCGGCAGGAGGGGGCCCTTCTGCGGCGCAGGCGGCAGGACGCGGCCTTCCGGCCCGGACGGGCGGGGTGCGGGGATTTGCTCCAGGCCGCTCGCGGAAACTGCGGCGAGATCCGCGCTTTCCTGGCCGGGGAGGACGGACTGCACCGGGAACGGCTGGTGCGCACCCTGTCCGAAAAGGATCTGCGGGACGTGGCGCGGGACACTTTGGAGGACTATTTCCGGCAGCTTCCGCCCTGGCGGGGCGGGGTGCCGGAGGAGATCTACTGGCGATATACCGCCTGCCCCCGGATTGGGCTGGAGAAGCTCACCCCCTGGCGGGGGGCGGTGGCGCGATGGCTGGAAGGCTGGCAGGGGAACCCCGCTGCCCTGTGGCGGAAAATCAACCAGGAGATGGAAACCCGCGCCCCCGCGTATGGGAACCTGTACTGGCCCCCAGAGGAGGCTCTGGCGTCCGCCGGCTGCGATGAAAAAAGCAAGCGGCTGCTGCTGGTCGCCGCCCTGCGGACACTGGGCGTCCCAGCGCGGCTGCGGCCTTTGGACGGTGCGCCGGAATATTGGAAAAACGGCGGCTTCCGCCCGGTGATTCGGGAGAAAACAGCACGGCTCCGCTTGTCGTGTCCCGACGGTGCGCCCCAGTACCGCCGGGACTGGAGCCTGTCCCGCTGGACGGGGAAGGGCTGGGCGCCGCTGTCCCCAGAGGGGGCGTGGCAGGACGGGGCGCTGGCCCTTGCGCTGCCCGCCGGATGCTACCGGCTGATCACTTCGGTGCGCCTGCCCAGCGGGGATCAGCTTGCCGCCCGCCGGGAGGTGGAGCTTGCCCCGGGGGAGGAAAAGACGGTTTCCCTGCGGCTGCGGCCCCTGTCGGGGGAGGATCTGCTCACCAGCCAGGAGCTGCCCGTCCTCTCCGCCCAGACCCCGGAGGGGCGGGAGATCCCCGATATCTTCCGCATGGGGGACGGACCGGTGCTGGCCCTGTGGGCGGCGGAGGGAGACGAGCCCACCGAGCACGTTTTGAACGAGCTGCTGGAGCGCCGGGAGGCGCTGCCCGTCCGGCCGCTGTTCCTGGTGCGGGAGCGGGGCAGCCTGCGCCAGCCCACCCTGGCCGGGGCGCTGGCGCGGTTTGACGGCGCATTGGCGCTGATCGGCGACTGGGACTACGATCTGGAAGCGGCGGCCCGGCGCCTGGGCCGCGACCCAGACAGCCCGCCGCTGATGGTGCTGTGCGATGGCGCGGGCCGGGCGCTGTACAGCGATAGCGGTTACCGGGTGGGGGCGGTGGAGCTGCTGCTCCGGGCGGCGGCCTGGACGCGGAAGCCGGCGGAAACATAGGGCGCTTAAGGAAACGCGGGAGATGTCAAAAATTATTTCGCCCCGATTCGTTTGACAAATTTCCAAAAAAACGGTAAAATAATCATATCAACGGCGTATGTCATGCCGGTGGGAAAGGAAGGGGTATCATGAAAATCGTCACCATCAGCCGTCAATTCGGCAGCGGCGGCAGGGAGCTGGGCAAGCGGCTCGCGGACGAGCTTGGCTTTGACTACTACGACAGGGAGATCATCACCTCCATTGCCCAGGCTCAGGGAATGGACGAGGGTTACGTGGAAAAGGCGCTGGAGGACCACGCTTGGCAGCATATTCCCTTGACCTACGGTCGATCCTTTGCCAGCGGCGCTGTCATGCAGTCCACCCAGACCAGCCTGCTGGTGGAGCAGAAGCGGGTGCTGGACGGCATTGCCAAGGCGGGGAAGGACTGCGTGATTGTTGGCCGGGACGCGGATGTGCTATTGGCGGATCAGAAGCCCTTCAGCATCTTCGTGTGCGCCAGCATGGACGCCAAGGTGCGCCGCTGCATGGAGCGGGCGGCGGAGGGCGAAAACCTGACCCGCAAGGCCATGGAGCAGAACATCCGGCGCATCGACAAGGCCCGTGCCAGGAGCCGGGAGATGATCTCGGACGCCAAATGGGGCCAGGGCGGAAGCTACAACATGACGGTCAACACCACCGGCTGGGAGATCAAGGATCTCACCGGGGCGGTGGCGGATTTCGTCCGGCGCTGGTACGCCAGGGACGGCAAGGCGTAACGGAGCTGCCCCGGCATAGACGATAAGCCCCCTCCACAGGCGCCGGCAGACGTCTGCGGAGGGGGTGTTTTTGCACCATTTTTCCATAATAGCGGCACGGGCGGTGTGCGGGGCTTACAGGAAGCTGCGCACGTCCTGCACCAGCTTTTCCTCCAGATCAATCAGCCGCTTGGCTGCGCTTTTGGAGCGTTCGTCCGCCGCCTTGTACTGGTTCAGGTACTTGCGCAGGGACTTCACCCCCATATTGCAGCCGTCCGTGATCAAATCCGCGATGGCCTGATCGGAATCGTCCATGCCCAGCTTCAGGTTGGTTTTCACCCAGGACATCCCCTTGACCATGGGGTTTGGCTCCTTGCCCTCGTCGTGGTACTGGTTCAGCATCGTCTGGATCTCCCCGTCCAGCGCCGCGTGCTTGTCCCGGCATCCACCCAGGCAGCGCCGCAGCTTCTGGTCATGCACACGGTCCATCACGTCGTTCAGGGACGACAGGCCCATTTTCACCCCTGCGTCACACTCCCGCAGGAGCCGTACCGTATCCTGTTCAATCATTGCGGTTTCCTCCGTCAGAAAAGATGACGTTAGTATGTCCGGATTTCCGCGTTTCACCCGCCCGTTTCACCGGGGCGTTCCCAGAGCCGGGGCAACAACGGGTTGCTTGTCTTTCCGATCCGGCGATGGTATTATGGTCATGAGGTGATGAAACAATGGATACCAAAGAGATAATTTTGAATCTCCGAACAGAAAACGGTTTATCTCAGGAGGAGCTGGCGGAAAAACTTCACGTGACCCGGCAGGCGGTGTCCCGCTGGGAAACCGGCGAGACTGTGCCCAATGTGGATACGCTGAAGCTGCTGTCCCGAGAATTTGACGTCTCGATCAACACCCTTTTGGGCTCTCCCCGGAAGCTCATCTGCCAATGCTGCGGGATGCCCTTGGACGATTCCTCCATCAGCAGGGAGCCGGATGGCACATGGAACGAGGAATACTGCAAGTGGTGCTATACGGACGGGGCGTTTGTCTACACAAGCATAGATGAGCTGACGGATTTCCTGGTGGAGCACTGCTCCGGCGAGCAGTGGCCGGCGGAACAGGCAAGGGCATTTTATGAGGCCCAGCTTCCAAAGCTGAACCATTGGCGGCAGCCAGGTGCATAAAACAGTAAAAACAGAGCGGCATACCCGTTAGGTATATGCCACTCTGTTTTTGCTTGTCTACGTCAACGGGCACTCCAGCTGGCAGTCAAAGGGCTCCGCCTCCGCGTGCCCCCGGTGGTACACCTGGGCCTCCACACAGCCCAGACCGCGGTAAAACGCCTGGCTTTCCACGGCGGAGTGGGCGGAGATATACAGCTTTCCGGCCCCGTGTTCCCGGGCCCAGTCCCGGGCCATGGAAAACAGCGCCGTGCCAATCCCCGTCCCCCGCATATCCTCGGAAACGTGGATGCTGGACAAATCCAGGTAGCGCTGCGCCCCGCCGAACAGCTCCGGCTCCACGGAGGCAAAGCCCTTCAGCGCACCGTCTGCAAAGGCGGCGCATACCATGCCTCCGGTGCGGAGCGTGTTTCGCAGGCAGTCAACCAGTGTTTGGTAATCCCCTTCACTCCAGTCATCCACGAAGGGATCGTCCCGGATCACCCAAGCCCCATTGCCGTCCCGCCGCCAGCATTTGACAACTACCTGGCGGCGGATAAAGGAGCGGAACAGCTCACGGTCAATTTCGTCCGCCGTGAGGGTGCGGTACCGTATCATTGGAACATCCTCCTGATGATTATAAGGCGGCCTCGTCCCGCAGGCGGCGCAGCTGGTCAGCGGAATAGCGGTACACCTTATCGCAGAACTGGCAGGTCAGCTCCGCGCCGCCCTGTTCCTCGATGAGGGAGGTCAGCTCGTCCCGGCCCATGCTGATCAGGGCGCGGCTCACCCGATCCTCCGTGCAGTAGCAGCGGTACTCAATGGGGGCCGTCTCCAGCACCTCCAGATCGAATTCCCCCAGCACCTCCCGCAGAAGCCCCAGAGGATCCATGCCTCCGTCAAGCCGTGCGCTCACCGCGCCCAGCTTGGCCACACCTCGCTCCACGGCGGAAATCACGGCGTCGTCCGCCCCAGGCAGGAGCTGGATGAGATAGCCCCCGGCGGCCCGCACCGTCTGATCCGGGGCAATGAGTACCCCCAGGGCGCAGGCGGTAGGGATCTGCTCGCTTTCCACAAAATAGGCGGCGATATCCTCCGCAATCTCGCCCCCCACTAACTGTACCGATCCTACATAGGGTTCCTTCAGCCCTAAATCCCGGATCACGGTGAGATCGCCGTCCATGCCCACGGCGGCGCCTACGTCCAGCTTGCCCTTAGCCTTCCGGGGTACGTCCACGGCGGGGTTCTGCACATAGCCCCGGACGTTGCCGCGGCTGTCGGACACGGCGGTGAGGCTGCCTAGCGGTCCGCCGCCTTTCAGGCGCAGGGTGACGGCCCCGTTTTCGTTTTTCATGGCGGCGCCCATCATGGACGCGGCCATGAGCAGGCGGCCCAGGGCGGCGGAGGCCACCGGCCAGCAGTTGTGGATGGCCCGTGCCCGCTCCACCGTATCCCGCGCGGAGATGGCCATGGCCTTGAGGGGCGCGTCCTTGGCGATAACGCGAATGAGTTGATCCATATCAGTTTTCCTTTCTCCCGGCGAAAAAGACGCGCTGCGCCCCGTCCCTGGGCGGGGCCATCACCTTATCGCCGTATTGCTTGACGTGCCGGAACCCAGCTTCCCGGAGGTAGCCGTCCAGCTCGTCCATGGTATAGGCGTATTCCTCGTGGTATTCGCCCTCCCGGCTCCAGCTCCCGTTCCCGTTTTGCAGGAACAGATCCAGCCCGTAGGCGCACACGCGGCGGCGGGGATAGTAATCCGCCCGCCACACGCAGTAGAGATCACCGTCCTCGTCCAGGTAGGTCTGGCCGTCCGCGCCTTCTAACGCGGCGGGGGTTTTTACGTCAAAAAGGAACAGCCCCCCGGGGGCCAGCGCCTTATATACCCGCTGGAAGGCGCGGCGCAGGGCGGCGGGACGGGTGACGTAGTTCACGCTGTCCAGGCAGCAGATCACGGCGTCTGTCTGCCCCGGCAGGGAGAGCTTGGCCATATCCTGGCACAAAAAAAGAACGTCCAGTCCCCGGCACTTCTGCTCGGCGACGGCGAGCATATCCGGGGAGAGATCCACGGCGGTTATGGCATAGCCCCGCCGGGCCAGCAGCCGGGCGAGGCTCCCGGTGCCGCAGCCCAGCTCCGTCACAGACCGGATGGGCCGCTTCAGCTTGCGGAAATGCCGCTCCACATAATCGGCCCATTTTTCGTAGCCCACATCGGCGGTGAGCCGATCGTAGCTCTGGGCCAGAATGGTATAGGAATCCATCATCGTTTCAGTCTGGGCAGCACGGTCTTATAGCCGTCCGCGCCGTATTGCAGCGCCCGGTTCACCCGGCTGATGGTGGCGCTGGACGCGCCGGTACGCTGAAGAATGTCGTTGTAGATCAGGCCGTCGTCCAGAAGCTGGGCGACCTCCAGCCGCTGGGCCATGGCCCGCAGCTCGGCCACAGTGCACAGATCCTGGAAAAAGGCGCGGCACTCCTCCGGGGTTTCCAGGGCGAGGACCGCCTCAAACAGCAGGGCGGTCTGATCGGGGGTCTCTTTTGGCATATGGCATCCTCCCAAACGCGCAATATATCTTGATAGGATTATTCTAACACGCCGCTTTAAGGAAGTAAAGATGAAATCGGCTAAAAGCACAAAAGGGCTTGCGCTGGGGCGGGAACTTGATTATAATGAATGCGTCGGATCCGATGGGTCCGCACACGGCGGCGCCGGAAAAGGCAGACCGGCCGGTTTGGCTGCGAATCCCGGGCCGTGGAGGTATTTTAAAATGGTAAAAGCGATTGTAGGAGCCAACTGGGGCGACGAAGGCAAGGGAAAGATCACCGATCTGCTGGCCGAGACGTCCGACGTGGTGGTGCGGTTTCAGGGCGGGGCCAACGCGGGACACACCATCATCAACGATTACGGGCGGTTTGCCCTGCACATTCTGCCCTCCGGCACCTTTTATTCCCATGTCACCAATGTCATTGGCAACGGGGTGGCGCTGGACGCGGCCAAGCTGGTAGCGGAGCTGAAAAGCGTTATGGAGCAAGGGGTGCCCTCTCCCAAGCTGATTGTGTCCGAGCGGGCCCAGCTGCTCATGCCCTACCACGTCCTCCAGGACGGGTATGAGGAGGAGCGCCTGGGCGGCAAGGCTTTCGGCTCCACCAAAAGCGGCATCGCCCCCTTCTACTCCGACAAATATGCCAAAACGGGCATCCAGGTGTGCGACCTCTTTGACGAGGACCGCCTCTGGGACCGGCTGAGCCGGGCGGTGGAGTTGAAAAACGTCCTGTTTGAGCATTTGTACCACAAGCCCGCCTTAGACGTGAAGGCGTTGTACGATCAGCTTTTGGAGTACCGGGAGCTGCTGCGGCCCTATGTGGGCGACGCGGTGGGCTTCCTGCACAACGCAATCAAGGAGGGCCGGACTATCCTGCTGGAGGGCCAGCTGGGCTCCATGAAGGACCCGGACCTGGGCATATTCCCTATGACCACCTCCTCCCATACCCTGGCGGGCTACGGCTGCGTGGGCGCGCCGGTGCCCCCCACCGCCATCGGGGACGTGATCTGCGTCACCAAGGCGTATTCCTCCAGCGTAGGCTCCAGCACCGAGCCCTTTGTCAGCGAGCTGCTGGGCCCGGAGGGCGACGAGCTGCGCCGCCGGGGGGGCGACAAGGGCGAGTTCGGCGCCACCACGGGCCGTCCCCGCCGGGTGGGCTGGTTCGACGCGGTGGCCACGAAATACGGCTGCATGGTGCAGGGGGCAACCCAGGCGGCACTGACCTGCCTGGACGTGCTGGGCTATCTGGACGAGATCAAGGTGTGCGTGGGTTACGAGATCGACGGGGTAGTGACGGATATGTTCCCCACCACCCCCAGGCTCATGCGGGCCAAGCCGGTGTTTGAGACGCTGCCCGGCTGGAAGTCGGATGTGCGGGGGATCACGGACTATGACGCCCTGCCTGAAAACGCCCGCGGCTATGTGGAGTTTTTGGAGAAGCACATCGGCGTGCCCATCAAGATTGTATCTACGGGGCCGAAGCGCCACGAAATCGCCATCCGCAAATGAGAAAGCCCCGCCCTGTATCCACGGGGCGCGCTTTTTCGGGAGGGAACCACATGACGCTGTACGAAAAGAATTGCGAATTAAACCTTGATCTCTCCCTTTGAAAAATTTGCCAGAAACCATTGTGGTGCAACTTGTGTCACGAATTTAGCTTTATATTATGCCAGCTTAGAACCTGTATTCACAACCTCAATTCACCGTTTGGCCGGGTCTATTCCCGCC
>CAJTVM010000097.1 GCA_910579595.1 uncultured Oscillospiraceae bacterium
CTCCGGGGACACCTTGGTGTAAAGGCCGATGGTCCGGCCCTCGTTCTTTCTCACAGCGCCGCCTCCCTCCGCTGGCCTCTTTCCGCGCCAGCAGCCACCGGCGCGGGTGGAACGTAGGAGCGCAGCGCCGCCCGGATGGACGGTTTATCACCGCCCACAACGGAAAGCGCAGGCGGCACCGGCGCGGGTGCGCTGTCACCATCTAAATCCGGTTCATCATCGCCGTCCTGAGATTGTTCCTCCGACTTGTGGTCAGCTTTCTCCAATTCCCGGTTAAGCTGGATCAGACGAGCCGATTTCTGCTGTAATTCATCCTCCTTGGGGAAGGGCCGCTCCGATTCCTCCTGGGCGTTAGCCAGCTCCTTTTCCAACGTCACCAGACGGGCCTCATGCGCTTTGATTTTTTCGGCCATACCTTCCAGGACGTTGTTGATACGGGTGACATTGCCCACCGGGTCATCGGCCAGCTCCGCAGTATAAGTCAAATTCTGTTTCATGGTGATTTTGAACTTGGACCCATCACAATGAAGCTGCATAGGAAAGCCCCGGTATTCGCCCAAATCCAGCGGCTTTTCCGGGTCGCTCATGAGCATACACGCTTTGATAATGGCCTCGCCCGCGTCCTTCCGCTCCGTGAAGGTCTGTCCCATGACGGTCATGGTAAACGCATCGTCCTTGACCGGATGGGCCTGCACAATGGGTAAATCTTTCCCCAGCGCCTCAATAAACAGCTTTGTCTCCGCAATTTTATTCGGATAATATTTCAGCGCCTTATCCTGCATTTCATACTGCTGGGATGTATGGTTGGCTTTGAGCATTTTCAGCTTTGCCACCTGCACATCCAGCTCCATTTTCTCCCGGATACGGTCATCCCCGGTAGCCAGGGCCTTGACCTCGGCGTAGGAGAGGGCGGTAGCGTCCACGTCCTCAATGGACCGGGCAGGGGATTTCCCGGTCATGACCTGCCCGATAAATTTCTGCTTACTTTCCACCAGACCCCAGTTGTATGCGTCAAAGGTTCCTTTGGTAACGTACTTGAACATTTTAACCGTCTTATTCATGTTGCCCTGGCGCAGAGAACGGCCCGCCCGCTGCTCCAAATCAGCCGGACGCCATGGGCAGTCAAGGTCATGGGAGGCCACGATCCGGTCCTGGACGTTAGTGCCAGCGCCCATCTTCTGCGTACTGCCGATGAGGACGCGCACCTGCCCCCGGCGCACCTTGGCGAACAGCTCCGCCTTTTGCGCTTCGGTGTTGGCATCGTGGATAAAGGCGATTTCCTCCTGGGGGATGCCCTGGGCGATCAGCTTCGCTTTTATATCGTCATAGACGTTAAATTTGCCGTCCCCCTTGGGCGTGGACAGGTCGCAGAACACTAATTGGGTCCCCCGAATGTCCATGCTGTTCCGCCACTCGGTGAGAACATTCTTGACGCAGGCGTTGACCTTGCTGTCTGGGTCATCCGGCAAGAGGGGGTTCTGTAAACGCTGATCCAGAGCCAGCTTGCGCCCGTCAGACGTGATCCGCAGCATATTGTCCACGGACGGGTCCACCAGCCTGTTACGCACAGCGTCCGCCCGGTCAGCCAGCTCCGCCACCATCTCCTGCTGAAACTTGCTGGGTTCGGTGGTGACAGTGATGGGGACAGCCTCCGGGGTTGGCAGTTTCAACATATCCGCCGTCTGAATATCAGCAGCCTCCTTCCAAATGCTGATAAGCTCCGGGAGATTGTAGAATTTGGCGAACCGGGTCTTGGACCGGAATCCGGTTCCCTCCGGTTTCAGCTCCATAGCCGTCACCTTCTCACCAAAGTCCGCCGCCCAGGAATCAAAGTGACGGTGGCCGTTCCGTTCCAGCGTGTCAAATTGGAGGTAGCGCATCATGGTATACAACTCTACCATACTGTTGGAGATCGGGGTCCCCGTGGCGAAAGTAATACCACGCCCGCCGGTGATCTCGTCCATGTAACGGCATTTGCCGTACATATCGCTGGATTTCTGCGCGTCCGTCTGAGCGATGCCCGCCACACGGCTCATTTTTGTGTGTAAAAAGAGGTTCTTAAAGCTGTGCGCCTCGTCTACAAACAGCCGGTCAACGCCTAATTCCTCAAACGTGACCACGCTGTCCTTTTTCTCTTTTGCCGCCAGCTTTTCCAGCTTGGCCTCCAATTTTTTCTTGGTTTTCTCCATCTGCTTGACGGTAAAGTTGTCTCCATCCTCCTCCTTTGCTTCACGGATGGCAGTAACAATTTCGTCAATCTGGTCCTCAATCACGGCCTTCTGCCGTTCCGGGGAGAGGGGAATCTTTTCAAACTGACTGTGTCCGATGATAACCGCGTCATAGTCTCCGGTGGCGATACGGGCGCAGAACTTCTTGCGGCGGGCGGGTTCAAAGTCCTTCTTGGTAGCTACCAGAACCTTCGCTCCTGGATAAAGACGTAAAAAATCGCCGCCCCACTGTTCCGTCAGGTGGTTGGGGACGACGAACAGGGATTTCTGGCACAGGCCCAGGCGCTTGCTCTCCATAGCGGCGGCAACCATTTCAAAGGTCTTGCCCGCGCCGACACAGTGAGCCAGCAGCGTATTCTTGCCATAGAGGATATGGGCCACGGCGTTTTGCTGGTGGGGCCGCAGGGAGATTTCCGGGTTCATGCCCGCAAAGCGGATATGGGAACCGTCATACTCGCGGGGCCGGATGGCGTTGAATATGGAATTGTACTTCCTGCACAGAGCCTCCCGGCGCTCCGGGTCTTTGAAAATCCACTCCTTAAACGCTTCACAGATTGCCTCCTGCTTCTGCTGGGCAATCGCGGTCTGCTTCTCGTTGAGGACGCGGACCTCCTTTCCGTCCTCCCATTTTTTATCAAATATCCGCACATCCCGCTGGTTCAGCGCGGCCTCGAAGATTTCATAGGCGTTGATGCGCTTGGTGCCGTAGGTGGTATATGCGCGGACGTTATCCGCGCTGTCCTCGCTCTTACCCTGCACCCGCCATTCACCGGACGTATCGGAGTAATCAAGACGGATTTTCTTCTCCCGCAGGCGCTCCGGCGTTTGCAGCAGCTCAAACATAAACTGTTGGTAATACTCCGGGGCAACCCAGGACGCGCCCACCCGGACACTGATCTCCGAAGCGGTCAGGTCCTTGGGTTGTATCTGTTCCAGCTTCTCCGCGTTGACGGCGAACTCCGGATACTGTTCGGCGGCGGCGCGGGCCTGGGCCAGCTTCACCCGGACATTGCCGGAGAGGTATTCATCCGCCGTCTGCCAGCCCCTTGCCCAATTTTCGCCGCCCTCTGCCAAGTCGAAGGGGCCGGTGTCGGGGTCCTTGAAAATGATGCCCTTCAAATCCTCCACGATCTGCGGAATCTTATCGGGTCCACCCATCAGACCTGCCATATACTCCAGGTCCACGCGGGCCTTCTCGCCAATGGATACCGCCAGGGCCTCCACCGCCGTGTCCACGCTGGTGACGGCCTGCCGGTTCTGGATGGTGCGCTTGGTGAACATATCCGCCTTGCGCTCCAAATTCCCTTCATCGTCCAGCACTTCCAGGGAACACAGAAGCGGGTAGGAGGAATCCTGTTCAAAGGCCCTCCTGTTGCCCAGGCTGTTCAACAGGCCATGTTTCTTCGTGAAAGCGTCATAAAGCCGGTTGAGCTTGGCCTGCTCCGCCTTGATTACATCGTCCCCGGCGTTTTCCAACTGCAAATCAATGAGCTTCCGGGCGCAGTCCCGAATGGCGATCATGCCCATGGCCCGCTCCGTGGGGGTCTTGCCCAGGTCCACGGGCTTCATGCGGGAATTTTCGCGGAAATACAGCTTTCCATCCGAGAGCGCGTAGCTGAAATTCCGCACAGAGGGATCGGCGGGAATGGATTCCAGCTCCCCCTCCTGCTCCGGTTCAATCTCCAGCAGCTCCCGGTCAGGCGGGGCAAGGTTCTGAATGGCCCCGGCAAGCTGCCGGGAGAGGTCCGCCCCGGCAATGGGCGCGACGGTGTAGTCCTGCCTGCCGTACTGCGTACTCTCAGACGTGGGCTGTCCCAGCACCATATCCGGGTGTTCCAGAAAATAGCTGTTGATCTTGAAGCCATCTTCATTTTCTCCCACCTGCACCCATCCCGGCTGCTCAATGGCGGGGCGGTCCCGCTTTTGCAGGAAAATAATGTCGGACACCACTTCGGTCCCGGCATTGGCCTTGAAAGCGTTGTTGGGAAGCCGGATTGCCCCCAGCAGGTCGGCCCGCTCCGCCAGATACTTCCGCACAGTGGAGTCCTTGGAATCCATGGTGTAGCGGCTGGTGACAAAGGCCACAACGCCGCCGGGACGCACCTGATCCAGCGCCTTGGCAAAGAAATAGTTGTGGATGTTGAAACCCAGCTTGTTATAGGCGGGGTCGTTGACGTGGTACTGACCAAAGGGCACGTTGCCCATGGCCAGATCATAGAAGTCCTTCCGGTCCGTTGTTTCAAAACCGGCGAGGGTAATGTCCGCTTTCTGGTAGAGCTGCTTGGCAATGCGCCCGGTGAGATCGTCCAGTTCTACGCCGTACAGCTTCGCCGACGCCAGAGAATCCGGCAGGAGGCCGAAAAAGTTGCCGATGCCCATGGACGGTTCCAGCACGGTCCCCGGCTGGAAATTCATATTCTCCACCGCCTGATACATGGCCTTGATAACGGTGGGGCTGGTATAGTGGGCGTTGAGGACCGTGGCACAGGCGGATTTGTATTCCTCCGGGGTCAGCAGTTCCTTCAGCTCGGCGTATTCTTTCGCCCACTTGGGGTCATTCTGGTCAAACGCCCCGGCAATGCCGCCCCAGCCCACATAGCGGGATAGGGTTTCCTGTTCCTCCGGCGTGGCAAGGCGGCTCTCCGCCTCGATCTGCTTCAAGGTACGGATAGCCGCCACATTGTACTGATATTTCGTTTTTTCGCCGCCAACACCCAGGTTATCATCGGTGATCTGGAAGTTATGGCGTTCCCGGCGCGGCTGGCGGGAAGCTGGCGGAGGGGGCGGAACCACCTGCCCGCCGTCAATCTCCACCTGTTCCGGCTCCGGTTCGGGGGAAGGCGGGGGAGGTGTTGATTCATCCATACCCAAAACGGCAGCGTGGGCTTTGGCAACAAGGTCCCGCACGGCCTGGATGGACCGCTGGAGATAGGAATAGGCCGTATCCAGAATTTTCAGGCGGACAACATCATGCTCCGCGTCTATGCTGTGGATTTTTACACGCTGTCCGTCCACCGTCAGTTCCATGCCCACGGGGATTTCATCAGCGGCCTCCATCCGTTGACGGTGTGCCGCCACCTCCGCAATGGTGTATTCCTCTCTGCGCTGGGCTTCCTCTATAAATTCACGGACAAAGGGAATCGGCTCTGAGCGGAAAATAGGAAACCAGCCCTTCATATCCAAGTCCAGCAGGCTGACGGTCCCCGCCTGGAAGTCCACGCTGTCGATCTTCATGCGCCGCCCGTCCATGGTCAGCTCCATGCCCAGGGGGATGAACTCCGCCGCGCTCCGCTCCTTGATGATCTCATAGGGCGCGTCCGGGCCGCGTTCGGGGTCAGGCCGGGCCAGAACCACACTATGACCATGTTCCAGCAGGTCCGTCAATGCGGACTGCCAGCCCAGGGAGGTTCCGGTGACAAAGGTGCTGCCCAGGCCGGGAATATCCCGCGTCAGCAGGTCCTTCCCCATGGCGGGGGCCGCTGCTTCGGCGTCCTTCCCGTAGAACAGCATATAGTCCCCCACCTGAACGCCGACGAGCTTATCCGGGTATCGGGCTTTCAGGTCCAGATATTCGTCAACATTGGGGGTGAGATTGGGTTCGGTCTGGACAGCGGCAGGGGTTTCCGGCTGCTCCGGCGCACCTACCCCGGTTGGTTCCGGCACTGTCTCCGGCGCGGGGGGTATCTCTACACCGGCCTCCGCTTGTTCCGGCTCCGAACGGTCCGCAGCGGGGACAGCCCGCGCCCAATCCGGTGCGTCCGGGCTGTCGGCATACCGTTCCGGCGCAAGGCGCGGGTCCGTAATCACGTCCTGATAACGGCGCTCCATGAGGTCCTCTACCAGCCACTCCCGGAACATCGGGAGAGAATGGAACGCGGCAAGAATGTCGGGATAAGCCCTCGCCGCCTCCATGAGATCGGGCATTTCAGCATTCAGCGTGTCCGCCGCTTCATTGTAATCCAGATCACGGTCCCGCAGATATTGAGAAAGACTGCTGTTCCCGATTGCCCGGTCCAGTATTTTCAGTGCCGTTTCATAGAGCGTAACCGGAGTGACCACCCACTCTGCGGAAGTCTCTGGGGGAACCGTCCGCCCGGTGACGCGGTGGATATTCGCCAGATAATTCTCCGCGCTGCCCCGCTCTACGAATTGGAGCGTTTGGGTTCCTTCCGCATAGAAGCGTTCCAGTGCATTGTCATAAATACCAAAGGGGCCGTTTCCCCAAAGGCGGACAATTTCAAACCGTTCCGGGGAATCCATAGAGACGGGCGTTTTTGCGGCCTGCTCCGGCTGGGAGATTGTGGAATAGGTTTCGCTGATAATCTCCTGATGGAGCCGGTTACGGAAAGCGGTATTATCATAATACTGCTTCAACAGCGGTGTCTCATTGATCGCCAGCACCGCCCGCTTGATTGCCTCGTTACCCTCCAAACGGGCAAGGTCCTGGTCGGAATTGGCGCAGGCGTTTTGATACGCCGTATCCGCCAGAACCATATTTTTGACTATGGGCGTGTAATGCTCATATATCTGCCTGACAGTAGGATTATCGCCTAAACTGTCATTTTCCACCGCCCTGCCGTCCTGGTCAAAGGTCAGGCGCACGTCCTCGCCGTCCCGGACCATGACGGCCTCCCGCTTGTGGTAGCCCTGCTCACTGATATTCTTCAGCCATTGTTGGGCAAAGGTGTTCAAATCCCGGTGCAGCTTGGGAATCCACTTACCGGGTTCCGGGTAGACCTCCTGATAAATCTGAATAGAGCCGTCCTGCCGGAAGGTCAGCGGTTCCAGGGTCCCCTTCTCCCGGTCCACCCGGAAGGTCATTTCCGGGTCGCGCATGAGATCGCCATTCTGCGTATAGGTATGGCTGACGGCGATCACGTCCGTGTCAATCCATTCCAGGTGGAGGGGCATCATGGCTTCGCCCGCTTCCATGCTCAAATAGCGGTATTCGCCGCTGGCGATTTCCGGGAACAGCTTCACAAAATTGCGGTAATTCAGCTCCACCTTGGTCCGTCCGGGCTTTTGGGGCTTGGTAGTGGCGTAACTTGCCGCCACCGCCTTTTCCAGCTCCGCCCGCAGCCTTGCAATCAGATTTTCAACCGCGTCCCGGTCAGCCGCCGAAAAGCTGAATGTAACTTCGCCGCTCTCATGGTTAAACTGCGCGGCACCGATTTCATTGGCCTGCATGAGCCTTGCCAGAAGCGGCGCTTCCTCCGCAGTTACCGTGGCCTGATAGTTGCGCTCGGTGACAGTAGTTTGCCATCCCTGTTCGCCGCTGTCCTGAATGGCCTGTTCCTGCCGGGAAAGCAAGGTGCTGGGCTGGCGCTCCCCGGTCTGCGCCTCAATGGGCACAAGGGTAACAGAATGAAATTCCCGCAGCTTTTCAACGTACTGCTCTACCGCATGGACGGGAACGCCGCACATCTCCACACGCCCAACGCCAGCTATGGGCCGGGTAGTCAGGCTGAGGTCCAGCAGGGCGGCGGCGGTTTTGGCATCCTCACCGAACATCTCAAAGAAATCGCCCACTTGAAACAGCACGATATTGTGGGGATTTGCCTCTTTGATCTCCTTGTAGCCGTCCCACCACGGAGAGCGGGAGGTTTCCTCATGCTCTGCCGCCTGGGGAGGGGCAGAGGGTTCCGGTTCCAGCGGGGCGGGCGCTGCCGGGGAGAACAAGCTGAATTGGCCGCTCTGGTCCTCCTGGGCCGGGGTGCGCCGCTTGTTCGCCAGGGCGCGGGCCGCAGCCGCCAGCCGGTCGCCGGAAGCGGGCGGGGCCTCGGAAGGTGTGCGTTGGGGCGCGGGGGCCGCGCGCTGGGCCTCCTTTGCCGCCTGTTTCGCCTGACGCTCCGTTTGCAAAACAACTTCCGGCAGAGGTTCATACAGAGAATATTCACCCCGCGTGAACGTCTCCATATCCCGCAGGGCGGGGATCATCCGCCGGTACTCCGGGCTGTCCGGGGAAACAGCAGCCATAATGGTGAACATTTCGCCGTACAGTTTAGAGTGTTTCTTGGAATCATCAGATTCCAGAATGGCCCGGATTTTCTTCACGGCGGCGTCCATATCATTGCTGGGGGGATTGGTTCGGTTGGGGTCCATACTGCAAAAATGATAAATCCTCCGGGCAAGGGTTACTTTCTCATAGGCCGGAAGGTACGCCTTTTCCTGATCGTTGAGGTACTGCCCGCTGTCAATCAAGGCTCGGACACGCTTTTGCACCTGGTTCCAGTTCAGCGTGACCGTATCATAGCCCTTATAGCCGGATTCCTCATCCGAACGGGTGAAACGGATTCCCTTGGTGCCATAGTTCTCGTCATAGCCGGTATAGCAGCGTCCACCTTCGCCATAGCTGCTTTTCAGAAAATCAGCGCACTCTTTGGCGTTGTGGCCCTGGACAAAATAGGAGTATATTTGCAGCTTGCTCTCGGCAATGCTGGGGCCTCCGGTCAGCAGGCGGGTGATCTCGTCCTCCGTGATGAAGCTGGCCTTTGCCGGGGCGAACCCCTCTACCGCCTTATATTGCTCTTTTACCGCAGATAAACGGTCGATACTTGTGAGCAGGTAAACCGGGTCATGAATTTTATGAAAGCGCAGGAGGTTCGAGTTAAATCTGTACTTATCCAGAAATGCGTCCACTTCCCGCCAAATTTGCTGCCGGTGAACCGGGAGCTTCAGCAGTTCAGAAATCTCCTTTGTATCGTCCGGGAAACCTTTACCCAAGAAGTGCTGAGAAATGATGGGCATAAGGTTCAGTTTCTTTGCACTGTCGCTGAAATCCTGGCGGAGATACCACAGTTTCTCCGCCAGTTCCTGCACTTCGTTGTCGGGAGCTGCGTCAATTTTATCCTGCGTAGCAAATGTTCCATCCCGCAGGAGGTTGGAGGTCATAGCGGCGGCGCTCACCCAGGATATGAGTGTGCTGCCAGGGCCAAATGCAGACCGTCCCGGCGCGATGCGGAAGCCCTCGCTGTTAAACCACAGAGAATATTCCTGCCCGCCAATGGTAACGCCCTTGCCGCCCTCCCCAAACTCCTTTTTCATAAAAGAGGCAGCATCGGAGCCGGTGGGACCCTTCTGGAAAAATGCTACAATACGCTCAATGCTGTGCTTCTCGTTGCCGCCGCAGGTGAGGGCGCGGCCAATGACCGCAGACTGCACCTGACCGGAAGGAGTAGACGTATGCTGCTGGGTTGTCCGCCGGTCCTCCGCCTGGGCTTCGGCAATACTTTCAATCTGTTCCTCCACCGTGGGGAACAGGGAGAACAGCGAGAGGTCCGGCAACCCAGGGGTAGGCGGTTCCTCCACAGACGCAGAAACGGCGGGCTGTTCGCCCACCGTCTCCTGCTGTTCCTGATTTACTTGTAGACGATCTCCGCCAGCACGATCTCCTCCGCCTGGGCCGTGAAGCTGTTCACCGCCTGGACCCATCCCATCTGATCGCGGGCCTTCATCGC
>CAJTVM010000098.1:0-3159 GCA_910579595.1 uncultured Oscillospiraceae bacterium
TGCGGTGATCAGCGCCACCGACGCCGCCCGCAGGCCGTAAAACACCCCGTCCACCGCCTTGGACTGGCGAAATTTCAGCAAAAACTCTGCGATAATCAGAATAATGATCACCGATGGAAAAATCAGGCCCAACGTAGCCACTACGCCCCCCGCCACCCCGGCGGTGTGAAAGCCTACGTAGGTGGCCATATTCACCCCCATGGGGCCGGGGGTGGACTCGGAAATGGCAATCATGTTGGCCAAGTCCCCGGCGCCGAACCAGCCCGTGCGCTCCCCCAGGTCGGTGAGGAAGGGGATGGTGGCCAATCCTCCGCCCACGGAAAACAGGCCCACCCGGCAGAACTCAAAAAACAATCTCAGCAGAATCATTTTTTCAGCCCTCCCTTCGCGGCGCGGACGCACAGCCCAACCACGCCGGCAGCGATCACCAAAAACACCGGCGACAGCACAACGCCCAGCACCGTGCCCAGCGCCCCTTCCGGCATGGTGCAGAAGGTGCCGCAGGCCGCCATCACCAGCACCACGGCATAGATGATCCGGGTAGGCCAGTCAATCACGGAGTTTTTGAACAGTTTGATCACACTGGAGGCGATCAGCGCCACCACCCCGGCCCGCACGCCGTTGAAGGCGTGGATCACCCAGGAGATATGCATGAAGTTTTGCAAGAAGGCTGCGATCACCATGATAATCACAACGGACGGGAACACGATGCCCACGGTGGCAAAAATGCCCCCCGCGATCCCCGCCTGGCTGCGGCCCACGAAGGTAGCGGTGTTCACGGCGATGATGCCGGGGGTACACTGGCCCACGGCGTAGTAGTCGGCCAGCTCACCCTCAGTGGACCATTTTTTGTTCTCCACCAGTTCCCGCTGGAGGATGGGCAGCATGGCATAGCCGCCGCCGAAGGTACACACGCCGATACGGGCGAAGGTGAGAAACAGGTCAATCAAAATAGGCAAATAAATCACTCCTTGCGTTGCATCGGTCCTTCCCCGTAAGGAAAAAGCCTTTACAGTGTTTCCAATTCATCCAGCCATAATTTTGCCACCGCGTCCGACGGCATCCGCCAGTCGCCCCGGGGGGATAGCGTCACCGAGCCCACTTTGGGCCCGTCGGGCAGGCAGGAGCGCTTGAACTGCTGGAAAAAGAAACGGCGGTAGAAATTCTTCAGCCACTTCAGCAGGGTTTCCCTGTCGTACCGGTCCCCCAGGGCGCACATGGCAAGGCGGAACACTTTACGGGGCCGGAACCCCCAGCGGATGGCGTAATAGAGGAAGAAGTCGTGGAGCTCATAAGGCCCTACCAGATCCTCCGTTTTCTGGGCAATCTCCCCGTCCTTGGGGGGCAGCAGCTCAGGGGACACGGGGGTATCCAGAATGTCCCGCAGCACCTCCCCGGCCCGTCCGCCCAGGCGGTCCGCCTCATAGGCCACCAGGTGGCGCACCAGCGTTTTGGGGATGGAGGCGTTGACGGCGTACATGGACATATGATCCCCGTTGTAGGTGGCCCAGCCCAGGGCCAGCTCGGACAGATCCCCGGTGCCGATGACCAGGCCCCCCCGCTGATTGGCAAGATCCATAAGCAACTGGGTGCGCTCCCTGGCCTGGGCGTTTTCAAAGGTGACAGAGTGGTCGTCCATGGACTGGCCGATGTCGGCGAAGTGCTGCTCCACCGCCTTGCTGATGTTCACCTCCATGAAGTCCGTCCCCAGCTCCCGGGCCAGGATCTCCGCGTTGGAGCGGGTGCGCCTGGTGGTGCCGAAGCAGGGCATGGTGACAGCTAAAATCCCTTTACGGTCCTTGCCAAGCATATCAAAGGCTTTGGCGGTAATCAGGATGGCAAGGGTGGAATCCAGCCCGCCGCTCAGGCCCACCACGGCGCAGGGGGCGTTGGTGTGCTCCAGGCGCTTCTTCAGGCCCAGGGCGGCAATGGTGAGGATTTCCTCGCAGCGCTCGGCCCTGTGGCCTTCGTCCGACGGGATGAAGGGGGTGGGGGAGATGGGGCGGGTGAGGGGTGTGTCAGAAAGGGTGATTTTTGTCTCGTCCCAATACAGCCGTTCGGCATGGCTGACCAAAGGAAACGTGGTGAGACGCCGCCGCTCATAGGCCAGACGCTGTACGTCGATCTCGCTGATGGTCAGGCCGGTGGAAAACCGCTTTTCCGCCAGCAACACCCCATTTTCGGCGATCATATTGTGGCCGGAAAAAACCACGTCAGTGGTAGATTCCCCTTCCCCGGCGTCCGCGTAGATATAGCCACAGCAAAGGCGGGCGGATTGGCTCAGCACCAATTGGCGGCGGTACGAGGCCTTGCCCGTCAGCTCATCGGAAGCCGACAGGTTCAGGATCAGCGTGGCCCCGGCTTCCGCCAGACGGCGGGAGGGCGGATCGGCAGCCCACAGATCTTCGCAGAGTTCCACGCCAATCGTCAAGTCCGGCATATCCGGGAAACGGATCAGGGCTTGCCCAACGGAGCCGTAATTGCCGAAGTCCAGCAGACTGCCCCGCGGGATCAGCGTTTCGTCCCAGTCCCTGTCGCAAGGGTGGAACCAGCGTGTCTCGTAAAACTCGCCGTAATTGGGCACATAGGTTTTTGGGATAATGGCCAGAACCGACCCCTTTTGAATGACCACGGCACAATTAAAGAGCTTTCCTCCGGCCCGCACCGGCATACCCAGCGCCGTCAGCAGATCCAGCTCCTTCGTCTCCTCCAGGATGCGCCCCAGCGCCCGCTCCGCCCCGTCCAGCAGGGTATCCTGCAAAAACAGGTCCCCGCAGGTGTACCCGGTGACGCACAGCTCCGGCAGGGCCAGCACCTTGACCCCCTGGGCCGCCGCTTCCTTTATCAGCGCGATGATCTGCCCTGCGTTGTAATCGCAGTCGGCCACCCGGATCTTCGGCGTGCCCGCCGCTACCTTCACAAAGCCGTCCCTCATGAGCTCGGCCTCCTTTATCCGTTCCTTGTTGTCACGCTCCAAAGCGGCCAGGACGCTCGGTCGTTTTCACTGCGTCTCAAGCAAAACCCAGCCCTGTACAGCGGGGCTGGGGCTTTTGCTTTCACTCCGCTCCAAACTCCCTCGCTGTCCGCTTCTTCGCGCTTCTTTGGTTGTCACGCTCCAAAGCGGCCAGGACGCTCGGTCGTTTTCACTGCGTCTCAAGC
>CAJTVM010000098.1:3259-9656 GCA_910579595.1 uncultured Oscillospiraceae bacterium
CGGGGCTGGGGCTTTTGCTTTCACTCCGCTCCAAACTCCCTCGCTGTCCGCTTCTCGCGGTGTCTGGTTTTTTCCCTCGCTCCAGTCCAAGCTCCCCTATGCGGCTATCGTCGCGCTTCTGCGGTATTTTACCCCAAAACCGCCAAAAATGCAACGGGGACGCTCTACAAACTGTGCCCACTTTTTTGCGAAATTTATATCCTGTTCATTGATTTTTAGGGAAAAATAGTGTAAACTATATTGATTCATCAAAATTCATCCATAGGAGGCTGTTACTATGGCATACACATTTGCACAATATCAGGAGAGTGCCGATTACATCAAGTCAAAAATCAACGGTTTTATCCCCAAAGTTGCGATGGTGCTGGGCTCCGGCCTGGGCTTTTTAGGCGATGTGGTGGAAACCCCCACCGCCATCCCCTACGGCGAAATCCCCCACTTCAAAGCGTCCACCGCCCCTGGCCACAAGGGCCGGCTGGTATTCGGAACCCTGGCGGGCAAAAACGTGGCCGTCATGCAGGGCCGGATGCACCACTATGAGGGCTACGGCTACGATGAAGTATCCTACGCCGTCCGCGTTCTGCGCCTGCTGGGGTGCGACACCCTCATCGTTACCAACGCCGCCGGGTGCGTGCGCACCGAATGGAACGCCGGTGATCTGATGCTCATCACCGACCAGATCAAAATGTTCTCCGAGTCCCCCCTGCGGGGCGCCAATATCCCCGAGTTCGGCGTGCGCTTCCCCGACGCCTCCCACCTGTACACCCCCCGGCTCCAGGATGTGGCTCGTGAGGCTGCGGCAGAGCTTTCCATCCCTCTGCGGGAAGGCGTGTACTTCTACTGCTACGGCCCCCAGTACGAGACCCCCGCCGAGGTGAGGGCCGTGCGGCTGCTGGGCGGTGACGCGGTAGGTATGTCCACCGCGCCGGAAGTCATCGCCGCAGGCCACTGCGGCATGGAGATTTTGGGCTTTACCCTGCTGAGCAACATGGCGGCGGGCATTCTGGATCAACCGCTGAGCGAACAGGAGGTGCTGGACGCCGCGGCAGCGGCCAAGGACAAGTTCTCCCACCTAGTGCTGGCCTGCCTGGAAAAGCTGTAAGGGGGAGGCGCTTGTCATGTCTACGCTGTTTATCAACGTCACCGCCCTGCTGATGGACGAGGGCTTTACCACCCTGCGGGACGGCTATGTGGCGGTAGATGGAACCAACATCTCCTACGTTGGCCCCGATTGCCCCGCAGGGGACTTTGATGAAACCATCGACTGCACCGGCAAAGTGATGATGCCCGGCTTTGTGAACTGCCACACCCACGTCCCCATGACCCTCATGCGGGGCTATGGCGGCGGGCACGATTTGCAGAGCTGGCTCAACGACTATATCTTCCCCGCCGAGGGCAGGTGGGACGATCGCTCCATTGCCGCCGCCGCCGGCCTGGGGCTGGCGGAGATGATCGCCTCCGGCGTTACCTGTATCGCGGATATGTATATGCGCACCGGGGTCATCGCCCGGCAGGTGCTGGACGCGGGCATTTCCGCCAACCTGTCGGTGGGCGCGGTGTATTTTGACAGCCCGGAAAGCTTTTCTCCGGACAAGTGCGAGGACTGCGAAAACCACATCCGGCTGTATGAGGACTGGCACAACGCCGGGGGCGGCCAGATTCTGGTGGACGCGTCGATCCATGCGGAGTACACTTCCTGCCCCCCGGTGTGGGAGTGGGTGGCGGGCTTCGCGCAAAAGCACGGCCTGGGGATGCATGTCCACATCTCCGAGACGCAAAAAGAGCACAAGCAGTGTCAGGCCCGCTGCGGCCTTACCCCCATCCAGCTTCTGGAGCGGTACGGCGTGTGGGACACTCGGGCCATTGCCGCCCACTGCGTATACACCACCCCCGAGGACTGGGCTATTATGGCGGACAAGGGCGTGTCCTGCGTCCACAACCCCTATTCCAACTTGAAATTGGGCTCCGGTGTGGCCCCCGTCCCCACGATGTGGAAGGCAGGGGTTAACGTGGCCCTGGGGACCGATGGCGTCAGCTCCCACAACAGTATTGATATGTTTGCCGATATGAAGCTGGCCGCCATCCTCCACAACGGCGTGGCCTGCGATCCCGGGGCATTCACCACCCGGCAGGCGCTGGAGCTGGCCACCGTCAACGGGGCGCGCGCCCTGGGCCGGAACACCGGGCGGATTGAGGCGGGCCGGGTGGCCGACCTGATCCTGGTGAACTTCGACGCCCCCAACCTGATCCCCTGCCACGATGAGGCGGAGAGCCTGGTCTTTTCCGCCCACGGTTCCAACGTATGGATGAATATGGCGCGGGGAAGGGTCATATACCGGAATGGGGCCTTTTTGACCCTTGACCTGGAGCGGATCAAAGCCGAGGTCAGGCAGTACGCCCTGCCCCTTATTTTCAAGTGATGGGAAAGGTCTGAGGATATGTCTGCATCCACCCCGAAAAAAAATTCCTTCTTTGGCGGCGCGGCCATTTTGACCGCCGGAATCGTTGTCGTCAAGCTCATCGGCGCGCTGTATAAAATCCCCCTGGGGAACATCCTCAGCGACGCGGGGTTTGCCGATTTCAACTCGGCTTATAACATCTATGCCCTGCTGATCATTATCTCCACTGGCGGGCTGCCGGTGGCACTGTCCAAAATGGTGTCCGAGGCCAACGCACAAGGCAGGGTGAACCAGGTAAACAAGGTGTTTCGGCTGGCCGTGTGCGCCTTCTGCATACTGGGTACCATCAGCTTCCTGATCATGGCGGTATTTCCCACTCCGCTGGCGGCTTTTATGGGAAACAGCCGCAGCTACTGGAGCATCCTGGCCCTGGCCCCGGCGGTGTTCTTCATCTGCCCCATGTCCGCCCTGCGGGGGTATTTCCAGGGCCACTCGCTGATGACCCCCACCGCCATCTCCCAGATCATCGAGGCCATGTGCAAGCTGGTCATCGGTCTGGCCCTGTCCTCCATGATCATGAAAGCGGGCCAGGACGAATCCCTGGCCGCGGCGGGCGCCATTCTGGGCGTATCTGTGGGCGTTTTGCTGGCCATGCTTTATATGTACTGGTGCTACCGGGGCCACCAGCGGCACCAGAAAAAAAGCAGGGACGTTCCCGATGAAAGCCGGGAAATCCTGTCCACCCTGGCTAAGCTGGCCATCCCCATCACCATCGGCTCCTCCATCATCGCCGCCACCAACATCCTGGACGAGGCCATTCTGATGGATCGGCTCCAGGAGGCCCTGGGCATGACGGAGGACGCCGCCCGCACCCTCAAGGGCGTGTACAACAAGACTATGACGCTGTACAATCTGCCCTCTTCCTTCATGGTACCGCTGACCTCCAGTGTCATCCCCGCAGTGTCCGCCGCCCGCGCGCTAAAAAATTATAAGCAGGGCGCCCTCATCAGCGAAACCACCCTGCGCACCACCGCCCTGCTGGCCCTGCCCGCCGGGGTGGGACTGTTCGCCCTGGGTGAGCCCATTATCCGCCTGCTCTATCCCTCCACCGAGGACGTGGCGTTGGCGGGCTGGATGCTGTCCGTGCTGGGCATCGCGTCCATCGCGGTGTGCTTCATGCTGGTGAGCAACTCCATCATGCAGGCCCACAAGCTGGTCACCCTGCCCATGGTCACCACCCTCATCGGCTGTATTTTGAAGCTGATTGTGGGCTATGTGCTCATCGGCAACCCCAGCGTGGGCATCAAGGGCGGGGCCATCAGCACCGTGGCCTGCTTCGGTATTATCGCCCTGCTGGATCTGGTCATCATCAAGCTGGCCCTCCCCCGCTCTTTGAGCTATATTCGGGTGTTTGCCAAGCCCGTTGCGGCCTCCGCCGCCATGGGCGCGTCCGCCTGGGCCATCTGCGGCCTGCTGTCCGGCGTGCTGGTCAAGGTGGGCGCCTTCCAGATGAAGGGCAAGGACGATCAGGCCATCCTTGATGCGGCGGGTCGGGCCATGCTGTCCTGGAAGGGCAACGCCCTGGCCGTGATGGTGGCCATCGGGGTGGCAGTAGTGGTCTACTTCGCCCTGGTCCTGCTGACCAAGGCCATCTCTAAGGAGGATCTATCCCTCATGCCCAAGGGGGATAAGATCGCCCGGCTCCTGCACATCCACTAGGCCCGTCGGTTTCCACTCTTTTACCAAAAATGCGAATCCACATACAAAATCTATTGCAATTCGGGTGACACTATGGTAAACTGGACAGACAAACCCTTTTATACCTGCCAGGATCTGCGGGAAATCGTCCAAATCCTGCGCCATCCCGGCGGCTGCTCCTGGGACATGGAGCAGACCCACCAGTCCATCCGGCGCAACTTCCTGGAGGAAGCCTACGAGGTGGCCGAGGCTATTGACGAAGGCTCCGTGGACCACTTGAAGGAGGAGCTGGGGGACGTATTGCTCCAGGTGGTGTTCCACGCCTCCATTGAGGAGGACGCGGAGCAGTTCAATTTTGACGACGTGGCGGACGGCGTGTGCAAAAAGCTGATCTACCGCCATCCCCACGTGTTTGGGGACGTGACGGTCAGTTCCACCGGAGAAATCCTTGCCAATTGGGAGGAACTGAAGAAAAAGGAGAAGGGCCAGGCCACCCAGGCCGATGCGGTGGACGCAGTGGCCCGCTCCCTGCCCGCGCTGTGGCGGGCGGAGAAGATGAAGAAAAAGGCCGCGAAAGCGGGCTTCGAGTGGCGTGACGTGTCCGGTGCGCTGGACAAACTGTCTGAGGAGCTGGACGAGCTGTGCGCCGCCATCACCAGGGGGGATGGCGACCCGGTGGAGGAGCTGGGCGACCTACTGTTCGCCACGGTATGCGTGGCCCGCTTTCTGGACGTTGATCCGGAGGCCGCGCTCCACGCCGCCTGTGACAAGTTTTCCAACCGGTTCCGGAAAACGGAGTCACTGGCCTCTCAGCGCGGCCTAAGCCTGGACAAACTGTCCGACATGGAGCAGATTACCCTGTGGAACGAGGCCAAGCAGAGCTGACACTTACAGCGTATGCCGTGTTGCGCTTTAAGTTATATAATCTGCGGCAAAGCCGCAATCTCATTTACAATTCAGGAGGAAAAGACATGAATAAAGCAGATCTGATTAACGCTGTAGCCGAAAAAACCGGTTTGTCCAAGAAGGATAGCGAATCCGCCGTTGCCGCCGTCGTGGATGTCATCACCGAGTCCCTGGTGCAGGGCGAGAAGGTGCAGCTGGTCGGCTTCGGCTCCTTCGAGGTGAAGGCCCGCGCCGCCCGCACCGGCCGTAATCCCCACACCAAGGAGGAAATCCAGATCCCTGCTTCCAAGGTGCCTGTGTTCAAGGCGGGCAAGGCTTTGAAGGACACTATTGCTCAGTAAATAAAAATTAATCCCACCTCTCCGGGGGTGGGATTATGTGTATGATTTAAGTTTGGAGGGCCATGAAATGCGACTGGACAAATGGCTGAAGGTCTCCCGGCTGATCAAGCGGCGCACTGTGGCAAACGAGGCCTGCGACGCGGGACGGGTATCCGCCAACGGCCGGCTGGTCAAGGCGTCTTACGACGTGAAAACCGGCGATGTGTTGGAGCTGAAATTCGGTGAAAAGCTCATCCGGGTGGAGGTGCTGTCCACCGCTGACATCGTGGGCAAGGCTGGCGCCGAGGCCATGTATAAGCAGCTGTAATTCAGCGGCGGGCACAGTCTCGCCGCTGTACCTTTTTGCGCGGATATGCTATACTTTCCCCAGCGGAGATAAAAACACAGTCCCCGTCGGGTAGTCGGGGCGCGGGAGCCCTCCCTCCTGCCAGTAACCTGCCTCCTTGGTTGTCCCTTCTCCGCGCACTATTTTAAAGGAGGACAACTGAATATGTGCGTTTCCAAGGCAAGTTTCACCGTGTATTTTGAACCGCCCTTTTGGGTCGGGCTTTACCAGCGGGAGAATGAGGGCGGCTGTCAGGTGTGCAAAATCACTTTCGGCGGCGAACCCCGGGATCAGGAGGTTTTGGATTGGCTGCTTTCCCACTGGCATGAGCTGTGCTTTAGCCCGCCGGTTCCGGCAGATCGGGCAATAACTCGCCCGCCAAACCCCAAGCGAATGCGGCGGGAAGCTCGGAAAGCCACTCAAACCATTGGAACCGGAACCAAGGCCCAGCATGCCCTCCAGCTCCAGCGGGAGCAGATGAAAATACAGCGGAAAACTGACTCCAAAGAACGCCGTGAGGCGGAGCGGGAGCGGAAGCTCGCCCTTCGGCAGGAGAAACGCAGGCAGAAGCATCGGGGGCACTAACCCCTCTGCCAACAGCAAAAAGCGGCGGGTTCCCCGCCGCTTTTTGCTGTCAAAACGAAAAGAGATGGACAATCTTTCAATTGTCCATCTCTTTGTGTCGGCACTACCTATTTTTCCGGGCCGTCGCCAGCCAAGTATTTTCG
>CAJTVM010000099.1 GCA_910579595.1 uncultured Oscillospiraceae bacterium
TCCGGGGATCGGGAGGATAATGTGTTCAATCTCCCGTTTTACCTGTTTGAAACGGCTCCCATCCGGCCCAGTCGGGACAACGACCGAGTGCTCCGCATTCTCTTTTGTGATCCCGCTGGGAAATATCCGTGGGAGCCGGAGTGTGAGGCGCCATACTCAAACCAACTAAATATGCTGGAGAAACAGGCCATGATTGCGCTTCTGGCCAAGCAAAAGGAGGATAGCTCCCATGCAAAGCCTTATTGACCAATTAGAACAACTTGACCTGCCGCATCTCCGTGCTGGCGACTTGCGCTGGATGTACAGTACTGGAAAGGGCCAGATTACTGGTTCGGGCCGGGACAAGAGACATACTTACCGCACAGGGATTCAGACCCCTATTGGAGACATTGAACTGTCTGTTTGGATCAAGGCGGCCGAGTACATTGTGGAGCGGGATGGACTGCATGAGGAACTGGAGCGATTGCGCACCTTTGTAACTGGCTTTGGCAGAAGTCTGTACTCCAAACAGATGTCTCATGCTGTACACTTGGACATGTGCCTCTCAGAGATTTACCGCAGTCCTCTGTGGGTGAGTTTTGTCCCCTATAATGAGCAGTATCACCCAGAATTGCTGCTCAGTACACCTATGGTGGAAATCACGATGAATTGCTGCAAAACGGTCTGCACCGTACCAAGAGCGCAGATCAATAAAGAAAATCAAACTGCTCACTGTCCTACTTGCGGATGGTGGGCGTCTTTCAGCTATGCTCAAAATAAAAAATCAGAATAATTGGAGGTTCATTATGCACTTTACTGTCCTTTCTGCCCTGCCGCTGCCCCAGGATACCTCAACTGCTATGAACGCCGTCCCTGTGGACGATGTGGTTAGCTTTGTGGCAGGAAAACTCCTGTTGGAAAATGTGGCCAACAAAAAACCGGTGAAAATGCCGGAAGTAGATTCCGCAATGATCGACTCTTCGCGCTGGGAATGCCTTGTAGAGTGCATGGTTGACAGTCTGCTGGCACCCTATAACGAGAACAACACAGATATTGCTCACATGGAATTTGATGACCACACTGATGAGGGGCATACAGCCTATGAGCAGAGCGGCGTTGACTGCGTCAAGACGCCTGACGGCCGTATTATCCCCTGTCATAACTATGAGTTTGGCAGACGGTACGAACTGTACGATGGCAAGGTATACAGGCGGCGGTTCGGACCGCTGCATCACCGAAAGCAGACCAAGAAATCTAAACGGTATCTTGCGCTGCCTGACTACCCATTCCGAAAGCTCTTTCCCACAGCCGAAGTCTTTATGACGGAATACTGGGGCTGTGTGGCTGGGGGGGAAGCTGGCCACTACGGCTACTATTTCAATCCCAATGGGCAATGGGACTGGTGGCAGATCGGCGGACGCTGGCCGTTCCGCTTCCTGGTCAGGGATGATTGTCCCCTGGCAGTCGTTGGCGAACCCTCCCACTTGTTCGAGGAACCGCCCAAATGTAATGCGCCCGCTGGATACCGCTGGGTGGCTGGAGCTCGGAAATGTGATGTCGCTTGGGATGTGATGCGTGAATATGTTCGCAGCCAATACATCGAGCAGTTCCGCCGGTATGAGGAGTGGTTCAATACAGGTGCAATTCCCCAAGAGTATGCCAGCGGCCTAAGAGTCGCTGAGGACGGCATTGTCTCTTATGGGGACTATCTTTACCACAAGGGGGAAAATCTGGAGCATTACTTGGCCAACCTGGGGCTTACCGACCAGAACCCGTACCCCATCCGAACCTGTGCGTATGTGGATGCGGATGGCTGGCGCGATAATGGGTGGATGACATCTGACCTCACCGAAGGCGAGAGACAGGCATGGCACAAGGAAGTTTCTGATTTCATAGCGAAACAGCCTGACGATGCACTCCTTGTCTCGGTGGATTGCCATACTTAACGAGGACTCTACGGATGATAAACATGGAATTTGATCAAAAGCTACGGAGCATGGAAACCGATGCGCTTACCGATATTGCGCTCAGTAGAGAAAACCTCCAGCTCTTTACAGCCAAATTGAATGCGCTCGCAACAATTAAAAGACGCTGCTACAAGTACCGGGAACATGGCTTTCGTTCGGAGTTTATCCTGGCAGTCTGGGCGAAAAAGCTGGAACTGATCAAAAAGGCATCCACAGTAAAGCAGTGCGAAATCATTCAACAGCCCAGCGCTCCCAAATATCATAAATACGGTCGTACATTTGAGACTGATGGTACTTGGGTCGCTGAGGAAGAATTGATTCAATGGTCATTGGCCAGTCTCCGCGCTCCACTGCCCCCGGACGCCTTCAAAAGATATTTTGACTTGTTTCAGCAGGTTCTCGGGGTAAATATCCAAGAAATCGTACAGATCTAAACACATTTTTGGGGGTACGGAGACACGGAAGCGTCTCCGTACCCTCTGTTTTGGAGGAAAATCTATTGAAGCTGAAATGTGATAAAGTATTGTTAGAAATTACTGAAATAACGCGCGGACGCATATCTACACCGCAGACATTTTCTGATTTTCTGCATTACTGTGCCCTCCTTTTGAGCGCACGTACCGACCCGGTCCACACCGAGCAGCGGTCAAAGGCTTTGCGACAGCTGAAAACCAGTTATAAAGATGACGAATGGGAGGCATTCCATCAAAGTTTTATTGAACTGTGCGGTACATTCTCCCGCAATATTGAATATGGGATTTATAAGGATCTGTTTGCTGTCCCCTTTACTCAAATTGGAGCTGCCAGCAGAACGCTCAAACAGGATTTCACTCCTGCTGACGTAGGGAAACTGATTGGTGCAATTTCTATTCCCTCCAAATTATTGCTCCCAGAGGAAGGCTTTTTCTCTCTGGGCGACCAGGCCTGTGGGAGCGGTACACTTCTCCTCGCTGGAGTGCAGCGTTTTGCAGACATCGGTTACAATCCCACAGCACAACTGGTGATCCAGGCGGCAGATCTTGATGCACGCTGTGTCCATATGGCCTATCTCAATCTCTCTTTATTGCATCCCCGCCGTTATCGTCCAAGGCAACACCATTAATCTGAAGGAGTATGACCGGTGGTACACCCCCGCCTATCTCTGGGGAAAGTGGATCTGGCGTGCCCCGATGCCCTTTGGTGAGAGCGGATATGTCAGTGATGAAATGCTGAAGCGTTTTGACGAACCTGTATATGGAGCATACCGGTATATGGAGCAGCAATTTGCAGCTACTCCTGTAGGCGGCACGACAGATGAAACAAAAACAACATGAAATTGAGGTGTCAATATGACAGAGCAGAATAAACACAGTTACTTCAAACGGATCGCAGGCAAACGGGTGGAGCGCATCCTGGAGGATTTAGACGCCTTGGGAAATTGCTCTTCGTCCGCCACCTATGAATACAATAGTCAAGAACTGCCGCCCATCTTTGCGGCAATTCTTGAGAAGCTGGTGGAAACCCGCCAGCGGCTGATCACTCACAGCCCCTATAACAAAGTCCCGTTCCGGCTTCGGCCGCCCGACATGGTTGAACTGGATGGCAGTAAGATCAGCCGCCAGAAACTTGCCGGCATGGACGATGTGATGGCGCTGCTGGATACCGGCGTCCCCGCCTTCGCGTCACTGGAGCCTGTACGGGAGCGGTATGAGGCCGAGTTCGGCAACGAGCTGTGCTGGACCTTCCCGGTATTCCATAATGGGAATTCCGGCTGCGTGCTGCTGCCTGTCCAGGAAGGCATCTTGTATCTCCCCTACACTGAGGTCAGCAGCGAGACCTATGAGCAGTTTGACCTGCAAGACATGGGGCTTCTCACGAAAGGACAGGCCCAGGCACTGCTCGAACAGATTCGGAATGTCTACTCACAGCTGTTCTGCCTGCTCTCTGATATGCAGGCGTCCGGCCTGGCCCAAGGCGGCGAGGGTGACCATGGATAACCTGACATATTATAGGGAAGTCCAAGGTGTCATGACCCGTTTCGAGCCGCTGACTGATGCCGCGCTGCAAGCTACCGCTGAGGATGGCCTGACGGTCTCGGAGATCAAAAGCGCATTGGAGAGGCATGGGCTTGATGCCAAACACGTTGTTCATGACCCTTCCCGGGCCTTGTTTTGCACCTACTATGCCGACTTCGACCACGGCCTCTATGGTGAAATATTCCTCCAGCGCAATTTGCTAGAAGGGACGCTGCCGCTCTATGCGGTGGCGTCCCGGCTCAACGGCGGGACGGTGCCGCAGTTGGTATCGCGGCAGTGGGTGAGCTACTATACGAAGTTCCTCCCAAGCGCGGATTCTTTTCAGAACCTTTTTCATGCGGATTGTCCGGGAATGCGGGACAGCTTCCGCTTACCGCTCCACAGGGCCGGCCGCGTCCACGCCTACCCCCATTTCCCGAAGCTGCCGGCGCAGCAAAACCGGGTCGCCGTGGTAGACAATGCCGTTGATGCCGCAGCGGATCGCCCCCTCCACATTCAAGGGCACGTCATCAATAAAGATGCATTCCGCCCCTTGCAGGCCCATTTCCTCCAGGAAGCACTGGTAAATCCCTGGCTCCGGCTTCACCAGGTGATGGTCGGCGGAGATGAACTCCCCATCGAAAAAGCGCAGGGCGGGGATGTTTTTCCGGAAACTGTGGAACCGGGTGCAGGTGTTGGACAGCAGGTAGACGCCGTACCCCTTGTCCTTCAGCTCCGCCACCAAGTCGTAGACGCCGTCCAGGGGCGGGATATCCTGGTGCCAGTTGTCCAGGATGTCCCGCACCGCTTGGTGCAGGCGCTGGGGGAGGCGGGCGCACACCGATGTGACAGCCTCCTCGTCGGTGATAGTTCCCCGGTCCATCTGGATCCACTCCACGGATCGGAACAGCTCCCGGCGGATGAGGGCACGGTCACCGACATCCGAGACAAACCGGGCGGTATACCGCTCCGCGTCGAAATTGATGAGCACACCGCCCATATCAAACACAACGTTTTTAATCATACGATGGAAACCTTCCCCTTACTGGCCTTGAACACCACAATGAGCAGCACGCCGCTGGTGATGGTGAGGATGGAGGCCAAAGATGCCGCCGTTCCCACCGAGTTGCGGACAATGTTGGTGTAGCTGGCGATGGTCATGGTGGACGTCCTGCCCGTGTACAGCATGATGGAGGTGGACAGCTCGTTGATACAGGTGACCCAGCTGATGATGGCGCCGGACAGTACGCCGGGCAGCATCAGCCGTGCGGTAACCTTCACAAAGGTCACCATGGGGGATACGCCCAGATTGATGGATGCCTCCTCCACACTGGGATCCATCTGCATAAGGAACGCGCTGCCGGATCGGACGGTGTAGGGCAACTTGCGGATGATCATGGCGATGATGATGATGGAAGCGGTGCCGGTGAGCTTGATGACGGTGCCGTCAGGGGTCCGGCCCAGGTTGTTGAACGCCACGATATAGCACAGGCCCAGCACCGAGCCAGGGATGACATAGGGGGCCATCATAAGCATATCCAGCGCGCCGCCGGTCTTGCCGCGGCGGCGGACGATGACGTAGGACATGAGGATGCCCAGGAAAAGGATGAAAACGATAGCCACTGTGGAAAACACGAAGGAATTGCGGATGTTGGTGGCCAGACTGCGGCCCAGCTCCTGATAGTGCTCCAGGGTAAAGCCCTCGGAGAAAACGAAGTTAGAGTAGTTGGTCTTGACGAAGGAGCAGAAAATGACGATGACCTGGGGGAGGAAGGCGATCAGGCTGACAACAGCCACCGGCAGAGTCACCAGGAAGCGCTTCACGCCGTGGTACTCCGCGATCTGGGGCGGGCGCAGGGCGGACATGGTGTAGTTCTTCCGGGACACCCACCACTTCTGCAAAAACAGAATGATCAGGGAGATCACCACGATGATCATGGAGATGGCGCTGGCCAGGTTGGCGTTGCCGCCGGTCTCGCTGAGGTACTCGTTGAAAATCAGGGTGGGCAGGGTGCGGAAGTCGCCCCCCGCCAGCACACCGGGGGTGCCGAAGTCGGCCAGGGCGGTCATGAACACCATCAGCGCGCCCGCGGCAATGGAGGGCATGACCACGGGGATGGTGACGGTGAGCAGGCGGCGCAGCTTGCCCGAGCCCAGGTTCTCCGCGCACTCCTCCACCGAGCGGTCAATGGAGCCCATGGCCCCGGAGACGTAGAGGTAAACGTAGGGGAACAGCTTCAGGGTAAACACCGCGCAGATGCCCCCCATGCCGTAGATGCTGGGCATCTGGAAGCCCAGCAGGTCAGACATCCACTGGGTGACCACGCCGGCGTTGCCGAACAGGATGATCCAGCTGTAGGCCCCCAGGAAGGGCGGGCACATCAAGGACAGGATGATGATCACATGCCAGACGGTCTTGCCCGCGATGTTGAAGCGGGTCATCAGGTAGGCCATGGGCACCCCGATGAGGATGCTGGTGACGGTGGGCACCAGGCTGACCTTCAAGCTGTTGCCCAGAGCCTGATAGTAGTATTTCTTGGTGAAAAACCGGTTGAAGTTATAGAAGGTAAAGCCCTCCTCCTTGGAGGAGAAAAAGCTGTTAATCACCAAGGTGGAGAAGGGGTAGACCAGGAACAGCAGGAATACGGCGAAGATCAGCAGCTTCACCCAAAACCAGAAGTCCTTGTAAAAAGGCTGGCCGCTTTTGCCTTTCAGCATGAGAGCACCTCCTCGGTATCCTTCCGATAGAGGCTGACCTGCTTGGGATTGAAGCTGATGTATACCTCCTCGCCGTCGTTTTTCGCGCCGTCCACGTCCTTGGTATATTCATTCAGCTCCAGCACCTGCCCGGTGGACAGCTCCACCTCATACTGGATGAAGTCGCCCAGGAACACGGACAGATTGACCTTGGCGGGGATGCCCGTTTCGCTGAAAAACAGCTGCTCGGGCCGGGCGGAGAGGATCACGTCCCCGCTGTACGGGGCGCGCAGGGGCATTTGGAAACTGTGTCCATCATGGAGCTTGACGGTGGCGGCACCGGCGTTCTTGCCGTCCACGGTACAGTCGATGAAGTTGGACACACCAATGAAATTGGCCACAAAGGGGTTGGCGGGCTTGCGGTAGATCTCCTCCGGCTTGCCGATCTGCATGATGTTGCCCTGGTTCATGACGGCGATCCGGTCTGAGATGGCAAGGGCCTCCTCCTGGTCGTGGGTGACGTAGACGGTGGTGATACCCAGGCGGCGCTGGAGCTTCTTGATGGTGGTGCGCATCTGAACCCGCAGTTTGGCATCCAGGTTGGACAGGGGTTCGTCCATCAAAAGCACCCCCGGCTCAATGACGAAGGCGCGGGCCAGGGCCACGCGCTGCTGCTGGCCGCCGGAAAGTTCGTTGGGCTGGCGGGTTTTGAGCTGGTCGATCTGCACCATTTTCAGTGCTTCCTCCACACGGGGGATGATCTCCGCCTTGGGCACCTTCCGGGCCTTCAGACCATAGGCCACGTTGTCCGCCACATTCAGATGGGGGAAGATGGCGTAGTTCTGGAATACCATGCCGATGTCCCGTTTGTGGGCGGGCAGGTTGTTGATGACCTGCTCATCAAAGCAGATCTCGCCCCCGTCCACCGTGTTGAAGCCGGCGATCATCCGCAGCAGGGTGGTCTTCCCGCAGCCAGAGGGGCCCAGGAGGGTGAAGAATTCGCCCTGTTCGATGTTCAAGCTAATGCCGTTGACAGCGGTGAAGTCGCCGTATTTTTTCACGGCATTTTTGATGATGACAGCATGGCTCATGGGGTTTGACTCCTCCTCTCAATTGTTTGAGGGCGCCCCGAGGTCAGTCGGGGCGCCCTCGTAAAAGCACGTTAAGGGTGTATAGCCGTGAGATTTAACCCACCAGGGCGTCCTGCCACTTCTCCACGATGTCGGCCTTGTTGGCGGCGGCGTAGTCGAAGTTGTAGGTCATGGTAGCAAACTCATCCAGGCCCAGCAGACCCTCGGGGGTGATGTCGCTGCGGATGGGACGGCGGCCGAAATCCTTATTCTGGGCGGTCTGGCACTCGGCGGACAGCACGAATTCCACGAACAGCTCGGCCAGCTCCTGGTTGGGGCAGCCCTTCACGATGGCCACGCCGTCGGGTACGGCGGAGGTACCGTCGGTGGGGTAGACGATCTTCAGGTGGCCGGCGTCGCTGGTATCATACTGCACGGCGGCCTTCTCCAGGGTGATGCCGATGGGGTACTCGCCGGAGTCCACGTTCTTGTGGGCGCCGGAGGAACCGGACTGGATAACCAGGTTCTTGATCATGCTCTGAACCAGCTCCCAGCCCTCGGCGTAGTCATCATCAGCCTTGCCGTAGTCCATCAGGATGGTGCACAACTGGGTGAAGGCGGAGCCGGAGGAGGCGGGGTCGGCGAAAGCGATTTTGCCTTCCCACTTGGGATCGGCCAGATCCTTCCAGGTCTGAGGGATGTCGGCCTCGTCCACCATGTCGGTGTTCACCAGGAACACCATGGGCAGGGGGGACTCGCCAATCCACAGATACTCGGGATCATACAGGGAGGAATCCAGCAGGTCGATGCAGGAGGGCTTGTAGGGCTGGAAGTACTCCTTGTAGGCGGCCAGGGAGTCGGCGCCGCCGCCCCAGAGCACGTCGGCCATGGGGGCCTCGGCCTCGGCCTTGATGCGGTTGAGCAGGTTGCCGGTGCCGTCGGGAACCACGTTCACCTTGACATTGGGGTACTTGTCCTCGAACATCTTGACACCGGCGTTCAGCGGGTCGCTGTCATGGGGGGAATAGACAGTCAGCTCACCGCTGTAATCCTCGGGGTTCTTCTCGTCGGTGCCGGGATCCTCTGCCGGAGTGCTCTCGGCGGGCGCGCTCTGCTCGGGATTGTCAGTGGGATCCTTGGTGGGATCGGGCTCGCCAGCACCGCCGCCGCAGGCCATCAGGCTGAGCGCCATCACGCAGGCCAGAACCAGGGCGATCCATTTCTTCATTTTCATGGGTTTCATTCCTCCATTCCATTTTTCGATGGCTTGCGCCACCGATGTCCATAGTGTACGCTTTTGAGTCCCATTTGTCAAGAATAACCTGTGAATTTTATCACAAAACGCCGCGCAGAAACAGGCGGAAATCATTCAAAATGACAACCTCCTACAATATAGATACGGCAAAAGGCACGGCAGCCGTTCTTGGTTTTGGGCGTTTCAATGTAGTAGCCGTTCTCGCTGTCCCGCAAAAGCTGATGGTCTACCCGGATCAGCCGGTTCCTAAAGTCAAGGCTCGTGGTCAGCCCGCAAAACTCGGAAATGCGAAGCCCCGTTCCCAGCAGGATGATAAGCTCGTCGGCGTACTTCTGATATACCGGGTCATTTTGCGCGAAGTCGATCAGGCTTACCTCCTGTTCCGGCGTCAGCACGGTTTTCTCGCCCCTGTCGTCCTCCAGGACTTTGTTCAGGGCAAAGCTGAACGGGTTCTTGCGAATACAATCGTCTTCGATGGCGATGAAGAACGCGGCCCGGAGGGAACGCACGACTTCTTCCACCAGCCTGTCATTTGCGGAGGGAATGCCCAGCGGACGCTTTTTGCCGTTTTTCTTCATGATATATGTCCGGCGGGCAGGCTTCGGCTGGTAGCTGCGGTCTTTGATGGACGCAATGATGG
>CAJTVM010000100.1 GCA_910579595.1 uncultured Oscillospiraceae bacterium
CGGCACCGAGGCCCAGGACTGGGCCCAGATGCTCTACCGGATGTACACCCGCTGGGCGGAGCGCCACGGCTTCTCCTACTCCGTGCTGGACTACCAGGACGGGGACGAGGCAGGCATCAAGTCCGCCGCCATCCGCATTGAGGGGGACAACGCCTATGGCTACCTCAAGAGCGAGCACGGCGTCCACCGCCTGGTGCGAATTTCCCCCTTCGACGCCAACGCCCGGCGGCAGACCTCCTTTGCCGCCGTGGAGGTCATGCCCGAGCTGGACGACAGCGTGGAGGTGGAGATCCGGGACGAGGACATCACCCGGCAGGTGTACCGCTCCTCCGGCGCAGGCGGGCAGCACATCAACAAAACCTCCTCCGCCGTCCGGCTGATCCACAACCCCACGGGCATCGTGGTGTCCTGCCAGACGGAGCGCTCCCAGTTCCAGAACGAGGAAACCTGTATGCGTATGCTGCGCTCCAAGCTGATGCAGATCAAGGAGCAGGAGCATTTGGACAAGATCTCCGACATCAAGGGCGTACAGCTTAAGATCGAATGGGGCAGTCAGATCCGCTCCTACGTGTTCATGCCCTACCAGCTGGTGAAGGACAACCGCACCGCCTTTGAGACGTCCAACGTCAACGGCGTCATGGACGGCGATCTGGACGGCTTTATCAACGCCTACCTGAAAGCCGCCGCCACAGGCAGCTGGGCCGTCAAATAAAGAAAGAAAGAGGGCCGTTTCCATGCAATGTCCCAATTGCAGGCTGCCGTTGAAGGGGGCCATGCAGTTCTGCCCCCGCTGCGGCGTGCCCCTCCCCCCGCAGCCCCCCAGGCCCCAGCCGGAGGCGGATCAGTTTTCCAGCAAATCCGCCGAGGTGGGATATGAGGCCTACCGCGCCTTTACCGCCGCCCTGTTTGCCTTTTTCGGCATTTATTTCATGATGCTGCCGGCGCAGACTTCAATGCTCACCATGTATGGTACCTCTGCCGTGGCCTCGTTCAGCCTAATCTGGCCCAGCCTAATCAAACCGGCCATGATGCTCCTGCTGCTGGAGGCGGTGCTCCAGTTTGCCTTTGCCCTGTTTTTCCGGGGCAGGAACTGGGCCATCGCCTCCCTGGCCAGCACCGGGGGCATGTGTGTAGCAGGGGGCGCTTTTCTGCTCCAGACGCCAGTACCATCCGAGGCATTTCTCCATCCGGACATTGTGCCCCTGGCCGGTGAAAGTCGGACTGTCTGTATTTTTCTGCTGGGAATTGGCATACCCCTGCTTCAGGGCGCCTTGAGTTTCTGCCGCGCCTCCTACAAGTCCACGGCCCTGCGCTCCCTTCTGGTGGAGGTGGTGTTCTTGGCCCTGTCCTTAGGTGGTCTGTATCTCGGATGTGCGTACCTTGGCATGGGAATTCGCGGCGTGATGGCGGCCTTTTTGGGCCCCCTTGCCGCGATGGCGGTATCCCTGGCGGCCAACCGGCGGGTATTCTCCGCCGGCTCCCAGCCCCCGCAAGCCCCTAATCCCCCCACAATGCCACACCCTACCATGAATCCCTGAGCGCAGCGGAGCGGCAAAAAAAGATATGTTTTTAGGGGACGGACGGCAAAAGCCGTCCGTCCCCTTCGTTTTCATCTTACTGCCATTGCGCCGCTGCCGCCGGGGGATGGGGACTGCCGGGACTGATGTTACGGGTGCACAATCCCCATCACCCTGGCGGGCACCTCATCCTCATAGATCCCCAGGCCGTTCACCAGCGCACGGGTGGCGTCGTCATCCAGCTCCCAATAGGGGTTGATCCACTCGCCGGGCAGTCCGTCGGTGTTCAGCGCCGTGTCCAGATCCATGCCGATGGCCTGGGTGGCGAAATGCACCATGTCATTCAGAGGCATATCGCTCTCCACATAGGTGTTGAGGATGTTGATCAGGTTGGTCACCTTCCCCACGTTGGACAGGGTGATGGTCTGCTTGGCCAGGGCGGTGAGGAACGCCCGCTGGGTGGCGGCGCGGCCGATGTCCGCATTGGCGTAGCAATTGCGGCAGCGCACTACGCCCTCAGCCTGTTTTCCGTTCAAGTGGTGGTAACCCGCTTTGATATTGATGGCAATGTCGCCATAGGGATCATTATAAAACATATCCACTGGGACATAGAAATCCACGCCGCCGATCTCGTTCACAATCTCCCGGAAGGCCCTGGTGTTCACAGTGACATAGTAGTCAATGGGCACCGCCAGCATCTGGGACACGCTCTGCGCCACCGCTTCCACGCCGCCATAGGAGTAGGTGGCGTTGATTTTCATGTAGGATCCGTTATACCGCACCGCCGTATCCCGGGGGATGGAGATCAGGGAGGCGGTCTGCGCCCCGGTGTCAAACACCCCCAGCATAATGGTGTCGCTGCCGCCCTGGTCGGCCACGCCCAGCAGCAGGCAGGTGTACACATTGCCCCTGCGCTTCAGCGCCACGGTATCCTGGTTCTCCAGTGTGCCGGAGGGCTGCGTGGGATCATCCGGATCCTTGGGCTGGTCTGGCCCCAGAGCAAAGATCACCTGGTCGGGGACGTTGGGGGCAGGGGCAAACACCTTCAGGGCGATATACGATGCCACCACTACCAGGGACAGGGCAAATAATATAATGTACAGGCTCCGGAGAACCCGCTGCAAAGGTGATTTTTTCACAGGTTTTTTCTTGGTGCTCATGGATACGGTATCCTTTCTGCCGCAGCCGGGCTGTATCCGCCCGTGGGCTGTCAAAGTCGGGCCTGTCGAAGTCCCTCACTTTATGTCAAGATTAGACCGCCCATAAGTATAACGGAGCGGGCTGGAAAAAACAAGGCCTGTATGTAAATAATTGATGAAGTTTTGCCGCCATCCCCCTCTTGACAGGGTGGCGTCCCTCTGCTATACTTACAAACTGTACCAAATAATACAGTTTGGAGGGAACCCACTTGGACGTGACGCTGCCCCGCTGCCATCCCCTGTTTGGCCGGGTGGACAGAGCCCTGTGGGATGGGACGCTGGCGCAGTCCGATCTGCTCACCGTGGACAAGGGCGCGGTGGTGTACGGCCCCAAGCGCTTCCGCCGCTGTCTGGGCGTGGTGCTCCGGGGCCGGGTGCAGGTGCGGCGGGAATCGCTCCTCATGGCCACCCTGTCCGCCGGGGACGTGTTCGGCGCGGCGGCCCTGTTCACCGGCAACGGGGATTATCCTACCACCCTCACCGCCCTCACTCCCTGCGAAGCCCTGCTCATCCCTCAGGAGGGCGTCCGCCGCTTGCTGCGGGAGTGCCCCCCTTTCGCGGAGGACTACGCCGTCTACCTCTCCGGCCGGATCCAGTTCCTCAGCCAGCGGCTGGAGGCGGTGTCCAACCCATCGGCGGAGGGCAAGCTGGCCCGCTACCTGCTCACCAACGGCGGGGACGGATCCGTCACCCTGTCCGCCACCGCCCTGTGCCAGCGTCTGGGCGTGGGCCGCGCCACCCTGTACCGGGCCTTTGAGGTGCTGGAGGGAACCGGGGCCATCGCCCGGGAGGGCAAAACCATCCGCATTCTCCGCGCCGAGGCGCTGGAAAAAGTCATTAATGAAAACAGAAAGGAATCATCACTATGAAACATTACAAATTGCTATCGCTGTTGCTGACTTTTGCGCTGCTGTTCTCCTTAGCTGCCTGCGCCCCCGCGGCGACGGATCCCACCGATGCCCCCACTGAGGAGGCCACAGCCACCGTCACCCCCACCAAAGCGCCTGCTGATGAGCCCAACGGGCCGGATGAAACGGCCGGCCCTGTACCCGAGATCCGTCTGGCGGTGCTGTCCGGCCCCACAGGCATCGGCGCGGCCAAGCTGCTGGACAACATCGACAACAACCCCGCCGACCTCAGCTTCGGCAATTATGACTACAACATCTATACCGACAACAGCGAACTGGTGGCGGGGCTGACCAACGGGGAGATCGACATCGCCACCATGGCCTCCAACATGGCGGTGAACCTGTATAACAAAACCAACAGCGGGGTGAAAATCATCGCCGTTGGCACTTTGGGCGTGCTCCACATCCTGGAGGGCAGCGGCGGCACGTCCATCAACTCGGTGGAGGATCTCCGGGGCAAGACCATTTACTCCGCCGGGCAGGGTGCTAACCCGGAGTATATTCTGCGCTATTTATTACAGGAAAGCGGCCTTGAGGTGGGCGCCGATGTGGAAATTGCCTTTGGTGATGCCAGCGAAATCTCCGCCAAGCTGCTCTCCGGCGAGATCGAGTGCGCCATGCTCCCCGTCCCCGCCGCCACCGCCGCCATTGCCAAGGGAGAAGGCAAGGTGCGTCAGGCCATCGACGTCACTGAGGCGTGGGACGAGCTGCAAAGCGGCAGCCAGCTGGTGATGACCGCCGTGGTGGCCCGCACCGAGTTCATCGAAAACTATCCTGAACAGGTATATAGCTTCCTGTCTGATTACAAGGAATCCATTGACTATGTGAACAACAATATCGACGCGGCGGCGGAGCTTGTGGCGGGCTATGGCATCACCCCCAGCGCTGGCATCGCCAAGCAGGCCATCCCCCAGTGCCACCTGACCTTCATCGCGGGAAATGACATGGTGAGCGCTATTTCCGACTACTTCACGGCGCTGTACGCCATTGACCCGGCCTCGGTAGGCGGCTCCCTGCCCGATGACGGCATCTATTACGCACCTTGACTTCCTTTTTCTCGAGAGAAAAAGGAACTGAAAAGAACTTTAACCTCGCTGGCCACCGTGCGGTAAACCTGTTCAGCCTTCACATGACAACGGAAAGTTGTGTTTTGATGGGAAAAACGATGAACAAAATTATCCAAATTGTGATACCCCCAGTCTTTTGGCTGGGGGTATGGCAGATCGCGGCCTGGTGCGTGGATCGGGCGCTGTTTCTTCCCGGCCCGGTCTCCGTGGGCAGGAGCTTGATTGCCCTGGCGCAGACAGCGGACTTTTACCTGTCCGCCGGGGCCACTCTGGGACGGGTGTTTTGGGGTCTGGCCTGGGGGACGGCGGCGGGGGCGGCGTTGGCTTTCCTCACCCATTTTTCCCCCTGGGCAAACCTCATCTTCTCCCCAGCGGTGCGGATGGTGCGGGCTATCCCGGTGGTGTCCTTTATCCTGCTGGTATACCTGTGGGTAGCCCGCTCCGCCGTCCCCTGGGTGATCGCGGGTCTGATGGTGCTTCCCGTGGTGTGGGGAACCCTTGGGGCGGGGCTGGACAGCATCGACAAAAAACTGCTGGAGCTGGGGCGGGCCTACCGTTTTTCCCGGTGGAAGATGCTGCGTCTCATTTACCTGCCAGCCCTGCGGCCTCACTTCTCCGCCGGGCTGCTCACCGCCTTTGGGTTGGCCTGGAAGTCTGGGGTGGCCGCGGAGGTGCTTTGCCCTCCTGCCCATGCCATCGGCACCCGGCTCCAGCAGGCTAAGCTGGGACTGGAGACCGCCAACCTGTTTGCCTGGACGCTGACCATCGTGGCCCTGTCCCTGGTACTGGAGGGGCTGCTGCGCAAAGCGCTGGAGAGGGGGAACAGAACGTGATAAAGCTGCAAAATTTAACCCTTCGTTATGGAAACAAGCTGGTGCTGGACCGCTTTTCCCTGGAAATTCCCGCCCATGGCCTCACCGCCCTCAGCGGCCCCTCCGGCTGCGGCAAAACCACCCTGCTGCGGGTGATGGCGGGGCTGGAGACGCCGGAAGCCGGAACGGTGGACGGCCTTTCCCCTGCCCGGACGGCGTTTTTGTTTCAGGAGGACCGGCTGCTGCCCTGGCGGACGGTGGACCAGCACATCACCGACGTCCTCCCCCGCCAACGCCGGGGAGAGCTGGCGGACTGGCTGGCTTTCGCGGAGCTGTCCGGGGAGGGGGATGCCTACCCCACCGCTCTGTCCGGCGGGATGGCCCGGCGGCTGGCGCTGGCCCGGTGCGCGGCTCTGGGCGGGGATCTGCTGCTGCTGGACGAGCCTTTTGCCGGGGTTGACCCTGAACGCACGGCTCGGATCATGGCCCGCTTGCGGGATCTGGGCGTACCGGTGGTGCTCACCAGCCATCAGGCACCTGTGCTGGCGGAATGCGACTGCGTGATCGGCCTGGACGGGCCGCCGCTTAATTAAAGCAAAATCCCCGTATTCCAGATGAATACGGGGATTTTTGGCGCAAGATTACACAATACCGGTTAAACCAGGCTCCACTCCAGCACTTCCCGCACCAGGCGGCTCCCCACCGTGGTGCCCTCCGGCAGCAGGAACATCGCCACCTGGTTCTCCACACCGCTGTCACTGGTCATGTGGGCGTAATCCCCATCGATGGAATCCACGGTATAATAGACAGGCTCCATACTAATTCCCCCCTCTCACCGGACGGTGCTTCCGCCCTGCAATTTTTTCATATCTGCCTTGTCCGCCGGACCAGACGCAGACCATCATTTTCTACAGCACCCGGCGGGCAGCTTTACACTGGTCAACGTTCCGGAGCGTGATCCCCTGGTACGCGCGTCCCAGACGGCGGACAAAGCAGGCTTGACGTTTCCACCCGGAAATGGTAAGATCCGGGCAGCGGTCATCTTCCTTAGACGAAAGGATATTGAATCATGGACACTTTGAAAATCGCCCTGCTCCAAATCGCGCCTTGCGGCACACTGGAAGGGAATCTCGAAAAAGGGATGGCTTCCTGCCGGAGGGCAAAAACCATGGGAGCCGATATTGTGCTATTCCCCGAGATGTGGAGCAATGGATATAACATCTACGATCAGCCCGTCGGCCAGTGGAAGGCGGAGGCGATCCCCCCTGACAGCGAGTTTGTCAACGCGTTCGGCGTGCTGGCCAAAGAACTTGACACAGCCATCGGTATCACCTTTCTGGAGGCATATGAGGGCGGTCCCCGCAATTCTATGCTCCTGTTTGACCGGCACGGGGAGCGAAAAATCACCTATGCCAAAGTCCACACCTGCGATTTTGACGTGGAGCGGAACCTGACGCCGGGGGAGGATTTCTATGTCACCACGCTGGACACCTCCTGCGGCAAGGTCAAGGTTGGGGCCATGATCTGTTTTGATAGGGAATTTCCTGAGAGCGCCAGAATCCTGATGCTGAAAGGCGCGGAGCTTATCCTGACACCCAACGCCTGTCCTATGGAGATCAACCGCCTCTCTCAGCTGCGGGCCAGATCCTACGAGAATATGCTGGCCATCGCCACCTGCAGCTACCCGGATTCAGTACCCGACTGCAACGGCGGTTCCAGCGTCTTTGACGGCGTGGCGTACTTGCCAGAGCTGGACGGCTCCCGGGATATGTGCATTTTGCAAGCAGGTAGCATAGAGGGCATCTATCTCGCGGAGCTGGATTTGGATCAGCTGCGGCGTTATCGCGAACACGAAGTGCACGGCAATGCGTTCCGGCGGCCACAGAAGTATGGGCCATTGCTTGAATGCAAAATTGATCCGCCGTTTATCCGGAACAGCCGCCGGACAGTATGATGCAGTCCTCCGCGTGGGGGCAAAATAAAATCCCGGTTACAGCCTATCGAAAAAGTCTGCCATAAGGCAGACTTTTTCGATAGGCTGTCTCCTTTTTTCGCCCATTTTAATCGCCACTTCCCTTATACTCCCCGGTGCCGATCATGGTCTGATCCAAATGTCGTTCCATCAGCAGTCGGGCCAGCCCGCCGTCACGGGCCTCCAGGGCATAGGCGATCATGTAGTGGTAGCTTACCCCGACGTGCCTACGATCTCTACATTCCCCTTCATAGGAGTCCGGTAGGTGTTGCTCAAAATGTCGAAAATCCGGACAAAAATGGGATTTCCGGTGGACTTGGCCACCAGCGCGTGGGATTTCAAATCATACTCCGCCATCTCATCGGTGCTCTTGGCTTCCTCCATCTGCTTGGCCAGCATATTTTCCGAGGGGATCTTGCTTCCCGGCGGCCAGGCTCCGCCCAGAATGGCGGATTTCAGGCTCTCAAATACCGCGCTGCTGACGCTTCCACGGGCTGCATCCGTTGTTTTCCCCATAAAAATCTCCCATTTCTCTTTTGTTTGATAAATACAGGAATTGACTCGGATTCTTTTCCATCATACAACAACCGATAGGGCAAGTCAAGCCGTCCTCCGGTTAAAACAGGTTTCCCCCGGCGTCAAAGCTCCAATCAAACGGCCCCTCCTGCACTTCTATCCGAGGATCTGCCAAGGCCTGGGGCAGCAGGCCCTCCGAAATTTCCATATATTCGATATGTGCAGTGTCCGGAATGCGGATCAGCTTTTTCCGTGCCTGATCTTCCGCCTCTGAACAGCAGCACAGGGCGAGCTGAATTGCCTCCCTGTCATTGTCCATCACCATATGCTTGCTACGATAGCGTTCCCTCCGAATTGAGAAACCTAAAACTCAAAAATTTACTGTCATTTCATACCCATTCCACATTCCAGTGCTATACTACCCTGAAAAGGGGGGGCAACGATGGCAACACTGCTGATTGTCGAGGACGACTGCAAAACCAACGATGCAATTTGTGAATACCTAAAGCCAGCGGGCCACAAGGTTATCCCAGCATACGACGGTGGAGAAGCGTTACAGCTTTTCCGTGAGAACAGCATCGACCTTGTTGTGCTGGACATTATGCTGCCCCACGTCAGCGGCCTGTCTGTCCTGCATGAGATACGGCAAACAAACGCAACACCTATTCTGATGCTCACAGCTATTGAGGACGAATATACCCAAGTCAGAAGTTTTGACGAGCAGGCCGATGACTACATGACAAAGCCCTTTTCTATGGTATTGCTGGGGAGGCGGATTACCGCCCTTTTGCGTCGAAGCGGGCAGGCCCCGTTACCCCAAACGATAACCTTTGGCGATGTGACCGTCGATTTCTCCGGCTACACCGCCAGCGACAGCGCCGGGAAAATCGACATCATGCCCAAGGAAATTGATTTGCTCCGGCTGCTGGTGGAGCATAGGGGGCTGGTGCTGACCCGTTCGCAGATTTTGGACGAACTGTGGGGCGCTGACTATCCGATCATCGACCGAACCGTGGACACCTACATCAAAAATCTGCGGAAAAAACTGCGGCTTGACTGCATCGTAACAGTCAAGGGTATCGGCTATAAATATGAGGTGCAGCCATGAAACGCTTAAAATTGTTTCCGAAGATATTTCTCTATACCATGAGCATCATGTTATTTGTCGTTGTTGTCACGCATGGGCTGATCTATCTGCTTGCCCCACAGATGCAGCTTGCATTGAGTACCCAAGATGATGTTGTTGTCAGCATCCGGCAGGAGCAGTTTGTGACCGAGGCAGTAGAAAAAGCCCTGCCTATCTCGTTAAGCTGTTCCCTGCTGATTTCCGTTGTCTGTTCCCTCCTGTTTTCCAAAGCGATTGCCGACCCTATCAAGAAGATTTCTGCGTCAACCGAGCAGATGATGAAATTAGACCACGGAGCAAGCTGCCCTATCCATACAAAGGATGAAATTGGCACACTGGCGCAGAACGTCAATGATTTGTATGCTAATCTACTGTCCACGATTGAACATTTAGAGCGGGAAAAGGACGCTGTGCGTGATATGGAGC
>CAJTVM010000101.1 GCA_910579595.1 uncultured Oscillospiraceae bacterium
ACACCCTGACCGCCACCGACCACCACGCCGTCTTTGCCCGCCAGCGGTGCGACAAATTCCAAGAGGGCGGCGTGGCCTCCACCCAGAGTTCCCGCCAGCAGAAGGAGGCCACCGACCTGATTTATCAGGAAACTGTCGGTACCCTCACCAGCAGCGACTGCAAAGGCCCCAACGCCCAGTACGTCTCGCAGGACAAGTTGATCGTGGAAGCACCATTACTGATCAGGAGGCTGACCCCCCGGGAATGTGAACGGCTCCAGGGCTATCCCGATGATTGGACCGCCCTGCCCGGCGCTGCGGACTCGCCCAGGTACCGGGCGCTGGGCAACTCGGTGGCCATCCCGTGTGTGGACTACCTGATGCGTGGGATGGCCCTGGTTTTGAGGGCGGGGTAATTGTTGGTTTTGCTTCGTTTGCGCCAAGATCTTCGTTGCTTATAGTGAATAGCATTGTGGCCCGGTTATCGGTATACTTGCCCTTACCAAAGCGCGGAAGGAGGAAGCACAATGGCAGAAAACCAAAAAAATCTGTGCGCCATGATCCCAGCGGAGCTCCACAGCCGGGTGCGGGCGGCGCAGGAGCAGGCCGGGCTGACGCTGGGCGCGTACATGACCCGGCTACTGACCGACTACTACGAAAGGGGAGCTGAGAAAATGGAAAAAGGGATGCGTACCATGGCCTTCCAGATGCCGCAGGAGATGTTTGACCGGCTGAAGAAGCTGCTGGAACAGGAGAGCCTCCGCACCGGCAAAAAGGTGAGCCAGAAGGAGTTCGTGCTGGGGCTGATCCAGCGGGCGCTGGACGAGGCGGAACAGGAGGCGGGCCATGGCGCTGACCTGGGATGACAAGAGCCGGAAGGATCACTCCGGCCAGACTGTCAGCGTGAGCTACCGGGCCGAAGTCCCCCACTGGGGCGAGGCCAGTGTCCACACCCACATCCACCATCCCGGCGAGATGTTCCTGGACTGCCACGCCCTGGGGATCGAGATGCACCCCCTGGGCCGGGTGGAGCCGATGGACGCGCTGAACCCCGCGGAAATGGCGCTGCTGCGGACACTGAAGGAACACGCGGTGTGGTGCCTGGACGCCATGGCCGCCATCGGCGGCGCGGAGGATGGGGAGGCCGCCAAAAGCCATTGACAAAACAGCGGCGCACAGGTATAATCATGACAGAAGGGCACTGCTACGGCGGTCAGCCCTTACAAGACAGTGTGTATAAGCAAAGCCTATACTGACCGCTTGGGGACCAGCCAAGCGGTCAGTACGCTTTTGGGGCCGTGGCTATCATCAGCAACAGCGCGATGATGAACCAAAACAAGATACGCAGGGCTTTCACCCAGCGCCTGTGTCCCATTAGCCATCACCCCCTTTCACAAGGGAGTGGCCAACCGCTTTTTATGTAACAGTACCCTTCCGGCCCCTCGCGGGGCAATTCACATTATAACTGACGATTGGAATATTGTCAATTTATGCCGCCTGATTGCAGGCGGCATTTTTCATTCCCTGGAGGTGGTTTCCATCTATATCTACCCCAATAATATAAAATATCAGTGTCTAAAGCTAAAGGACGTGCTACAACGTGCCATAGCAGAGGTAAAACTATTGTTTTATGTGCCGTATTGTTCTACTTCTTTTTTCTTGGCGCATTTAGCGCATTGACCTTGTGCGCCAAATGTGCGCCAAAAAAGGAGAGTAGCATGGTTAAGAAAATCAAAGGTGAACAGTGGTTTTGCTGTCCGAAATGCGGGAAACGGTTACACCCGATTTTGCCGGGGGCCGTGTGCCGGGGTGTTATGGAGCGGTGCCGGGGCAAACTGCCCAATGGTACGCCCTGTGGCTGGAGTGGCGAAATTCGGATAGATAAGGGGGCGTGATACTATGGCCAGTATCCGCAAAATTGAGGGGAAAGGGGGTGTTTCCTACAAAATCACTGTGTCGATGGGTAGGGACGCCCAGGATAAGCAGATCAGGCATTTTAAGACGTGGAAGCCCGATAAGCCCATGACGGCGCGGCAGATGGAAAAGGAAGTCCAGCGCATTGCCTATGAGTTTGAGAGGGAAATCACGCTTGGATTCCAGGCGGACAACCGGCAGACTTTTGCCCAATACTCGGCTTACGTCTACGGGCTGCAAGAGCAGCGGGGGGACAAGCCCCAGACCTTACATCGTGTGAAGCGGCAGATGGCACGAATAAATGAGCATATCGGACACATGAAATTGGCGGATATTCGGCCCCAGCATTTGACCGCCCTTTATAAAAAGCTGTCGGAGCCGGGGCAGAACCATTGGAGGGTGTATGCGGTTCCCGCCGTAGATTTTAACGAGCTGCGGGGGACTGATAATTATAACGAGTTTGCGGAAAAGTGCGGCGTCTATGGGCGGCTGATTGCCAACCTGTGCCGGGGCCAGCAGATCACCCGGAAAAATGCGGCTATCATCGAGAAGAATTTAGGGCGCAAGGATTTATTCAAGATTGTAGGCAATGACGCTCCTCTTTCCCCTGGCACGATACGGGATTATCACAGCGTAATCTGTGCCGTACTGGCCCAGGCGGTGCGGGAAATGATTCTCCCCTACAACCCGGCAGAGCGGGCCACATTGCCGCCCAAGAGCCGGGTTAGGCCGTCCGAGAGCCTACAGCCCGACCAGGTTCAAGAGATGCTGGAGGCCCTGGAGGCGGAGCCGCTGGACGTTTGCACTATGCTGACGCTTTTTATTACCACGGGATGCCGCCGGGGCGAGATTATGGGTTTGCGCTGGGAAAAGGTTGACTTCGCCACGGGGCAGTTAAAGATTGACCGCTGCCTGCACTACCTCCCCGACCGTGGAATTTTTGAGGGGGACACAAAGACAAGCAATACCAGGTATATTGTCCTACCGAAAGAAACTGCTGCCCTGTTGCGGAAATACTGGGCATGGCAAGCGGAGCGGCGGCTTGCTATGGGCGACCAATGGCAGAATACCGGCTATGTATTCACCAGGGCGGACGGCACAGCGCAAAACCCCAACACGGCAAATTTAGTTATCAATCAATTCTGTGATCGTCATGGGTTCCCCCGTGTCCATCCTCACACATTCCGGCACACCGCCGCCTCTATCCTGTTGTCGAATGGCATTGATGTGCTGACCGTTTCCAAGATGCTGGGCCACGCTGACACGTCCACCACCCTGGACACCTACGGCCACGCCATCGAAGAAGCCAAACGAAAAGCGGCTGAATGTATTTCTGACACGATTTTAAGGAAGAAACAGGCTTAAGTTGTGTTTTACTCTTGCAATCATGCCCAATATGTGGTATAATACGCTTGTACGAAACAAGAGCGAACACAATTTAAGGAATATGAGCCATTGAGCCTATTAGCGCCGCCGGGGTTTCCCGGTGGTGCTGGTAGGCTTATTTTTTTACCGAAAGGAGTGCTGAAAATGGCTAAAATGAGAAGTATTCCGAAAGCGGTTGAGGAAATCCGCGCAAAAGACCCCGAAACCTGTATTTCTCTCTGCGTCCTGCGTCGGTGGGTGAAGGAGGGTAAGGTGTCAAGCCGGAAAACCGGGAAAAACTACATTGTAAACATGGATGAAGTAGAGGCTTATATGGCCGGTGGAGGTGTTGCCAATGCTGATTGCTGACCTCCTAATCCCACGGCGCGGAGAACGGCGTCACCCTGCACCACCTGGAGAACCTGACCGGCTGGGACGGGCGAACAGTCCGGCGGCAGATCGAGGCAGAGCGGCGGCTGGGTACGCCTATTCTGGCAGACTGCAAAAACGGCTACTTCCTGCCGGACAGCGAGGGTGAAAAGGCCCGGTGCGTCCAGTCCATGCGGGGCAGAGCCAAAGAAATCATGAAAACGGCTGCGGCCATTGAGAAGGGAGAAACGGACTGAGTGAAAAAACATACGATGCCGGGATTTATGACATACAGGGAAGTGGCCCTTATTTACGCCGCCCTTGACGATGAAACCGCCGGGAAGGTTATTAAGGCAGTTTGTGACTATTACTGTTTCGGGTATGAGACAGATGGATTTACAGGCCGGGCTGCTGAGATTTACGACACCATGCTGTGCAAAATGGAAAAAGATCAAGCCTCTTACAACAAGCGGTGTGATGCCAATCGGGAGAACGGGGCTAAAGGCGGCAGACCCCCAAAAGGGGAGCGCTAACTAAAACCCACTGGAAACCCAAACGAAACCCAATGGGTTACGATTGGCAACCCACTGGAAACCCAAACGAAAGCTAACTAATAACCAATAACCTATATCTTATAGCTATTATCCCATATCCAATACCCTATATCTCTGTAAAAGGGCGACGGCGACAGAGCGCCGCCGCGCTCCCTTATAAGGGACGCTTGCGCGTCCGTCGCCGTCGCCTTTGAGAAAGGAGTGATTTTTTGCTTTTTGATTTTCGCCTCTTTTCCGGGAGTGCGTTCCTTGCCTACAAGGAAGAAAACCCGTATAGCCTGGAGGAATGTTTGGGAGTGTTCCGGTTATACTTCCAGACCTATGAGGAATACATGGGGAAACCTCACCCCCCTATCAGGCGGGAACAGATCGCCCGGATTATGGAGGTTATGCCGTTCCTGGCACGTCCAGACCCTGCGTTTAGACAGTGGCTAAAAGAGGTATGCAATTATACCCCCGTTTCAGACATAGACCCGGATATGTACCCGCTTTTAATCCGGCTGCATTTCAAAACGAAATACCGTCACTGTGATTACAATATCAACCATTTCTTTTCCGGGAAAATCCGGGAGTTGAGGTTGCATGAAGCGGAGGCCGGATATGAGTAGAGGACAGCAGCGGAAAGGCAGAGGCGGAGAATTGGAAATCGTGAAGATTTTCCAGAGCCACGGGATAGGCGCCCAGCCGGGGCAAGCTGTCAGTTATGGCAGTACCCCGGACGTGGTGAACGTTCCCGGCATTCACCTGGAGGTCAAAAGGGTGGAGCGGCTGAACGTGCCGGAGGCTATGGCCCAGGCCGTCCGGGACAGTGAAAAATTCCACGATGGAGCGCCTACACTATTCCACCGGCGCAATAGATCCCCGTGGTTGGTGACAATGCGCCTGGAAGATTGGATTTTGATGTACAAGCAAGCGCAAGATTCACATTGTATTTAGGCAAAAAACATATAGGGGGGGGATCGTACGAAAATCACAGTTGCATATTTGCCGGAAGATGAAAAGGAGGCCACCGCCGCGCTTGCGGCTCTTCGCCGCCTCCATCCTGATGGGAAAGTGCGGAAAAGTGACCGCTACCCGCCGTATTTACACATTTACTTGACCACAAAACAGCCAAAACAGGAGAACGGCACTTGACTATGCCGCCATTTTGTGGTAAACTATCAGCATGAAATAGGGCATGAGTACCGCCCGCAAGGGTTAGCCGATAAAAGGCATGGGAAACAGCAAAAAAAGCTGTTCTCATGCCTTTTTTCATATATTCAGCCTACCCAGGCGTAAAACGGAGGTATTTATGAACGAGAACACCCAGCAGACCACTACTCAAACCCCGGAGGGAACAGGGGGCAAGATGTTCACCCAAGACGAGGTGAACAAGATCGTTTCTGACCGGCTGGCCCGTGAGCGGGAAAAGCTGGCAGACGGCAGCGAGTACAAGGCCAAATATGAGGCCGTACAAAAAGAGCTTGAGGGCATGAAAGCGGCCCAGCTTCACCAGCAGAAAGAAGCGGCTTACCGGGATTTGCTGGCAAGGGCCAGTATCAGCGAGAAGCGCATTGCAGCGGTGATGAAAGCATCTGCCTCCGAGATTGACGCCGTGGAGCTGGACGAGAGCGGCAAGGCCGTGGGCGCTGACAAGCTGGTGGAGGCCATCAAAACCGAATGGGCCGACTTCGTGGAAACAGTCGAGATCAAAGGCGCTGACACGCCCCACCCGCCCATTTTCTCCATGACCTGCCCGGATGATAAAATTGCCGATGCCTTCAAGCCTAAAATCTGACAAGGAGTGATTTTATGGCTATCGACCTGGTAGAGAAGTTTTTGCCTTATGTCGATGAACAATTCAGCACGGAGAGCAAAAAAAGCCTCCTGACCAATACCGATTTTTCCTGGAACGGCGCACACACCATCAAGGTGTACAAGATCACCACCGCCGCCATGAACGACTATGACCGGGGTGGAGCAAAGAGCGCCACCCAGTGGAGCCGGTACGGCGCTGTGGCAGACCTGGACGCCACCACCGAGGAATTTACCCTGACCCGTGACCGTTCCTTCACCTTCGCCATTGACAAGCTGGACACGGACGAAACCGCCCAGCAGCTTGCGGCGGCGTCTGCGCTGGCCCGGCAGAACCGGGAAGTTTGTATCCCCGAGATTGACGGCCACACCTTTGGCGTGATGTGCGCCAACGCTGGCAATAAGCCCGCCGCCAAAGCCTTGACCGCTACCAACATCTACACCGAGATTTTGGCGGCGTCCGAGGCTCTGGACAATGCGGAGGCCCCCGAGGCTGGCCGGGTGCTGGTGGTGACGCCCACCGTCTATGCGCTGATGAAAAAGTGCAAGGATATTGTGATGGAGACCGATGTGGGCAACGACTTGCGACTGAAAGGCGTGATCGCCACCCTGGACGGCATGAACGTCCAGAAAATCCCCGCCAACCGCCTCCCCGCCGGTTTTGGCTTCATGGTGTGCCATCCCGTGGCTACCGTGGCCCCCGTCAAGCTGGAGGACTTCACCATCCACCAGAATCCCCCCGGCATTTCCGGCAGTTTGGTGGAGGGCCGTGTCTGCTATGACGCCTTTGTGCTGGACAACAAGGCAAAGGCCATCTACTATCAGGCCCAGCCCACCGAGGGCTGACCCAATGGGGGCGCGTGGGCAATCGCCTGTGCGCCCCCGCTTTATGGTGAAGGAGGGGCGGCGGTGTCCACCTGGAGAAATAACGGCGGCTGGAACAAGAGCCACGGGACAGTCGAAATAACGCCCAGGGTTGACAGCTTCGAGGCCGGGACGGTGGAGAGCGGCGGCGCTTTGTTTACCTATGGCGGCGGAAAATCCCTGCTGCTGGAATGTGACCATTGCACAGAATACGGGCCAACGGAAAAAGCAGACCGGGAAATCGTGGAGCTGTGGGCGGGGGGATGGAGCCAGACCATAGAGCTATCCCGCATAGCGTCCGGGTTCGGCGGAAGCCGCGCCTTTTGGCTGTGTCCGGCCTGTGGCAGGCGTGTGCGCTATCTGTACTTCGCGGGGAAGATATTCCTATGCCGCAAGTGCGCCGGTGTGAATTACAAGAGCCAGCAGGAAACCAAAAGCGATTGTATGTACTACTACGACAAGGGTATGGCCCTGGTGGAGAAACACCTTGACCGCTGGCCCAGGTTCAGGCCGGATGGGTTCAGTTTTTGCCGATGGGTGCCAGATCGCCCCCGGTATATGCACCAGACTACATACCGGCGCTATCTGGCCCGGTTCCTTCGGTACAGGCAGAAACACGCTGACCGGCAAATGACCGATATGCTGCGGCTGTTGAAAATTCTCAAATGAAAGGCGGTAGAGCTATGACCCTGGCAGACAAGGCGGGGCGGTACGCCAAACAGCACCCGCAAGAGGTGACGCTTGCATGGATTGACAATTCCACGCGCACATATGACGCCGGTAAGGCGGTGAGGCTGTGCGCCGTCCCCAGGATCGCCGCCTGTATCATGGGCGCGGAGGCCCCCGACAAGGCCCTGGCCGATATGCTGAACCGGCTGTTGGATGATGAATAAATGGGCCGGGGAAGTTACTCCCCAGACCTTGCGCTTTGTCGTATTCTGTGGTATTATGACATTAGGAAAGAATCATCTTTCAGCGCTGCACAACGGCAGGCGGTTAGTCACATAACCCCGAAAGGGGGTGACGCCATGCGGATCACGTTACATATCGGGCGGTTTACCGTTACGATCATCGTGAAAAGCAAGAACCGCCACCCGGCACGGTGACGGTTCTCTTTTTGGGAACTTTTTGACCTGACGGGCTAACCGCTTGTCGCAGCGCCCTTTCTATGTTTATTATAGACCCTGCTGGCCCTGTTGTCAAGCCTCGGACTTTTTGCCCGGAGCTTTTTTCATTCTGCGGCCTATTTCGTCCCGCTGTGCCTGTGTCTCGACTGCCCGCGCTATGAACACCGGGACGGCCTCTCCCGCCGCTTTTGCGGCCTCCTGTGCGGCTTTGATGGTGTCGGAGGGTAATGATATACCCCCGCCCGCTGGGGCTGCTGGGGGGCCTATTACGGCCTCCTGTGGGCTTTCCTGTTCTCCGATGCAGTTCAGCACGAAATCTTTTAAGACCGCATTGGAGGTTGCGCCACTGTTGGCGCAGTATGCTTTGAACTTTTCCGCCTGATCTATCTTGACCCGGCACGCAAGACTTGCAATATTTTTCGCCTGATACTTTTTGTTTGCGCGTTTTTTCGCCTCTGATGGAGCCATGCTCTCGCCTCCTTTCGATTCGTATTATAACACATATCTGCATGATTAACCATGTATATAATAGACAAATATACATGATTAACCTTGTGCACTCTGCCTATTGATGGATGGTTAATCATGTAGTATAATTAATAATGTCAGGAGGGGAAACCCGAACGACAAAAAGCGCCGCCCCGGTGCTGGAGACACCAGGACGGCAGAAAGGAGGGCAGTATGAAGTACCACAATGGGGTATGGAGCTACAAAGGCAAGACCTACAAAAGCCTACGCGAAGCCTTAGTAGCCAACTGGCCCAAGAAGTAAGGCCACGGGGCCGGGTTTCCCCGGCCCCACCCCATACAAGCCCCTGGGGATAGTTTACCACGCCTCCAGGGAGAAATCAAGGAGGAACATATGGACAAAACTATTGAGCACAAAATTGTGCACACCGTCAACGGCCACACCTTCCCCGTTGTGGGAGTACTCCACGTTGAAGGAAGGCCCATCCCCCTGCTGAACATCCGCATGATGAGCGACGAGAGGGAACGGGAGCTTGCCCGGAAGGGGGCGGCAGTATGAGCGCAACAGAGCGGGCGCTTGCCCTGTTCAGCGCCGGGGTGCCTGTGCGGGATATCGCCCCGCTGGTGGGTATGGAGCTGGAAGCCCTGCGAGGAACGCTGACCCGGTGGGGAGAGCGCCCCCAGGCAAGGGCTACCATCACCTACATGGCGCGGGTGTGCCCGTTCCATGACAGTTGCCGGGATTGCAGTTTCCAGACGTGCGCCCTGGACAAACTGCGGCCGGTGTCAGTGTAGAAAGGGGGTGAAGATTGTGGATGAATCCCGCAAGACCACCAGGGAGCGCAACAAGGCGGCACGGGAGGCGCGGAGAGCGGCACGGGCGGCAGAGGAACAGCAGGACAAGGCCCTTGTGCTGGACGCTTTACGGGCCGTCCTGCGTGTCAACGCCGATATGAAATTGTAAGAAAACGCCGAAGAAATTTTGTCGTTTTT
>CAJTVM010000102.1 GCA_910579595.1 uncultured Oscillospiraceae bacterium
TCAACGGGCTGAGAAGGCTCAACAGGCTGAGAAGGCTCAACGGGCGCGGGGGTGGCGGTGTAGGTCACAGTCACCTTATAATCGCGCAGCTCTGTGGGAGCGGCCACCGTCTTCTTATCGACGGTGTAGCCCTCCTTCGTGGGAGAGGTCACGGCCTCCAGGGTCTCGATGTCGTTCACGGTGAAGGTCTTGGTGTACGTCTCCATACCTTCCATCGGAGCGCCTTTCTCATCAACATAGTTGATGGTCCAGGTGTAGGTAACGATCTCGTACTTGACGGTACGAACCTCATCGTCACCGGCCATCGTGCCCGTCACGGTATCCATACCAGTTTCTCGCGCATAGCCAGCAGGGGCCGCGGGGGACACCACACTGTAGACCTCGCCCTCCTTGAAACTCCCCACAAAAGGCTTGGCAACCTGACCCGCATCACCCATCACTTCACCGTTTTCGTCAAAATAACGATAGTAGATGGTCAGGGTGTGCTCCTCCGGCTCTTTCTCCCTTGCCTCGTACTGATACTCGGCGTACTCGCACTTCTGACAGTGACTGCTCCTGGCCCACAGCGTGTGGGTATCGGCACTAAAACCAGCGGGCAGTTTGTCGGCAGGGCAAGCGTCCTTGTCAATTTGCTGCCATTCACCCCACACAGTCATGTCGTGCGCTTCATACACCACATGATCTTCGGCCGTACCATTGCAGTTCACGCAGTTGTGATAATGCTGAAGGTTGTTAGCCATCGTCCAAGCATCGGGGAACACCGGATCCAAGCGTTCGGTAGTCTTTACGCCATATTGCCCCGATATATCGCAGCCAGCATGAACGCACTCCTCGTGCTCCTTTCCGCCGTGCTCACAGGTGGCCACTGCATCAACGACCCACTTCGTTACCACCATTTCAGCATGGCAGAAATCGCACTGGTGGTCATGAACATTGACATCCACACAGCTTGTGCCTTTCGTAAGAACAGTGAGCACAGCGGTTCCGTCAACCTCGTCAACCCTGAAAGTGCCGCCGCACTCCGCCTTGTAAACATTTGCCGGCAGGGGCACGTAGTTGGGGTTCTGATAACCGCAGCCATTCGTACACTCAGCGGAATCGCCATCAGGGCCGAAATTGTGTGTGGGCTTGGGGTTATAGTTACAGCTCAGGCAATAGTTCTGGTCGCAGTAAACATCGTCCCCAGCTACCAAAACATAGGATTCTTTTCCGCAACTGGGGCAAACGTTGCCAGTGAGGGTTTCAGGCGGCTGATAGCTGCCTGGAGTGGACACGTAGCCATAATTACCACATTTGTAGCACTGGAAACCATATCCTTGCCAATCCTGGACACCTACATAGTAAGTTGGATCACCACACACACTACAAGTGCCAATGACGTCACCATACTTAAGATCTGACGCGAACGCGGTGAGATTCAGCATACCGATGCACATGACCAGAGCCAGCACGACGGCAGCGCTTCTCTTCATCAAATTCTTCATAAAACAATACATCCTTTCTTTGCATTGTTCGGACGCAAAGGGGTCCGGTAACCGATCGAACATAGGGCGTCGCTTCAACCCCCGCACGGGGGCCAGAGGGCCAGCGCGCCCCTTAGCCTCTGGTTTTGCGTCCCGCGGTTTCCCGCGGTTTGCCATGCAACCGAACGAGCGTGGGGCATACGCCCCTTTAGCCTCTGGCTTTGCGTCCCATCGTTTCCAATGGTTTGCCAAACAAAATGCAACCGGGCTGGCATAACCGTTACCGCCGCGCCGCTCACAACGGCTCTGCGCTTCGGTGTTAGCCCCCATAGCTTTGCAGTCCCACAGTTTCCTGTGGTTTGCCCTGACGCTTTTTGTCCCTCCCAGCCGCCCGCGCCGTGCGGCTGGCCTTGTAACGGGCCGCGCCCCCTTTCCCATTGGATTTTTGCAACTCAGTTCCGACATCTATGCAAACCGTCCTCCCCCGATGGTGTGGGAGGCGCGGGAGGCATACGCTATTGTCTGGCCACCTGTGCGGCCACTTCCTGGAGGAAGCTGTCGTGCAGCTCCCCCTCCGCCCGCTTCCGGGCCTTGACGGCGTCCTCAAATTTACTGTAACTGCCCAAATAGTGCCGCCTGCCTTTGAAGCAGATGGAGGCCCTCCACAGGCCCTTGGACTGTACCCAGTCTACGCCGGGGACGCCGCTGGTGTTATTCTTTCGGGCGACCTTTGCGGCGGCCAGCATTTCCGGACTGGTGCCATCGATGTAAGTAGGTTTTGGGATGCCGCCCTCTTTCAGGCAGCCGCAGCTTCTGGTCCTGCCGTCCCGCAGCCGCTGGGTGACCACTATGGTCTCCCGCCCGCATTCGCACTGGCACCGCCATGCGGTGCGCGGCCCAACGTTGGCGGCGGGGGCCAGTGCGGTGAGCTTGCCAAAGCGCTGGCCGGTCAAGTCTAATTTCTGATGGGAATGTCCATTTGCCACGAAACCGCCTCCAGTCCAGTTCCGCCATTGCAGGAATGTGTACTTTTCTGTAAACCACAGTATATCCGTATTGCCGAACATGATAACACATTTTTTGCCCGTTTGCAATACCTTTCCAGAAATTATGGGACGGGGAGATTTGCTTGCAGAAAAGTACGCAATTCTGCAAATATCCCCCCTTTACAACAACCTTTCAAAAATTTTCCACCTGAGACGGTTGAAGCTCTTGCCATAGAGCCAATCGTCTTTTTTATTTCCGCGGCGCCCGCGCGGGCAGGCATAAAAATCACCCAAACGCAGATTGAAAGACTCCGCGTTTGGGTGATAAAATGACTATATGATTGGAAGCCGGCAGCCCATCGGGGTGTCCGGCGGTTTTTGGAATGCCGCCTTACGGACACCGCGCTGGCGGCGCGGGATTTTTCTCACTTCTTCTCTTTCAGCTTCAGCACATTCCGGTAAAACGAGTCCAGCCCCCGCTTGGTGGGAAAGGTAGCCACGTACATCTGGTTGCCCATGGCGTCGGAGAGCACATCGGGAATCCGGCCCACCATCTTCATGCTGCCGCCGTACTTGGCCATAATATCCTCATGGCTCATGGCGAAGGGCTTGCCGTCCCGCCGTCCGGCGTAGGCGCAGAAGACGTGCCCCCCTGCCTCAATCGTAGACTTGTCAAAGGCGATCATGTCCGCCCAGATCTTATACACGTTGGTGGAGTTGGCAAAGTTCATCATGTCGGGGCTGAACCCGCCGCAGGGGCGCATATTTACCTCCAGGGCCACCACGTCCCCCTCTTTGCCCATGCCCTCCTGATCCTGGGTGAGGCGGAAGAACTCGAAGTGGACGAAGCGGCTTTTTACGCCAAAGCTCTTGACGGTGGCCCGGCCCGCCTTGCGGGTATCGGGGGCCAGATCCTTCACGATATAGTAGATGGAGTTATCCTCGTTGTTGACGATATCCATGATGGACATGGGAGTGACGTTGCCCGTCTCAAAAATGGGGTTCCCCTGGGAGTCGATGATGGCATCGTAGGAGTTGACCTCGGCGTGGATAAACTCCTCCATGATATAGGCCGCGTCCTGCTTGGTTTCCAGGAAGGCTTTCAGCTCCGCCAGGTTGGACAGCTTATGGGTGTCCGCCGCGCCCACGCCGCTGTCCGGCTTAACTACTACGGGCCAGCCCACCTCTTTGATGAAGGCCCTGCACCCCTTGAGATCGTCCACCAGATGGCAGCGGGCCGCGGGGATGCCCGCCTTCTCATAGTACGCCTTCATCTGGGACTTGTACTTGATGCGGGGGATGTCATCCGTCTGGAAGCCGGAGGTGATGTGGAAGTCGGTGCGCAGCTGGGCGTCCCGCTCCAGCCAGTACTCATTGTTGGACTCCAGCCAGTCAATCCGGCCATGCTTGTGGATGAAGAACGCCACGGCGCGGTACACCTCGTCATAGTTCTCCAGGCTGCCCACCTTGTAGTACTCGTTGAGGCTGTCCTTCAGCTCGCCGGCAAGCCCGTCGTAGGGCGCGTCCCCAATGCCCAGCACGTTCATGCCATTGTTTTTCAGCTCCCGGCAGAACTGCCAGTAGTTGGTTGGAAAGTTGGGGGAAAGGAAGATCACGTTTTTCATTTGTTTTCCTTCTCTCTTTTTTCTCAAAAGTCTATCTATACTCAGCACCCGTTCGCAGCCGGTCAAAAACGGGACAGGCCTGCTCCGCCAGCTGGCTGAAAGTTCTTTTGGTTGCTTTTTCTCTCCGTGGGCCGCCTACGGCGGTTTCGGCTGTGAATACAGGTTCTTATGCCTGATCCAGCAGATAGGGCACGAAGTAGGCCACCTGCTTATACCACCAGTCCCAGTCGTGGGCCACGTCCCAGCCCCAGAAATCCACCCAGACGTGGATGTCCTTTTCGTAGCAGATGTGGGCCATCTGCCGGGTGGTGTCGGGAATCTCCCACGGCCCCTGGCCCACGCAGATCACGCCCTTTTTCTGGTTGTACAGCTTGATAAAGGGATGGTCCTTGGGCATATCCGCCAGGTAGTTCACCGGGGAGTTGCGGTACACCACCTCGTCCATATATCCGTCAAAGCCGTAGCCGGCGGTGTAGATGCCGCTGAGGGCCAGCATCCGATCGAACAGGTCCGGCCGGCGGAAGAACAGGTTGGCGGCGTGGGTGGCGCCCAGGCTGCATCCGAAGGCCATAATCCCCGGCTCCCCGGTCCAGCCGTTGCGCTGGTTCGCCATAGCCCGCATAAATGGCACGAACTCATCGGTGATATAGTTGATCCACTGCTCATACCGGCGGATGCGCCAGTAGGGGTCGCCGTCTTTGGCCGACCAGCTCTCCGCGTCCATGGTGTCGATGGAAAACACCATCACCTGGCCCGACTCGATCCAGGGGGCCCACACATCGGTCATTTTAAAGTTCTCAAAATCAAAGAACCGCCCATCCTGGCAGGGGATAAACAGCACCGGCCGGCCCGCGTGACCGTACACCTTGCATTCCATATCCCGGCCAAGGGCGGAGCTGTAGTCCTTGAAATACTGGGTTTCCATATCAATTCCTCCAATAGGGCGTTATTCCCGCCCATAAAATAGCGTGCTCATGAAGAAGGGGATCTGCCGCTCCCAGCTGGCCTCGCAGTGTTCGCCATCCGGCACAATCCGGAAGTCCAGCAGCAGCCGTTTTTCCGTCAGCAGCGCCGCCGCCCGGCCCAGGCCGCGGATTATCCCGCTGTGGTTGTCCAGCTCCTTGGCGCCGTAGTCCATGTACAGCACCGTATCCGGCGCGACACGGGCATTCCGGATCATGGATTCCACCTTCATCGGCGCCACCCACAGGGAGGGGGACAGCGCCGCCGCCCGGGAAAAGATATGGTTGTATTCCAGCAGGGCGTACAGGCTCATCAGTCCCCCCATGGAGCTGCCCGCGATGAAGGTGTTCTCCCGCCCGGGGAGGGTGGGGAACTCCCTGTCGATCTCCCGCTTGAACTCGCTGGTCATCCAGTCCATGGTCAGTTTTCCCCGGCCCACCACCTTTTTAAACTGGGGCGCTCGAAAAGTAAAGGGGGAATATTCGCTCAGCCGCCCGTTGTCCGGGTGGTGGTTGCACTCCACCGCCGCCACAATCACCTGGGCCTGGGCCGCGTCTAAGTATTCGCCCAGCCCCCAGCTTTTGCCGTAGGTGGCGTCCTCGTCATAAAATACGTTGTGCCCGTCAAACATATAAAGCACGGGGTAACGCAGGTCGTGATCCTCCTCCCAGGAGTCGGGCACATAGGCGTAGGCCCGCCGGGGCTCATCCCCGGTGAGCTCCGGGATGGTGAGGTTCCAAACGTCGATCATAGCAGAACTGTCCTTTCCCGCTTCAAAGCGTTGATACATATTGTTGAATAGTTTAGCACAGTACACTAAAAAAAGCAATCGGTGAATTGTATGCGTTTTACCCGAAAATCAGTTCCACACCGCCTCCTACGGGAAGAAAACGCCCAGCACCGCCGCCCAGACGGGGATGGTCGCGGCGCAGGCCAGGGTGGACAGCAGCACGGCGGCGGCGGCCTGGAACTGGCTCCCCTGATCCGGGTCGTACTGGATGGTAAACGCCGCCAGCAGGGAGGGCACCGGCAGGGCGGCGAAGATCACCACCACCCGGGCCAGATCCGGCTCCAGTCCGGCCAACAGAACCAGTCCCAGGATCAGCGCGGGCAGCAGCAGGTTGCGCACCAGGGGAATCCACAGATACCGGGGACGCAGCAGCCGCTTGAAATCATACTTGCCCAGGGAGATGCCGCACAGCACCATGCCCAGGGGGGACGCGCAGGATCCCAGGGAGTTGATCACCCCGGACACCGGAGCAGGCAGCTTCCACTGGGTGACGTAGAGCAGCAGCCCCACGAACACTGCCACCACCGGCGGGGAAAACCACCCCTTGAGCTTTTCCACCAGGGTGCGCCGCTTGTGCTCCAGCCCCGGCGGGGAGAGCAGCGGCTCGGCGGAGCTGTAGTAGATCATCCGGTAGGGCACCAGGAATACCACGAAGTAAAACACCCCTGTATCGCCGTACAGAGCCTCCATCACCGGGATGCCCACGAAGGTAAAATTGGTATACATCATGCTGAAGCGCATGATCCGGGCGGAGGCGGTTTTGCCCATCAGGCGGTAGGCGATCTGCCCCAGCGCAAAGGTAACGGCCCACAGGATCAAGGCAACCACCACCAACCGCCCGCAGTTTTTCAGCTCCTCCCAGGAAAAGGCCCCGGACATGGAGCGGACGATCATGCAGGGCAAGGCGATTTTCATCAGCAGCGCGGTGAGCTGCTTGTCAAAGTCGCCGGAAACGATATGGGCGCGCCAGACGAAAACCCCGATGGCAACCATTAGAATCAGCTGGACAGACAACGATGCGGCGGTCATAAAAACTTCCCCTTCCACCCGGGCGGTATCCCGTGCAGCGGACATTATACCAAAAAAACGCCCCGTTGGCAAATCCCCCCGGCGGCGGGACTTTTAAGGCGGCCAGCCTCAGATATTCCAAGCCTCTCCCCTCTTTCGCCCCGTTTTTTGGTAGATTTTCGCCTTGCGGTTTTTCCCCCAAGGTGTTATATTACGCTTTGCGCGTTTTTTAACAAAGTTTAGAGGTGCCAATATGGAAATCCTGATTCAGCTCTCCCTGTCGCTGGTGGGCGGACTGCTCCTATCCCGGCTGGCGAAACTGCTCAACCTCCCCGCCGTCACCGCCTATCTGGTCTGCGGCCTGCTGCTGGGCCCCTACCTGTTGGGCGCCCTGGATGTGACCGGCATCGGCTTCACTACCCCCGAGTCGGTGTCCCGGCTGGACATCATCTCCCAGACGGCCCTGGGCTTCATCGCCTTTACCATCGGCAACGAATTCCGGGTGGCCCAGCTGAAAACCATGGGCCGGCAGGCCATCATGGTGGGCATTTTCCAGGCGGTGTTCACCACCGCCCTGGTGGACGCGGCGCTGGTTGCGCTCCACTTTGTCAATCCCGGCCTCATCTCCGTCTCCTCCGCCATCACCTTGGGGGCCATTGCCGCCGCCACCGCCCCCGCCGCCACGCTGATGGTGGTGCGGCAGTACAAGGCGGACGGCCCGCTGACCAAGCTGCTGCTGCTGGTGGTGGCCATTGACGACGCGGTGGGCCTGGTGCTGTTTTCCGCCTCCTTTGGGGTGGCCTCCGCCCTGGAGAGCGGGACGATCAGCATCCTTACCGTGCTGGTGGAACCCATTGTGGAGATTGTGCTGTCCCTGGTTTTGGGCGGCTTTGCGGGCTGGGTACTGTACCGGGTGGAAAAATACTTCCACTCACGGAGCAAGCGCCTGTCCATCTCCATCGGTTTTGTCCTGCTCACCGTGGGGCTGTCCATGGCGGAGTTTGAGGTGGGCGGCATCCACTGCGGCTTCAGCCTGCTGTTGGTATGCATGATGACGGGCACCATTTTCTGCAACATCTGTGATTTTTCCGAGGAGCTGATGAGCCGTGTGGACGGCTGGACGGCCCCGCTGTTCGTGCTGTTCTTCGTGCTCAGCGGCGCGGAGCTGAATCTGGGCATCCTGGCCAACCCGCTGGTGCTGCTGATTGGCGTGGTATACATTGTATCCCGCTCCTTCGGCAAGTATCTCGGCTCCTATGTCAGCTGTGCCGCCACCGGATGCAGCGAGAAGATTACCAAGCACCTGGGCATCACCCTTCTGCCCCAGGCGGGGGTAGCTTTGGGCATGGCCCTCACCGCCCAGCAGCTGGCCGGCGGCGCCGTAGTGCGCAATGTGGTGCTGTTCTCCGTGCTGGTGTACGAGCTGGTGGGTCCGGCGCTCACCAAGCGCTCCCTCATCGCGGCGGGGGAGATCAAGACCGGGGGCAAAACCAACGCCCGGAAAAAGAACAACCCTGCCAAGCCTGTCAATCTGAACGGCTGAAAAAAGAACGTCTGATTAAACCGGAAGCTGCTGGTTTAATCAGACGTTCTTTTTATGATACAGCTTTTTTATGATACGGCTCTTTTTTCCGGAAAAGGTATAGGACGCATCCAACCGCAGCAAAGATCACAAGGATAAGAAACCATATGAAAACTCCGTAATGTTTACTTAAATGATATATTTGTTCCGCAGACATCCCGTCGGTAATTTTAGCCATATTGGTACTGCGAATCCAATCGCCAATAAATTGTCCGCCAATGATCCCTGCGGGATTTCCAAGAGAAATATAAATGGCAATGATTCTCTTTTTAAAAAGCTGAAGAATTAAAACCACAATCCACAGCATGCACTGAAAATGAAAATTGTATTTCATCCATTCAAATATGTACACATAATTCCCAAAAATGACAGTCATCAAGCATACCACAGCAAATACTCCCGATGGGAAAACAATGCTTAATATTTTTAAAATCCGTTCCTTATTCACACGCTATTCCCCCCCAGCATTTCTGTTGCGGACATCCGTAACGAGCCAGCATGAATTTTGTAAAAGTACTGATGAGAATGATTCCATCCTTTTACAACACGTGTATAATTTCCCCAACCGAATACTGTCTCCAGCCCACTCCTAATACCCAGTGCTATTCGAGGATTCCATCTGCAAGCAAAAAACCACAAGGATGCAAATTTTTTATAGCTATCTTCAAGTTATCAAATGTTCCAACGTTGCTAAAGTCCAATGTATATCCACAATCGGAAAAATACGTTTTGGCCTTATTAGCAATTGTCACAGCTGGACCTTCCCCCACAATATTGTATACTGCCCTAAAAGTATCGTCCTTACTGTTGTTTATTTTGAGATTGCTGTACTTTGTGTTTCAAAACCTGTATTCACAGCCGAAACCGCCGGATGGGCGAGGGATTTTCCCGTCAGGCAAGGCAAATTTTCGCAGGAATCATTGTGTTTAG
>CAJTVM010000103.1 GCA_910579595.1 uncultured Oscillospiraceae bacterium
TTCCTATTATCTCCCACTCCGCCATTTTTGTCAAAAGATTTTAAACAGGCTCTTAATATTGATTGACCCAGTTGGCAATCAGGATCTCCGGCACCAGCCAGGCCGCCATGAATACCAGGAAGTTCCCCGCAGTCAGCGAGCCGTAGGCCGCAATGGATGTAAGGTAGAAGGTGAGGCACAGCCCAATCACCGATCCGGCCAAGGCAAACAACAGCCCCCACCGCACGGCCTGCCGCAGCCTGCGGCCCCCCACCAGAGCATCACAGTAGACGCTTAAGCCCTCCCGGCTGAGCAGGGCCACCAACAGCCCGTCCTCCTGGGCGTCCCGGGCAGACAGCTCCAAACGGCGGCCTACCGGGGGGAATTCCAGTTTGTCCACCGGGAGTTTGAATTTCTGCTCCAGCAGGGCGGGGATCAGGTTGGGATCCCGGGTGGCCAGCACCGGGGACAGCCCCGCCCCCATCAGCGCCGACAGGCTGGGGTTCACCCCGCTGCTCATGGAGTAGTGCAGCGGGAACATCCCGGCAAGCTGCCCGCCGATGGCGCAGAATATGGCGTTTTTAATGTTGTGCCCGGCGGGAAGGGCCACCTCCATCAGGTGCATATAGGCGGCGGTGCCCACCAGTACCTCCTTGTTCCGAATTACCCCGGAGGCGCCGCCCTCATGCCACTCCAGGCCGGACACCTCCCGGTACATGGCCCCCTGGGCGCGCAGCAGGTTGTGGAAGGTCCGGGTCAGTCCGCAGTCCATGGCCCGCAGCATGGATGCGGTGTAGCCCACCACCTTCTCGGTGGCGGCGCTGCCGAATACTTTTACTTGGGCCACCGACACCGAACCGGTGGGGAGCAGATCGCCGTCACTGATAATGACGCCTCCGCAGCCGCACCGGGCAATGCCCGTCCAGCCCGCCAGCGCCGCGCCTGACTGGTGCAGCCGCTCGGCCAGCTTGCGGTAGGGCAGGCCGAAGGCCAGCAGCGCCGACCAGGAGCCGGAAGCGGTGAAGCAGGCGGATGCCGCCCACAGAATCCGTCCCGGAGCGCCCTGGCCCACCGATGCGAGCAGCGCGCACAGCAGGCTGCCCAGCAGCAGCAGGGGGGCGGCGGCACGGTAGGCCCGCTGTCCCCCGTCCTCCATCTGGAGCTGGCTGCCGAAGCCTACGCTGGAGCCAGACGCCTTGGTATAGGTTGGCTTATTGGACCACAGCGTTTCATCCAGCGACACCACATAGGGGGAGCGAACCTGGGCCGCCGCCTTGGCGGACAGCCTGTCCCCCCGCCGGCGGCCGTGGATTCCCCGCAGAGCAAAGGCCAGCCCCAGGGCCGTCACCGCCGAATAGGGCAGGGATTCCCCCCGCAGATCCAAAAAACCGGTGGTGAGGCCGTCCAGCAAGGTGAAGATCCAGGCCAGAAACAAAATGCTCTCCGCCCGGGGGTGCAGGGTGCACAGCTGCTTTGCCCCAGCGGCGGGGATCTCATAGCACACCATCCCTGTCAGCAGCAGCAGGGCGCTGAGTATCAGCGTACGGAACTGGTACAGCGTCAGACCGAAGCCCTCCGCCGCCTCCGCCAGCGTTCCCCAGGACAGGAAGGGCAGCTCCACCGACAGCGCCGCCAACCCGATCCCCAGCAGGAGGGCCAGGCGTGCCCGCCGTCCCTGCCCCTTCAGGCCCTTGGAGTATTGGGAGGCCAGCTTTCCCGGTGCGGTGTCCGGGGGCAGTTCTTTTTTACGCACCACCCGCAGTTTGGGGCGGCGGGGGAGACGGGGGTTGTCCTCCTCCTCGGCCACCTCCTCCTGGTCTACGCCGGGGATGTATTTTTCCGCCCGGCGGGCCTCCTCGTCCGGCTCCGCCTGATCGTACATATGGTCGGCATAGTGATCCGCCTTCCGCAGCAGGGTGTGTAGCTGGGCCCCCAGCTTGCGTCCCACATTTTCCGGCACAATTTCCGGGATGGGCTTGTCCTCCGCTGGTTTTTTGGGGGGCTCTTTCTTTTCCAGCACCGTGGGGAACACCAGAGTGGGTTCCGGCTCCTCCGGGGCGTCCCGAGGGGGCTGCTCCTCCCGCTCGGGGAAATCCAATACCTTGGCCCCCTTGTAGCGGCCGGAACCGTATTCCGCCAGGATTTCATCCACGGAATATCTTTGCCCGTCCTTTTTATCCTTCTGATCGGACATGGGTTTCCTCCCCTTTCGCTTGTTGTCATCCCGGGCGCTCCGCGTTTCGCTCCATCCGCGCTGCTCACGACGGCTCCGCGCTTCCCCTCTGCCTCACGGCTTCGTACAACACCACCGCCGCCGCGGCGGAGGCGTTGAGGGAGTTGAGCTGCCCCCGCATGGGGATGGACACCAGAAAATCGCATTGCTCCCGCACCAGACGGCCCATACCGTCCCCCTCGCTGCCAATGACGATGGCGGCGGCGCTCTTGAAATCGGCGCCGTACAAGGTGGTAGCGCCGTCGGCGGCAGTGCCGAACACCCACAGCCCCTGTTCCTTTAGGTCTTTGAGGGCGGCGGTAAGGTTGGGCACCCGTGCTACGGGCAGGTAGCTCACCGCCCCGGCGCTGGTTTTGGCCACGATGGCCGTCAGCCCTGCCGAGCGCCGCTTGGGGATGATCACGCCGTGGGCTCCGGCGCACTCGGCGGTGCGGATCACCGCGCCAAGGTTGTGGGGATCGGACAGTTCGTCGCATACCACCACCAGCGGAGCCTCCCCCTTTTCCCGGGCGGCGTTCAAAATGTCGTCCACGCTGGCGTACTCCCGGACGGCGGCCACGGCAATCACGCCCTGGTGGCTTTTGGTGCGGCTCATGCCGTCCAGCTTGCGCCGGTCCGCTTCGGTGACCACGATCCCCTTGTTGCGGGCCGTGGAGGCAATATGCCCCAGGGTGGCGTCCGTTTCCCCCCGGGCGATGTAAATCTTGTCGATGGCAGTCCCGGCCCGGAGGGCCTCGATGACCGCGTTGCGTCCCTCAATAAGGCCGTCGGCGTCCGCCTCCTGGGGCGGGCGCCGGTTTTTACCGTCACGCATGAAAACGCTCCTTTTCTTTTTGTGTTGCTCAGGCTGTAATAATTCAGTATATCATATTTCCCGCCGGGGCGAAAGGGGGAAGGCAATCTTTTCCTCCCCTTTTTTCGTCATAGAAATTTTACACCCAGTCAATGAACATTTCTTGTTTTTATCCGCCAAGTATGTTATACTTCCCTAAATGCCTAAATCGCATGGACATACAAGGCAAACGGTTCGGGCCAGGGAAATGGGCCCGATGAAAAGAAGGAGGTTGTGCCAATGGCCGGCCCTATGAAACCAAATAATCCCAATCGGCGGGACAGCCATCAAAACGGCGGAGATGACAAAAAACGATCACCATGGAGCTTTTTGAGTATTGTCATGTGGGCAATCATGCTGGTGCTCCTGCTGCATTTCTGCAGCAGCTCCATGTCCCGGGCTTCTGTGGAGGACGTACCCTATTCCACCTTTGTGGATTGGGTGGAGGAGGGGTATGTGGACACGGTGGACGTCACGTCCAATGTCTACACCTTTACCTTGAAGGAGGACGCCCCGCCGCTGAAGGAGTACCTGGACAAGCGCAAGGGCGCCTATGGGGCCGGAGGCTGGAACCAGTTCGTCAACCAGTTCTCCCCCAGCGGCTCGGGCAGCTCGTCCAGCACCGCCATCCAGTTCCAAACCGCCCCCATTCCCCGGAGCGACCTGGTGCCGTGGCTGCGCGAGAACGGCGTCTCCGAATATGAAACCGATATGGTTACCACCGAGGACTACCTGCTCTCCGCCATTGTCAGCTATGTGCTGCCCATGGTGATTATGGTGGTGGCGCTGATGCTGGTCTACCGCTATATGTTCAAGAAAATGGGATCCGGCGGGGGCTTCGGCGGCATCGGCGGGGTGGGCAAGTCCAACGCCAAGGTATATGTGGAGAAAAAGACCGGCGTCACCTTCCGGGACGTGGCGGGTCAGGACGAGGCCAAGGAAAGTCTGGAGGAGATCATCGACTTCCTCCACAACCCCGGCAAGTACACTGAGATCGGCGCGAAGCTGCCCAAGGGCGCGCTGCTGGTGGGCCCTCCGGGCACCGGTAAGACGCTGCTGGCGAAAGCAGTGGCCGGCGAGGCCAATGTGCCCTTCTTCTCCATTTCCGGCTCCGACTTCGTGGAGATGTTCGTGGGTGTGGGCGCAAGCCGTGTCCGCGATCTCTTTAAAGAGGCCAGCAAAATGGCCCCCTGCATCATCTTCATCGATGAGATCGACACCATCGGCAAATCCCGTGACAACCGTATGGGCGGCAACGACGAGCGGGAACAGACACTGAACCAGCTGCTGGCCGAGCTGGATGGCTTTGATCCCGGCAAGGGCGTCATTGTGCTGGGGGCCACCAACCGGCCCGAGGTGCTGGATAAGGCGCTGCTGCGGCCTGGGCGGTTTGATCGGCGCATTACCATCGACAGGCCCAACCTGGCGGGCCGTCTGGCCACCCTCCAGGTCCATACCCGGAAGATCAAGCTGGCGGAGGACGTGGATCTCAACAAGATCGCTCTGGCTACCGCGGGCACTGTGGGCGCGGATCTGGCCAACCTGGTGAACGAAGCCGCTCTGCGGGCCGTGCGCAAGGGCCGCAGGTTGGTGACTCAGGAAGATCTGCTGGCCTCCTTCGAATTTGTCATCGCGGGCAGCGAAAAGAAAAATTCCGTTCTCACCGAGTTCGAGCGCAAGCTGGTGGCCTATCACGAGGTGGGCCACGCCATGGTGGCCTACAAGCAGAAAAACGCCGAGCCAGTGCAGAAAATCACCATCGTTCCCCACACCGAGGGCAGCCTGGGCTACACCCTTCTGATGCCCGAGGAGGACAAGACCAATCTGCGCACCAGGGAAGAGCTGATGGCCAAGATCGCCGTGTCCATGGGTGGCCGCGCCGCCGAGGAAGTGGTGATGGAGACCATGACCAACGGCGCCTCTCAGGACATCCAGGAGGCCACCAGCATTGCCCGGAACATGGTGGCCATGTACGGCATGAGCGAGGAATTTGGTATGATGGCCTTGGGATCCGTCCGCAACCAGTACCTGGACGGTGGCTACGGCCTGGACTGCGCTCAGGACACTGCCGCAGTCATGGATAAGGCCGTCAAGGCTGTGCTGGACGTGTGCTACAAGGAGGCGGTGGAGGTTATCCGCGCCAACCGGGAGGACATGGACAAAGTGGTCGCATACCTGCTGGAGAAGGAGACCATCACCGGCGGTGAAATGGTGGCCATTATTGAGGGCCGGGATCCCGCGCTGGTGGAAGGGGCCTACACCTCCACCAGATCCAGATCCCAGCTGCCCGGGGACATTGAGCCTCCCGCCCGGCACGTCCACATGACCGATGAACCCATCCCCATGCCCCCTCCCCCGGAGGACGCCCCGCCGGCAGACGCGCCTTCTGCGGAGGAACCGGCGGGCGGTGAGGCCGATCCGTCCGGAAATGGCCCGGACAGCGGGGCTTGATTTTCGCGGCAGCATCAATAATTTGGACGCCAACGGCTGGCGGCTCACCGCCATCTACAACACCCTGACCACATCGGCGGCAACAGGTATTTGCAGGGACAGACCGGGTGCAAAATCTACGTGCCGGGGGTCGACTGCGCTTTTACCCGCCACCCTGTCCTGGAACCGTCCTTTTTGTACGGCGGCTATCCGTGTAAGGAGCTGGGCACAAATTCCTCATGGCCCAGGAGCTGACGAAGGAGTGTCTGCCGGAGGGTTTTGAGATCATCCCCTTGCTGGGACACTTCTTTGATATGGTGGGCTTTCGGACGAGCAATGATGTAATCTATCTGGCGGATTGCCTGTCCAGACGGGAAACGCTGGACAAGTATCAGATCGGCTTCATCTACGATGTTGCCGCCTATTTGAACACGCTGGAAATGGTGAAGCCCCTGCAAGCAAAGATGTTTGTCCCGGCCCACGCCGCTGCCTCCGAAGATATAGCTGACCTCGCACAGTATAACATAGACAAGGTGCTGGAGATTGCGGACAAGATCGCCGGCATCTGTCAGGAACCGCTCTGCTTTGAGGTCATCCTGCAACGGCTGTTTACGGACTACGGGCTGACAATGAACTTTGAGCAATATGTCCTGGTGGGCAGCACCGTCCGCTCTTATCTGGCGTGGCTGAAGGACACCGGCAGGCTGAACGCTCTGTTTGAAAACAATATGCTGCTCTGGCAGCGGGTATAGGAGGACATTATGGATAAACGAGAGAAAATCATCAGGCTATGGTTTGATATGTGGCTGCAAAAGAAAGACCTGGGCATAGAGGACATATTTTCTGATGATGTCCTTTACATCGAAAGCTGGGGGCCGCAGTATCAGGGTGTTGCCAAAGTGAAGCATTGGTTTGAGGAATGGAATACACGCGGAAATGTCCTCCAGTGGGACATCAAACAGTATTTCCACAAAGGGGATCAGACTATCGTTGAGTGGTATTTCAAGAATAAAATGGACGACGGCAGGGTGGAAGCCTTTGACGGAATGACCCTTGTGAAATGGACGGCGGAGGATATGATCTGCTTTTTGCAGGAGTTTGGCTGTAATGAACATCGCTATGACCCGTATCAGGACGGGCCGATCCCAAAGTTTAGAGATGAACAAGCTATGTGGTTCTGAAAACAAACAGGCATAGCCACCTAATGGCAGCTATGCCCCCTCGCATTATGCCCCAGCGCCGCAACACGGCCGTTGAACATCCAGCCCGTCTAAATAGTTTGCTCCCCACTGGCACATCGCGTCCAAAACAGGAATAATGCTTTCCCCAAATGCAGTCAGTGAGTAAAGTGTTTTGGGCGGTTTTTCCGGGATTACTTCTCTATGCACCATGCCGCAATCTTCGAGATTGTGGAGCTGCTGAGAGAGCATTTTAGGCGTGGCCTTTGGAATCCTCCGCTGCAATTCCATATAGTGCAGGGGCCGCTCAATCAAATGCCAGAGGATCAGCGGCTTATATTTCCCACCAATCAGCGACAGCGTTGCCGCAACGGGACAAGTAAATTCTTGCTGTTTCATAGTCTCACCTCATGGAAAGTATAACATAGTATTTTTATTTGGAAAAGGACTTACTTTTTGGGTAGTGCCTTACAAAAAAGTGCAATCTTGCGGACGAGGATGATTGTGCTAAAATCATATCAGATGGTTGCCTTGACATGGCCAACAATCAGTTTATTTGCGAAAGGACTGCCTATCATGGACTTTATCACAATTGCAAAGACACGCTGCTCCATCCGCAGCTACACCGGCCAGAAGGTGGAGCCGGAAAAACTGGAAAAGATTCTGGAGGCCGCTCATGTGGCCCCCACCGCTGCCAACCTTCAGCCGGTACGCCTGATCGTTGTTCAGAACGAAGAAGGGCTGGCGAAGATTGGCAAGGCCGCTGGCATCTACGGCGCGCCCCTCGCCATCATCGTCTGTGCCGACCACGACAAGGCGTGGGTACGGCCCTTCGACCAGAAGCAGACCGGGGACATTGACGCCTCCATCCTGACCGACCACATGATGCTCCAGGCCACAGAGCTGGGTCTGGGCAGCGTATGGGTATGCTACTTCAAGCCGGATGTTTTGCGCCGGGAGTTTAACCTCCCCGCTAACCTGGAGCCGGTCAACATCCTGGTAGTCGGCTATGCTGGGGAGAACTGCGCTGACCCGGAGCGGCACAGTCAGACTCGTATCCCGGTAAGCGAACTGGTTTCCTACGAAAAGCTGTAAGCGAATCCTATGGGCGGGTGCATTGAGGGAATGTCCTCATGGAAAGCCCCGAAAAATTTAGTTTTACGGTGATAAGGAAGTATTTACAACAACTTATCATTAACGCTGACAAACAGGGTGCAAGCAAGATATGAGATTGTAGATACTCAAAACAGTATCACCAAACAAACTGATACTATAGTAATTCCCTTGTGGGTTGAGAAGCAAAATGGGTATATTGCTAATAATGAAATACCCATTTTGCTTATTTTAATGATTTTAATGATTAGTATTTTGATATATAGAAACATGCAAATTACTATGCTAAAATAACAAGCAGAAATCTGTAAAGCAATATTGACTAAAAGGTAGGTAGTAAAATATGGGAACGACAAAAGTATTATTAGTAGGAGTATGTGAATATTTAACCTTTAAATGTCCGTCTTTACCTATGTGCAGAAATGATTTATTTGCAATGAGAAAGGCTCTTGTCAAAGGATTAAATATAAACCCAAGCAATATACATTTGTCTGGCGAAACCGGCATTGTAACAAAGAATGATTTTATTACATCAATATACACTGTACTTAAAGATATATCGGAAAATGATACATTTATTTTCTACTTCTCTGGTCACGGTGGAAAAAATTGCTTAGTATTGAGTGATGGTTTGATTGAGTTACAAGATCTGCTTAATACGATAGAGCAAATACAAACCAAAAATAAGATTGCCATTATAGATAGTTGTCATTCGGGTGATTTTTCACTTGAAAACATTCCAACGATAGACATTGATGAAACGGTTGAACATTTTGCCGGACGCGGTTTTGCGGTTTTGGCTTCTTGTGGTGCCAATCAATCTTCTGGCTTTGATGAAGCTAATGAAATTAGTTTATATACAAGTTTTGTATGTGATGCATTAACTGCGCGTTTTTTGGTTAGAAAAGGTAAGAAATCTTTGGAAGCAATAAATGAAGCAATATTCCATTTAGCAGAAGTTTCAAACAGAAAAGGGAAACGTAATTTTCAGCAACCAATATTTCGCTCAAGTATAGGTGGAACTATATTTTTTGATGTTGAAGAATACAATCCCTACAAAATCGCAAAAGTATACGAAGAAACAGATAACTATATTATTTATAACGTTGAACCAGTACATCATGCCAATGCAAAAAGATTATCTGTTAAAGTGATTTTACGCTTTCAAAGTTCAATGGAACAGATTGCAGAAATTGCAACAGAAATAAAAAATAAAGTACTTTATTATGATGTGTACCAGAATGAAATTGCAGAAGCACGTTATAAAGGGCGTGCAGCAAATATTGTGTGGTGCTATTTTGGTTATGATGAGGATGATATGGTTGATTGTAATTTTATTTGTCATTCTACATGGGTTGATGATGCACAAGACAAAGAATATTGGTATCGTACATCAAAAAATACTATCACTGCAAAGGGAGCTCACATTGATGTACACAGTTCATATGATTTAATAAAGAACTTAAAAGATAACGCCTTAGATAAGGATGAATTGATTCAAATTACAAGGAAATATACTG
>CAJTVM010000104.1 GCA_910579595.1 uncultured Oscillospiraceae bacterium
GTCCAAATTCGTTGTATTGCTATTTGGCTCCTTGTTTATTGACGACGCCATCTAAAAAAGAGCCTGCTCCCTAACAGTCGGGGAGCAGGCTCTGCGTCTATGCGTCTGGCTCTTTGCTCAAAACCATTTTCATCATGACCACATCGATCCGGGTTTCTCGTCTGCACTTTGGGCAGTACAGCGGGAACCTGACCAGCACAGTGTCCTCATATACCTTGGTTCGGGTTCTTCCACCGCAAATTGGACAGCAGACAAGGCTCCTCGCCGATCATAAATATTGATGATGTTCCCCTCCTTATTTCAGCAGATTTCCGGAAATCACCATCTGCTGCACCTGAGAGGTGCCCTCGTAGATGCTGGTGATCCGGGCGTCCCGGTAGAATCGTTCCACCTTGTACTCCTTGATGTAGCCGTACCCGCCATGAATCTGCACCGCTTTGTATGCCACCCGGTTGCACATCTCGGCGGCGTACAGCTTGCACATGGCGCACAGCTTGGAGCTCTCCGGATCCCCCGCGTCCTTGCGCACGGCAGTGGAGTAGATGAGCTGCCGGGCGGCCTCAATCTCGGTGGCCATGTCGGCGATCATGAAGCTGATGGCCTGGAACTTTGCGATGGGCTTGCCGAACTGCTTGCGATCCTTGGCGTATTTCACAGACTCATCCAAGCAGCCTTGGGCAATGCCCAGCGCTTGAGCCGCCATGCCCAGGCGGCCCCCGTCCAGGGTTTTCATGGCGGTGGCAAACCCCTTGTGCAGCGGGCCCAGCAGGTCGGCCTTGTGCACCCGCACGTCCTCCAGGATGACATCGCTGGTGGGGTAGCCGATGATGCCCATTTTGTGCTCCGGCTTGCCGCAGGACACGCCGGGGAGCTTCATGTCCACAATGAACATGGAGATCCCCTTGGAGCCCTTCTGGGCAGGGTCGGTCTTGGCGTACACGATGGCGTAATCCGCGAAGGGCGCGCCGGAGATAAAGGTCTTGCGCCCGTTGAGGACGAAGCAGTCCCCATCCTGGGCGGCGGTGGTGAGGGTACCGCCCGCATCGGAACCCGCCCCCGGCTCGGTGAGGGCGAACACGATGATCTTCTCCCCCTTGGCACAGGGGGTGAGATATTTCCGCTTCTGCTCCTCGGTGCCGCAGAACATCAGCGGCCCGCCGCCCAAGGAGTTGGAGGTGTTGGCGTAGATGGAAAGCACCGGGGACACCCGGGCGAACTCCTCCACCATCATGGCGTAGGCCAGGCTGTCGCCGCCGCTCCCGCCGTACTCCACCGGGATCTTCACCCCCATGAAGCCGTATTTGGCCATCTTGTCGTGGATGACACGGTCGAACTCGCCCGTCTCCTCAAGACGATCCAGCAGCTCGTCGGTGAACTCTGTCTCGGCGAACTGCCGGTACAGCTTGCGCAGCATCCGCTGTTTCTCATTCAATATCATATTGGTTCCTCCTATGAGTCTTGTTCCAGGTAAGTGCCCAGCCCGCCCCAGCTTTCCTGGAAGATGGCGGGATCCATAGTCTTGATTTCCGGGGCGATGGCGGGAACAAAGCCCATGTGGGCCAGGATATCCCGTTCCAGATCCATGCCTGGGGCAATTTCAACGAGGGTCATCTTCCCGCCGATGAGCTGGAATACGCACCGCTCCGTGATGTACAGAATGGTCTGGTTTGGGCGGGCATATTTGCCGGAGAAGGTGATCTGCTCCACCTGCTTGACAAACTTTTTCGCCTTGCCCTCCACCACCACAGTAATCTTCCCGTCCGCCACCTTCAGCTTCGCCTTTGCCATAAATGTGCCGCAAAACACCACCTTTTTGGCACTTTGGGTGATGTTGATGAAGCCGCCGGGGCCAGTGAGCTTGCTGCCGAACTTGGACACATTCAGGTTGCCCGCCTCATCCGCCTGGGCCAGCCCCAGCACGGTGATGTCCAACCCACCGCCGTCGATCATGTCAAACATATCGTTGTGGAGCATGATGCATTCCGGGTTATAGCTGCTGCCGAAGTTGGGCAGGGCTGCGGGTACGCCGCCCACCGCGCCGGTCTCGGCGGTAAGGGTGATGGCCCCGGTATAGCCTTCCTCTGCCACGATGGAGGCCACATCCGCTGGGATGCCCACGCCCAGGTTGGCCACGCTGCCCGCCTCCAGCTCCATGGCGCACCGGCGGCATAGCACCTTCCGATCCCCCAAGGGCAGCCGGGGAAGCGCCCCCACCGGCTTTTTCACCTGGCCGGAGAAGGCGGGCTCGAAGTACACGCCCTCAGCTTGCCAGCAGGCCATGGGGTCGGTGGCCTGGACCACATAGTCCACTAAAATGCCGGGGATTTTCACATCCTTGGGGTTCATCACGCCGCTTTTGGTGGTGTACTCCACCTGGACGATTACAATGCCGCCGCTGTTCTTTGCTGCCATGGCCACCGCCAGCCCCTCGTTGAGGACGCTCTCGTGTTCAAAGGTGATGTTGCCGCTCTCATCGGCGGTGGTGCCCCGGAGCAGGGCCACATGGACGGGAAAGCTCTTGTAGAACAGGTATTCCTCCCCCTGGAACTCCACCAGCTCCACCAGCTCGTCGGTGGTAGCGGCGTTCATCTTGCCCCCCTCGATCCGGGGGTCTACAAAAGTGCCCAGCCCCACCTTGGTCAACAGGCCGGACCGCCCGGCGGCGATCTCCCGCCACAGGTTGACGATGACCCCCTGGGGCAGACAGTGGCACTGAATCTTGTTCTGCCGCACCAGATCATTGAGTGCAAAGGCGGATCCGATGTGGGCAGCGGACCAGCGGGTAACCAGTCCCGGCCCTGCCTCGCCGAACCGGGTAACTCCCCGGGCGCCATGGGCCTGGTCGGGGCCGCCCTCCCGGGGAGTGCGCTCCCAGCCCACAAAGCCGTTGCCGTAGCCCCAGTCTCCCATGGCGCTGCCCTGCTTCAGGTTCAGATCACAGGGATGGCCCGTTTCCTTAAAGCTGTCCCGGATAGCGCAGGCCACCTCCTCCGGCCAGCCCGACAGCCCCATCCCTGCGAGGCCCACTGTGGCCCCATCCGGGATTAGTTCCGCCGCCTCTTGGGCTGTGATGAATTTTGCCATTTTGCTTCCTCCTCCATGTTTACAAAGCGGGCGGACAAGGCGTAGCCTTGTCCGCCCGCCCTACTCTGTCCGAGCTTTCTAATCAATGTTCGCACCGCCCGCAGCCATCACAGGGCAGCCCCCGCTTGCAGGCGGGCAAATTCAGCAGACGCACATAAAATTCCAACGGGAGATCCGTCTGGCTGTGTTTCCGCTCCTGCGTCTGCTCCTCGTCCCGCCGCTCCATCGGGACGGTCAGTGCTGGCGGTAGGCGTCCAGGGAGTCCCCTTGGGCAGCTTGCCTGGCCAGATTGGTGTACAGGCCGTACTGGTGTTCCTCGCACAGTGCGGTGTAAGACGGGTCGGTGTGTTCGTTCCGAGGCAGGGGCACGTCCTGCTCCCCAGCCAGGATGTCCTGTACCTTTTTGATGTTCACATTCCGTACGGTGGCGCCGTCCGCCACCGCCACCGCGGCGGCCACGCCGGCGGCCTGGCCGGTGCCCACACACTGGGGGATCAGGTTCAGCCAGTCGATGGCCACATTGTCCGCCGACAGGTGGCGGCCGGGGCACAGCAGGCCCTCCACCTTCTGGGGCAGGATCGCCCGGTAGGGGATTTCCACCGGCCCGCAATCGTTGATCTGGCAGATGGTGGAGTGCCAGGCGATCACGTCCTCGTGCTGCCTGGCGAAGGCAAAATCGTTGGCGCTCATGACATACTCGCCCTTGAGCCGGCAGGAACAGCGGTAGCCCAGCTGGGGGGCGATGTCGTAGAGGTAGGCATTGCGGAAAGCCACGGGCACCGCTTCCTTTAAGTAGGCCAGTACCTCCCGGATGGTGTCCCGAGTGCCGATCTCAGTTTTCGTCTGATCGGCCACGGTAGCGCAATCCATATCCGGGTGCCAGTTGTTCATCCAGCACATATCGTTCTGGTTGGTTGGCAGAGGTAGGCACCGGAAGCCCGCAATTTTGCTCAAACGCTCTCGCAGGGCCCCCGCCGCCTTGGGGCTGCGGCGCTTCCATGCCTCGAACTGATCCCAGTCGATACCCGCGATGCGCCACACCAGGGCGGTGGTAGAGGAGCGACACTCCCCGTCCGCCAGAGAGCAGTAGGGCGCCCCGGTCTGCCGGAAGATGTCTCCGTCGCCGGTGGCATCGATGACTACCTTGGCCATGACGGCCTTGCGGCCCTCCTTGGACTCGAAAGCCACACCCTTGATGGTATTGCCCTCCATGATGGGCCGGGCCCCCCAGGAGTGATACATCACCCGGATGGAATCCTTGTGCTCCAGCAGCATTTTGTCCATCTCGATCTTAAGCTGGTTGGGCTCGTAGTACACCGCCCGCACCAGGCAGGAGGGCTTGGCCCCCTCGAAGCCCCCCCGGCTCACGCAGTCGTGGATGGACTGCCAGGCGTCGATCAACACCGGATCCTGGCTGCCGATATCTTTCAGGGAGGGGCCGCGCACCGCGCCGGGGATGGGCTCCAGCCGGGTAAACCACTCCTCCTGGAGGCCCCGGACAAAGGACTTGTCGTACCAGCTCAGGTTGGGCACCATAATGACATAGCCCCCGGTGACATCGCCGCCGGAGTATCCGTACCGCTCCATCAGCACGATGTTTTTGCAGCCCGCCCGGGCGGCGGCGATGGCAGCTGAATGGCCCGCCGCGCCGCTGCCCACCACCAGCACGTCGCAACTGTCGTAAATTTCAATGGGCTGAACGAGCTCCGTATAGGTTTCTTTCATGTTGTAAATACCCCTTTCTTTTAATCTCAATATGAATTATAAAATTTTTTACTATCAGAATCATACACGAGCAGGACAAAAAATACAAGTGATTTTTCGTGATTTTTTAAACATCTCTATTTATCACAAAAATGATTATACCTTTTTGGATGATATGCTTAAAGGGGACGCATGGCTTGTGCCATGCGTCCCCTTAACCTTATTCCACTGTCCGCTCGGTCAATACATCGTTGAGGGCCGCTACTTTGGCCTCATACATCCGCTGTTCCAGGCGGTGATATTCCTCCAGGTCAGCATCCCCCATATAGGACTGGATGCGTTCCCCATAGGCTTGCTCCGTCAGAATCAACTGCTTCGCCAGCTCCTGCCCTGGCGGGAGCAGCTTCACCCGCAGCCGCCGCCGATCCGTCGGGTCGGCCAACCGCTGGAGCAGCCCCTTCTTCTCAAGACCGTCCAGAATGCTGGTCATACTTTGACGGAGGATCATCAGCTCATCAGCTACCTCCGAGGGTGCGGCCCCCTCCTCGTTGAGCGTCAGGTATACCATCGTCCGGTAAACCGGGAAGTTTACGCCAAAAGGCGCAAACAACTGTTCATGGCGCTTGTCTGCCTCCAGCATATGGCTGTGGCTGATTTCCCTGGCCCTGATGCGTTCCCGCTGTTCCTCGCTCAGCCAATTTTGATCGTCCATTGTCCCGCCCCCGCTTCCATTTGATGTCTCATTATACCCCACGATAATCAAAAATGCAATTATCAATCCTACTCTTTGGACTGCGTGGGCCGTATTCCCTAAACTCAGCACAAAGGAGACGGGCCCCGCCGCCCGTCTCCTTTGTCGGTGTATGAATTATTACAGGACGTAACTGAGGACGATGCCGATACCCGAGGCCACCACCATGAAAATCACCATGGTAGCAAGGCCCTTCGTCCAGATGAACTTCTGGGTGATCTCCTCACGGCTCAAAATCAGCGAGGCAAAGACAGAGCCGGAGTAGGTCAGGAAGGCCAAGTTGGCGCAGACATTGATGAGGGTGCCCATCACACTGGGGTTGATGCCACTCTCCAGGGCCATCTGGCACACAAAGGGCATGACGATTGCCGTGGTAGCCAGCACACAGGGCAGGCCATTGACCACGTTGGTGGCGATGGTAACGATGATCACCACCATAATGACCAGGATGGGGAGGCTGGCATTGCTGAACAGCGGGCCGATAATCTCAATAAGCCAGACGCGGATGCCGATCTCCTCGTTGGTCATGGCGCTGCCTAAGATGGAGAACATACCCACCAGGCACACCAGGTTCCACATCACGCCGTTCTTCAGCATATCGTTCCCGCTCATTAGACGTTTGCCGTTCACCCGAACCACCGTCAGCACAGCCACTCCCAGCAGCCAGATCCAGGGGCTGCCGAAACCAAAGATGGGGGCGTAGATGGGCAGGGACTTGGGTACCACGCTGCACAGCAGATTATACACAATGCAGAACAGGAAAGCGGCCATGTAGATCCAGCCTTCCTTGCTGATGTGGTCGGGGGTGCTCTGGAGCTTCTCGGACTTTGTCACGTCCATGGTGCGCAGGGGCTCCAAGTCGCAGCGGAACACAAAGCGCATCAGGGCCGCATAGATGACCAGGAATGCCACAAAGACCACCAGGTTTGTAAGGAAGTAGGTCCCCTCACTGAACGCAATGCCGTAGCCCTCCAGCACGGTGCGCTGCATGGCAATGGAGGTCATCTGAATGCCCATGAAGGGAACAGCATAGGCACCCATGCAGGAGATGTACAGGCCCAGCAGCATATGCTTGCGGAAGCTGTCCTCCTTGCTGTAACCGGCCACGTCGCACACAGAATCCAGCACTGCGTACATCAGGATACAGGTGGGCACAAAGGTGACGATCATGGAGATCAGGTAGCCGGTCAGCAGGAACACCGTGACAAAAAGCTGGGGCTTGCCCTTCAGCGCCTTGGCGGTAAGCAGCTTTTTGGCCAGCACGTCCATGGCCCCGGTGCTGCGCAGGGCCGCGCACAGGGCGGTGACAAAGATCAGCTGGGTCACCGTGGTGGAGCCCAGGAATGCGGAGGATGCCCCGGCCCCGGTGAGGTAGCCGTGGTACACCAGTGCCGCCATGCCCAGCAGGGACACGTAGAACATCTGGTCAGAAAACAGGGACATAAAGATAACGCCCAGGAAAACGCCGATGACCGCCACGCCCACCTCGGTCACGGGGCCAAAGGGGGGCACGATCTTGCCGAAGCCGAACATGAGGATCAAGCCGATGATGTTTACGATCCAAAAGGTCTCTTTTTTCGAGGTCGCTGCTTGTGCTGCCATTTTCCATCTTCCCTTCTTGAGCTAAAGTTGGTTACCTCTCTCGTGGTTACATCTTAGATTTGCACAGGTCATAGAACATCCGCTCATACCGGCGGTATGCCTCCCGCCCGATGACGAAAGGGTTGGGCACGCCGTCTACAATGTTCCGAATCACCTCCAATCTGAGCAGGCTATTATCCACAAAGGGATGGTTAGAGATCTCCGCATCCACTTCATAGCCATCGCAAATCTGGGAGAATTTTTCCACCGAGGCCAGGTAGGCTTCTTTGTCCGAGTCCGGCAGGATGCCTGTCCCACCCCATAGGGCTAAATGGTGGGGACGGCCTTCGTCGGTAACGGGGATGATAAAGGACATACAGCCCGGCGTGTGCCCCGGGGTGTGAACGGCGCGGATCGCGGTGTCTCCTAAAATGAAATCCTGCCCGTCCTCCAGCCAGCCGTCTACAGGGAAGGTGAGTCCGTAGGGCACCTCCGGTTTCGAGCGGGCCAACTCCTCGTCGGTTTTAGATAGATAGATTCGACAGCCATAGCGATCCCTTAACTTATCAGCTTGCCCAAAGTGGTCAAAATGGCCGTGGGTAATGAGGACAGCCTTCAGATCCTCTCCCCGGCAGCCCAACTCCCGGATGCCATCCTCTATCATTTGCAGGTATTTGTCCTCTGGGTACATGGCGTCGATGAGGATCAGCCCCTCCGAGGTCTTTATCAGGAAACAGCCGACGCCCTCATCGCCAATGAACCCCATCCGGTCGAAGAACCAGGTGGCGGGGTAGGGTTTAGGGGTGCTGCCAAAGTTAGGGCGGTGGGGGCGGGAGGTTCGCCAGGTGCTCGGTTCGGCAGGTGCTCTCATGGAAAGGATGCCTCCTCTTACTTTCATTCTAAATTTGATAATCATATTGTATACTGTTTTTTCAAGGAGTTCAATTATAAATTATCATAAATTTTACTATCATTTTTTGTGGTATTCTCCCAACTGTCCAAGCAAAGAAAACCCGGTGTCTGCCCAGAAACAGAGCAGACACCGGGTTCCCTTGCGGTGCTAAATACTCACACCCCTGTGATCAGGACACCGATGTTGAAAACTCCCAGCAATGCAAGGAGGGTAAACCATACGCAGGAAAACAGTGCGTATGCCAGCATTTTACGGCTCATATCAGGCTGCTTTTCTGTGGGAAATACAGACAGGTTGGCCGCACCGCCTGAAGACATTGGTGAAGCAGAACCGGCTCCAATTGCCCCTACAACAATACCGGTCCGAAGGATGGCCGGACTCAGCCCCGTAGCCGCTGCCACCGGTACAGCAATAGCCCAGAGGGCGGGCAGCACTGCGAAAATGTTGCAAAAAAGCTCATGATGCAGGCCACGAGAGTAAAGACAGCGGGAATCAGGAATACTGGCACGTTTTCAGAAATTAGACCAGAAATCAAAGTATCTGGACAGCTTCCAGATAGGCCATTTTTCCATAGCCCAAACTAACTTGTATTATGGATTAACCCATGTTCTTAACAGCTATGTTGTTGCAGCACAGCACGAAGTCGGGCAGGGGCATATCCTGCTCCGGGGCGCTGCCGGATTTGGCGTAGGCCAGACTGATCCGGGCGTAGGCGCAGATATCGTTGGAATAGCCCGCGTCCTCCGCCTCCTGGCACAGACGGGCCCCGCCGCCTGGTTCTCCGGGTAGCACACCGGGATGCCCAGAGTCTCCGGGATCTCCACGGGGAAGTTGCTGGAGATCCAGCCGATCTTCTCCCCCCGGGCCTTGGCCTCCGCCACGTCGCTGTACGCCTTGGCGGCGATTTGGCCCAGCTTGTACTTGGCCGAGTTGGGGTCGGGCGGCCTGCGCACTTTTTTGACTTCTTCCATGGTTGTTTCCTCCTCCGATTTATCTGCTCATTTTCTGGAATCCATAGATTGCCGCGCCCAAGGCGCCCGCCAATTGGGACAGCTCCGAGGTGTGGAGCGTCACGCCCAGGCCGTCCTCCAGGGCTTTTCGCACCCCGGCATTGCGGACCACGCCGCCGCTCATGAACACAGCCTCTTTTACCCCGGCCCGCCGGGTGTCAACGCCGATATGAAATTGTAAGAAAACGCCGAAGAAATTTTGTCGTT
>CAJTVM010000105.1 GCA_910579595.1 uncultured Oscillospiraceae bacterium
AGAGCTTCTCCAGGTTCTTCTTCATGGCGGAGACGTTGTTGGTGTAGTTGCGGTACGCCGACATGGCCATGATGTTATGTTGGATCCTCATTTTATAGTCCTCCTATAAATAAAATGATTGCTGGGGTTCCTCCACTGTGCTTTCACCTATTCCCTGGATCCGGCGCAATGGAGGGCGCGCTTTGCCTGTTTCCGTGGCCTTTGGAACATTGGCTCGGCGCTGTATTTCAACCGGCTCGTCAGCCGGAAGAAACCAAAATTATTTTGGAGCGTAAATCGTCTCGTTGGACGCGAACTCGGGTGGGAACAAAAAGTCCAACTGTCGGCGCAGATCCTTCACGCGGTCGTCCCCGCCGTCCATTTGGCCAAGCAGCCGCCGCATGGCGATCAGCGCCTGGGTCTTGTTCCGATTCCAGGATAGTCCCGGCTGATGCCGCCGGGGTATTTCCGCTATGCCTTCCGGGCGTTCTGCGCCGGCGCGTTCCAGCAGTTCACCTCGTATCACGGGGATTTCCCTGGGGGCTTTGATCATCAGCTTGCAGCGGTCGCCAGAAACATCATTGACTCGAACCACCACATCATTGCCGATGGTCATGTATTCTCCTGTCCTGAGTTGCAGTACCAGCATGGCAAACTCCTTTCGCCTGCTTTTCATCGTCATAATGTTTTGAACAGCCTCAAAGGGCTTTCAGCCGCGATTCAGAAGAAAGACGGCCTCTCGTTTCCCACTCAACGGCCTTGGATAACGCTGATCGAAACAAAATCAAAGATGGTTTCGCTTCGATCAACGCTTCCTCAGCCGGAACCATGGGCGTTCACCGGTGTTCCGACCGGCATAGCGTGGAATCAATATCTGCTAAGCGGCCTCCCGCTCCTGCATACTGGAATATTGGGCAAGCCCCTGGGCCTTGATATTCTTCGCGGCGTTGACCTCCCGGTCATGCACTGTGCCGCACTTGGGGCAGGCCCAGGTTCCCTTGCGGTGGGGTTTGTCATTTCGGACGAACCCGCAATTAGAACAGGTTCTTGTGGTGAGGGCGGTACGGTCTACTACGATCAGCGCCTTGCCCTGCCGCGCCAGCTTGTAGCGCAGGCACTCCCGGAACATCCCGAACCCGGCTTCCAGCGCGTTCCCCGGGAGTATCTTCTTTTTTGACACGTCCCGCATAGAATCGCCCCTCACACACACGGCGTCCCAACCGTTGGCTATCCGGCTGGATTCCTTGTGGATGAAGTCGCGGCGCTGGTTGGCGATGTGCTCATGGAGTTCGCGGTACTTCTGGACAGCTTCCTGATAATTTTTGGAACCGGGCTCCATCCGGCTGAGCCGCTTCTGGAGCTTCGCCAGCTTTTCTTGGGAGGCTTTCAGCCAGTGGGGCGGATCGGCTAGTTCACCGCTGTCCGCCACATAGAAGTGGCCCATGGAATATTTCAAACCAACAGTGGTCTCCGGGACAGGGACAACCGCCTCCGGCTCCTTCACGATGTACTCATAAAGGATGTAGGCAAAATATTTGCCCGTTTTGGTTTTCTCCACTGTAACCCGTTTCAGCTTCCAGCCGTTTCGCGGGCGGCGAGAGAACTTGGCCCGGATGATCCCGGCCTTGGTCATGCGAATGCCGTCCCTGGTAATGTAAATGGTGGGACCGGATTCAAAGACGTGGTTGCAGGCGGTGAAGGAATCTTTATCGGTCTTTTTCTTCTTGAACTTTGGTGCGCCGAAGGTTTTCGGATCCTTAAAGAACACCCGGAACGCCTGGGAGAGCTTGTTGTGCTCCTGAATCAGCGCCTGATTGTCCACCTCTTTCAAGAAGGGGGCCTCGTTTTTATACTTGGCCGGGGTGGGGATAAAGTGCTTGTCAGTTTCCAGGTAAAACCGCTGCTGGTCGGCCAGCATATGGTTCCAGATATAGCGGCAGCAGCCGAAGGTGTTTTCAAACAGCTCCGCCTGGGCCTCGTTGGGGTAGAGCCGGACCTTGAGGGTGGTATATTGAACCGTTTTGCCGTCCTCAACCGGCATTTTCGGTTTTCGCGGCATCCTGGCCACCCCCTCCAGCGGCATCCGTCAAATCGCACAACCCATAGACCGCTCTTTGCGCACCACGGCATCATGAAACGAAGTTTTGGGCATCCCGCAGGCTTCCGCCGCTTCGTATAAGCTGAGCTCCCCATCCCGCCATTTCCGATGGCACTCGTCAAAATTCTCCGGCAGCGGCTTTGGCCCCGGCCCAAACCGCACACCCCGCGCCTTTGCCGCCGCAATACCCTCGGCCTGCCGCTGGCGGCGGGACTCCTGGCGTTCCCGATCCGCAACACAGAGGAACAGATCAGAAACAAACGCGCCCAGCAACTCCTTGCTTTGATCCAACTCCAACGCAGAAAGACCGGACACGATCTCCCTGGCCAGTTCTCTCATTTGAGTTTTCAATTCCTCCTGCGTACCAGTGGAATCAAATTGAACTCTGGCGGCGTTAAGCTGAATGATCCGCTGCTGCCCTGTGCGCTGTACCTTTGTGTTCCGTGCCAATGCGGTCACCTCGTTTCCCGGATGGAAGCAACGCATGATACCAAACTGATGCTGTCGAAAAAAGCTGTCATCTTTGGGCCAAAAAGTATACCCTTTGGCCCAGCTCTCAAAGCAGAACTCCAAACTGCTTTCGCTAACTATATCGGCAATTTTTCTGTAGGAATAAGAGCATTCCGAAAAAATTTCTTACTTCGACCTTTTGGGCCAAAGGGTATGCCTTTTGGCCCAGCTATTTTTTCTATTAACTCTTGATTTTCCTGGTTTGCCGGGAGAATAATCACTTCTGAGAACTATTTGCAATCGACTCACTGCTTCCTGAAGAAGATAATCTATAAATAACAACAGAAGCGCCCGCTTCCCTCCCACGGGAAACGGGCGCTTCTGTTGTTGTACTGACCGGGATAGACCTTTATGTTGCGATGCAAAGCTCCTTGGCCCTGCGCTGGAAGGTTTTATAAGACATCCCCAATTCCTCGGCGGCGTGCCTGGAGGAAATCCTGCCTTCCTGCCACAGCTGGGCAAACTCAGGAAAACCTTCCGGGAGTTCCAGCCGCTCGCGTCCAAACTGGATGCCCCGCGCCTTTGCCGCCGCAATACCCTCGGCCTGCCGCTGACGGATATTTTCACGCTCGGTCTGGGCCACATAGCTGAGAAGCTGGAGTATGATATCCGAAATCAATGTCCCGGTGAGGTCACGGCCCTGCCGGGTATCCAGCAGTGGCATATCCAGCACCACAATGGCCGCATCCTGCTTTTTGGTGATGAAAGCCCACTGTTCTAAAATCTCGGTATAGTTCCGTCCCAGCCGGTCGATGCTCTTGATTACCAGCACATCTCCCGCCCGCAGCCCACCAACTAAACACTGGTAGAGCGGCCGCTTAAAATCGCGCCCGGATTGTTTTTCGACAATGATTTTTTCATCCTCCACACCGAACGCCCGCATGGCCGCAACCTGCCGTGCCTCGTTTTGCTCTTGGGTGGATACCCGGACATAGCCGTATGTACTGCTTGCCATGTATCGTTCCTCCTCTTGTAGAATATGGTCAATATTTTACAGAAAAGACAAAACAATACATAGCGGATATTATATAACGTTTGATAGCGCATGCGTTTCTGTCAGCATGGCAAAAGGAACCGAAATTCTTTACGAATCCCGATCCCCTTTATCGTTCTGTCACCCCATAGTATTTCCACAATGCATCAGAAACTGGTTTTCTTTGTAAATCCCTGCTTCAAATAATTTCCTGTTCCAAAGAATCGAATTCAGGTGTTGAGAAGAACTCTCCCAGCGTGATTTCAAATCCATCACACAGTTTTTTGATAGTGACAGTGCCGGGGTTCTGGCTTTCACCGTTCAAAATGCTTTTGATGGTTGCTTGTGGCACGGCGGAGATATTGGCCAGGCCATTCGGTGTGATACCGCGCTCCTTGCACAGTTCCAGAATTCGGGCAGCAATAGCTTCACGGGTGTTCATAGGCAAATCCCCCTCAAGTGATTTGTCACTATGATAAATTATTTGCGGTTTTTGTATTAGTGACCCTTCACTAACATCTGGATATATGGTATAGTGATTTATCACTATATCTGGAGGGAAGCAAATGGATAGAGAGACATTTGACCTGCTGGCCCATGAACTGGGAGAGATATACCACTGGGAGGAGGAGTGCCCCGGCGTTTATTACCTGAGTATCCTGCCCACTATTGGGGAGGGCGGGGAGTATTACGCTGTGTTGGAAGGCGCGCCCATTACCAAGAGGCCCGCGCCATAGGCCGCAGGCTGGAGGGCATCTCGGCCCTGATCTACCGCCTGGAGGCGGAGGACGGCGCCTGGGCAGCGGTGGAGTACGAAATCCTGCGGTATAAGGCGGCGCACGGCCTCCCGATGCCCGAGGGCAAGTCCCTGCGCGTGGCCGCGCTGTATGGGGCGGAGCTGCGCCCGGACTATTTTGGGGCATACCCTGTGCCGTTCCTCACCCCTTGGGGGCACACCCTCCGCCACCGCCTGCTGGATAACGGGATCTACTGGATAGAGGCAGAGCGGTGCGTGGAGGTGTTGGCGGTGTGCTACCCGATTTGGGATGGGGAGCTGTCGGAAGGGCTGTGGGAGGTAGGCCGAAAATTGGATGCCGAAGGTGAGATCGGGTACATATACTTTTTGAAGGAAACTGCCTGCGTAGCCATCTGGGAGCTTCTGCGGCTCCGCCCGGCCTTACTCACCACCGGCCTGATCCATAAGGCCGAGCTGATGAACGCAATCTGGGAGAATCAGCCCGGATATGCGCTGGGTTACAACGCCGAGGAACAGGCAGGGCTTCATGACGCCCTCGGTCTGCTCCTATATGCGCTGGGGGTGGAGGATCGGGAGCTGGAAGGTTCCCCGGAACACATGATAACCGTCACCCAGGCGGTCGGAACAGATTTTATTGGGTTCTGGAGGTGAAACCGCCCATGGATATGAAAGAATATGTATCCCACGGTGTGCCTGTAACCTGGACTCATTTGCAAACGGCAGAGGACTCCAAAATGCTGGGCAGGCCATGTGGACATTACATCACTTTGGACACAGGCCCTTTGGACAGGCTGGATTCTTTCGATACGGTGTGCGCCTGCCTGGCAGACCAGCTCCGGCCCCTTCTGGAGCCCTGCTTTGGGAAAATACTGTGCGTCTGCGGCCTGGGCAACCAGGATATGGTTTCCGATTCCCTGGGGCCGGAAGTAGCCAGACGATTCCGCCCAAAATTGTTTGAATCATTTGTTGAAAAGTCCAATTTCGAGAAGGTGGTCATGGTTTGCCCCGGTGTGAATGGGTATACCAACTTGTCCTCGGAAAAAATAGTTGCCAGCGTTGCGTCAGCTATCAATGCCGCCTGCATATTGGCCGTGGATTGCACTTCCTGTACGGATCTTGAGCGGCTGTGCAGTTCCATCAGCTTGACTGATAATGGAATGCACTCTTATTGGGGGACGGTTGACCTGCGCGAATCTACAATGGGTATCCCTGTGGTCACCATCGGGGTGCCTACAATGATTGGTGTATCGGCGTTATTCGATACAGGGAACACGGCACAGGAGCTTCACCTGACTACGCTTCATATTCCGAACGTGATCCAATCGGCGTCATTTATTATCGCCTGTGCCATTGCCCAAGTCGCTTTTCCAGAGTTAGACTTTGAAAGCTGTAAACAGTATATTGGGCTTTTCCTGAACAACATTATTTGACCTGATAAAGATTGGAGGACAAGCTCCCATTTTCCCTCCATCGCTTCTCCTTCACCACTAACCCCGCCTTTACCAAATCGTCCAACGCTCGCTTCACCGTCGAGCGGGACAGGCTCACACCCGCCGCGATGGTCTTGATCCCCGGCCAGCAGGTACCCTCTTTATTGGCGTGATCCTTGAGGTAAATGTACACCGCCTTTGCCCGTGGGCCCAGTTCGGTATCCTGGTAGATGGAATCGTAATAAGCCAAAGTATCACCCTCCTTCCCCGGGCGGCGGCCCATCCTGCTTTTTCATATTGTCAGGGATGATCGCCAGCGGCTGGCCCTCCTGTCTCTCCTGCCTGTGGCGCCTGTCATCCTTCTGCCCAGTCCGTCCCTCCCGCGGGGGACGGACTTTTTCTTCTTCCGGAGGCGCTAAAAGATACCTGTTTTGGATGGCCTGTTCCAGCTCCTGCCGCCCGGCGTAGTACACCCTCCGCTGCCCGTGCTCCGGCGTCTGATAGGGCTCCCCGAAGGTGATCCCCCAGTCCAGGAACAGCCGCAGCCGGGTTTTCATGGGATGGGAGCCGGTTTTCATCACCACGAACTCCCCCTTGGGGATGGACTTCAGCTCGTCCGGCGTCATCAAAGGCCGTTCCCCCATCTGGAGGGTCTGGGTGTTTTCACCTTTGCTCCGGCTGATGTACCCGGACTGTACCGTATAGCTGCCCAGCGCCTTGGATAGCACATCCGCGGTCTGGCTGTTGGGCGCGAACCCACCGAAGATGGTGTCCTGCACGTTGTCCTGGATGATCTCCGACCCCTCGCGGCCATAATTCTTCTCCAGCTGGGCCAGACTTTGGATGATGGGCACCAGGGTCAGGCGGCGGGAGCGGCCCGCACTGAACAGCGGGAGGATGTCAAAGGGCGGCATGGTGCCCAGCTCATCGCAGAACAGCACCACCCGGTTTTTCAGTTTACCGCCGTTCTCATCCGCCACGGAGAACAGCTCACGGGCCAAATTCTGGATCATCAACCCCGCCATGAAATTCTTCGTCTGATCTTCCTCGGGGAGGATCAGGAAGATGGCGGACTTGCGGCTGGCGAAGGTCTCGGCATCCAGTGGACTGTCGAAGCAGATGGTTTGTTCCAGCTCCGTGTCGAGGAATGCGTTGAGCCGGGACAGCACGGTGGACAGCACTGAGGCCATGGCCTGCTCCGAGGTATTCAGCGCCGCCCCAGCGAACCACCGGGCCTTGTGCTCCGAGGGCAAGCGGCCCATCAGCACCTGGAAACAGCTTTTTCCCTTGGTGCCGGAGGGTTCCAGCAGATCCTGCACCAGCTTGAACACGGACACGATGTGTCGGCGCTCCCGGGGCTGGCCGTCAATCTCCCTGGGCGGCAGGAACTCTGCCAGCAGCAGGATTACAGCGGTAAGAAGCCCCTCGGCAGAATCGTAGAAAAACGAATTCTGCCCGTAATTTCCACTGTCACCATCCGGGCTGATGATGGTCTTGGAGAGGATCTTGGCGTACTTCTCCGCCTTGGCCCGCGCCGCCAGATTGTCTGGGTGGGCCACCGCTTGATCCATGTATGCATTTACCAGCGTCAGGAAATTGAACCCATCTGAGCGGATGGGGTTACGCAGGTCAATCACCAACACCGCGTAGCCGTAACAGTTTTGCGCGATGGCCCCGTAGTTCCGGGCCAGATCCCCCTTGGTGTCCAGGGCCAGGAAGCTCATCCCGCAGGCGCAGGCGTACTCCAGATTGGGGTACAGGAAGAAGGCCGTTTTGCCCACGCCGGACGCGCCGATCATCAGGCAGTGGATGTCATCGCTGTCCACCAACGCAGTGATCTTGCCCTTCTTGCCCTGGGAGCCCAGCACCAGCCCCTGGGCACAGGGCAGTTCCTTTCCCTGCCGCCATTCAGAGGGTTTGAAGGGGACGCGGGCGAAGGTCTTGCCGATCTCGGCGGGGGTGGCCCAGCGGGCGGTGCCGTGCTGGCCGTCGCCCACGGGCTTGGATTTGATGCTGTCCAGCGACCCCCGCCCGGACAAAAAAGAGACGCCGCCAATGACCAGCAGGGCCACCGCGGCGACGATCAGGATGATAAACTGCTGGGGCACGGCGCATCTCTCCTCTCACGATAATTTCTGTTCATGCTGAACCTCCTGTTCCTGCTCAAAATTCGCGCACAGATCCGCATTCCAATCTTTCAGCACAGGCACCAGCGCGTTTACCGCCAGCCCCTTTTCCCGGGCCAGCTTCGCCAGCCGCCTGGTGGCAAGCTGCCCCGCATGGTCGTTGTCCAGCGCGAAGTGGACGGTGTCGATCTGCGGGCATCGCTCCAGCATCCCCAGCATGGGCTGGGAGGACGTGCCGCACAGCGCCACATAGCTGTACTTCGCCCAGGCGCTGTCATGAAACTTTGAGATAAACGACAGCATATCAATGGGCGCCTCGAACACCAGCAGGTGGTTGTTGGAGCCGGGCCAGTTGAAGGCGTAACGGAAGTCGCTGCCCTCCGCCGTCATGCGGAAGGACTTCCCCTGGCTGTTGGTGCTGCGCTTGTGGGCGTGGCGGGGCGTACCATCCCTGTCCATACCCACGAAGACGGCATTGTGGTATTTCTGATCCTCGTAGACCAGCCCCGCCCGGACGAAGGTGGTGAGGACGTCCCGATCCAGGTGGCGGTGCTTGAGGAGGTAAGCGAACACCCGCCGGTTATCTTTGTTGGCGGGCGGCAGTTCGAAGGGCTTCTTCACTTTTTCCCGGGGTGTATCTATCGGCGGATCGAGGATGGCCAGATCCTCGTTGAGCAGGGTGATCACAGCCTGTGGGTAGTTCATGCCGTAAAATTCCTTTAGGAACGTCACAGGTCCGCCACCCTTCTCGGCGGCGTGGTCGTACCACTCATTACCCCGGACGGTGACGCTGTGGTTGCTGCCTAAGCGGTACTCCGACCCTTCCCGGATCAACGGCTCCCCCTTGAAGCGGAGGAACTCCACCAGGTCTACCGCGTTGGCCTGGAGCT
>CAJTVM010000106.1 GCA_910579595.1 uncultured Oscillospiraceae bacterium
ACCTGTGACCCCTTGCTTGTAAGGCAAGTGCTCTCCCAGCTGAGCTATGCTCCCCAATTATCTGCAACGTTCGTCAGACGACAGGGGTTATTATAGCAAAGGAGTGGGGAGATGTCAAGAAGAATTTACAAATTTTTTTGGCAGCTAAAGCAGCAGATTAAATGCAGAAAAGGTTTTTCAGCCTTTTCTGCATTATTTTTTCACCAAAGTTTTGGCAAAAACGGGCAAAATGGGTGATTTAAGTGAGGATTTTGACGCTGGAGGGCCGCCGGAAAATTGAATTGATGTGGCGGTACAATGAATCTCCGGTAAAGATTGCCGCCGCGCTGGAAATCAGTCAGTGTACCGTATATACGGAACTGAAACGGGGCCAGGAGACGGACGGGGCAGGCGACGTAGTACTGGATGAGAACTTCTGGTCTACCAGCGCCATAGGCTTCCTCCCAGTTCCCTTCGGCAACCATCTGCTTGGCCTCCGCAATTTCTGTTTTCATCTGCCGTGATCCTGAGCACAGAAAGAAAAGCCTTGCCGCAGGCGGTGGACAGTGATATAATAATTGCAATTCTATCCCATTTTCAGCCTGTATTACAGGGAAGGAGAGAACCATATGACTTACCGCGAGGAATTCATCCATTTCATGGTGCGCTCCGGCGTACTCACCTTTGGGGACTTCACCACCAAGTCCGGCCGCAAGACCCCCTACTTTGTCAATACTGGCAACTACAAAACCGGTGCCCAGGCGTCCCGGCTGGGGGACTACTATGCCGCCTGCATCCAGGAGCATATGCCCGATGGCATCGACGCCCTGTTCGGCCCCGCCTATAAGGGCATCCCCCTGGCAGTGTCCGCCGCGTCTGCGCTGTACCGCAGTTGTGGTCGGGATCTGCCTTACTGCTTCAACCGCAAGGAGGCCAAGGACCACGGCGAGGGCGGCGCCATGGTGGGCTATAACCCCCAGGACGGCGACCGTATTGCCATCGTTGAGGACGTGGTGACCGCCGGCACCGCCGTGCGGGAGACCATCGAGCTCTTCAAATCCGTGGCGGACGTAAAATTCGCCGCCCTGTTTGTCAGCGTTGACCGCATGGAGCGGGGCACCCGGGACTGCACCACTCTGGACGAGCTGCGCCAGGACTACGGCATCCGGGTGTACCCCATCGTTACCATCCGGGACATCATGGACTGCCTCCATAATAAAGAGGTGGACGGGAAGGTCTGCATTGACGATGCCATGCTGGGCCGGATGGAGGACTACCTCGCCCGGTACGGAGCCAAGGGCTGACCATCCCGTGGCGGATCAAAAGAGGGAAAAGAAAGCGCCCAGCGTCCACACCGGCCACCGGAAGCGCACCAAGGACGAGTTTTTGGCCAATGGGCTGAACGGACTGCCTGATCACAAAGTGCTGGAGCTGCTGCTGTTTTACGCCATCCCCCAGGGAGATGTGAACCCGCTGGCCCACACGCTGATGGAACATTTCGGTTCCCTGGCCGGGGTGTTCCACGCCACCCCGGAGCAGCTCATGTCGGTGGACGGCGTGGGGTACAACACGGCGGTGCTGATCCGGCTGATCCCGGCGGTGGCCGCCCGATACCTACAGGCAAACAGCAGCTTTGACGGGCAGCTGATCAGTACCTGGCAGTTCCGGGAACTGCTGCTCCCCCTGTTCTTCGGCCAGCGCAGCGAGCTGGCCTACCTGGTGTGTATGGACGGCAAAAGCAAGCTCATCGTCACCAAAAAGCTGGGGGAGGGGATCGCGGACACGGTGCGCATCACCGCCCGCAAGGTGCTGGAAACCGCCCTGGGCTGCAACGCCACCAGGGTGGCGCTGGCTCACAACCACGTGTCCGGCGTGGCCCTGTGGTCGGACGCGGATGTGGACACCACCCTGTATTTGAAGCCGCTGCTCCAGGCAGCGGGGATCGAACTGGTGGACCACTTCATCATCGCCAACGACGACATGGTATCCATGGCGGATTCCGGACTGCTGAAAGACTGACAACGGCGGAGCGATCTGATATGGATCGCTCCGCCGTTTTTGCGTTTGGGAGAAGGCGCTTAGGTGTAGGCCCGGTACAGGAAGGTGATGATCTCGCCGCGGCTGCAAATCTTGCCGGGGCTAAAGGTGGTATCGGTGGCTCCGGTGGTAACCTCGGCCTCCAAGGCCCACAGCACAGCCTCCGCCGCAGACAGGTCCATCGGCACGTCAGAGAAAGGGTTTTCCCCGGAGGATTCCGGCCTCTCAAAGGCCTGCCAGATGTAATACACCGCGTAGAGCCGGGTGCAAGGGGCATCGGGGGTAAAATCCGCCCCGATGATCCCCTTTTCCGCCGCCCACCGCGCCGCCTTGCTGTAGAACTCATCCCCAGTCATAGGGATGGGGGGCTGGGCGCTGGATTCCTTTTCTCCATCCGCCCGCCACAGGAAGGTGAGGATTTCCCCATGGGTGCAGGTTCTATCAGGGGAAAATTTGGTGGGGGTGGTGCCGGTGGTGATTTCATTGGCAACCGCCCAACCCACCGCATCGCGATAGAAGGCGCCAGGCAGCACGTCGGTGAACTCCCCAACCGGATCCTCAGAAGGAATGAACTCTGAAGGGACAGGCGTGGAGGGCTCGGGATCGGCAGAGGGCACATAATCGGATCCGGCCAGGGTCAGGACGTCGGCGCCGTACAACCGTTTCGTGCTGTCCCCATAGGTGTAGCGGATATCCTGCGCCATCACGTAACGTCCGCCGCCAAGGCTGTACCGCGGCATATGAATGGTGTAGCCGCTGGCCACACTGCCGGAGGTGCCGGCCAGGAACAGCGCGTCAAGACGCGCCGTACTGCCATCATCCGTGTCGCCGTTGGTGATGTCCACCAAATAGCTCTGATCGTTGATCCGGACGATATTCCACATATGGGCGCCGGAAGTGTAGCCGGAAACCGTATAACAGGAAATTTTATTGGCAAAGGCTGAGATATCGCACAGGTATTTAAAGGCTTTGGCGTAGCCCTCGCACACCACATCGGTGCTGGGATTGTTGTCAAACACATAGATCATCTGCCAGGGATCGCCGTAGGGATAGCGGCTGCTGGACGCGGCGGTATCGTTGTAGGAAACCTGGCCGCAGATGTAATCCCGATAAGCAACCAACTTGTCGTAGTCGGACATCCTGGCACAGCGGTCCACCAGCGCCTGGGCGTTCTCCGCCGCTGCCGCCGCCGCACCGGTTTTTGCGGGATCGGGCACATAGGAATAGTACTTTTTGCCGTCCGGCGTGCTGAGGGCATAATTCTGGGCAACCGCCATTTTAAAGGTAATGGATGACACCACTCCGTTATAGCCGGATCCGTAGCTGAACTGCGTCCCGCTCGTCTTGTCATACCAGTACAGCTCATAGGGGAGATCCGCCAGCAGCGCATCGAAAATGAGGTTGGTGTTCACCTGCCGGAGCGAACCGCCCGAGGCGGTCACGCCCAGATCTGACACGTCAATCTTGAAAACAGAGGAATCCAGGCTGCCGTTGGCTACCTTGGTGATTTCCGTCCGCAAACGGTTATAAATCTGGAGGTTGGCTCCGCTCAGCGCGGTTTCTCCATAGCGGGCCAGCATGGCCTCCTGGCGGCTCGTGTAAACCGTATCCTCAGCATAACCGGCAAACAGAGCTTCACTGTCCGGCGTGTCCCCTCCGGATGTCACGGCGGTAGCTTCCGCTGCCGGCCAGACAGCCCAGGCCCGTACCGGGAGCGCCCCCAGCGACAAGGCCAGCGCCAGCAAAACCGCCATTGATTTCTTTCCCATGATTTTACCCCTTTCCGCGATATCTGCCGGATACGTCAGACTCTATCGTTTGCATATGTGAATGTATTATTTTATCAAAATCCCCACTTTTTTGCAAGCGTTTTTTCGAGAAATAAGGTCCCCGGCATTCATCGGAGACCTCGCGCTCATTTTGTCCTTCCCACAATCAGAAGGCTATTGTAATGACATCCGTATCTACGATGGTATCCCACCCGTCCGTTTCAAACAGGGCGCGGTTGAGGCAGCATATGTCCTCTCCAGCACAGGCACTTCCGCCATTCTGACCGATCCCGGCCTGTCAATACCGGGAACAGGCCGGGCGGAGGATTCCCTGGAAGCATTTTCGTAAATTTTCGGAAAGACCTGGAATGCCAGAGGAATAAAACCCGGCTGAAATGGAGAAACTTCCTGAGACTGGCCCAAGGAAAAGCCACCCTTCGGGTGGCTTTTCCACTATGTGGAATCAGGAGGTAAGGCGATGAAAGACAGGGCGGAATTAGGCCGTGAGCTGTATGATCTGGGACTGCGTTTGGGAAGCTTAGGCGCTGTGGCCATCGGCAGCGGCGGCGGATCCCTGGCCAGCACCCTAGCCCGGGCGGCGGGATGCGGTGTGGCCCTGGCGGGCGGGGAGGCCCGGTTCCACGATGGCGGCTGTGCTGCCTGCAGCGCGTGGGTGGGGCGGTACTATAACCTGCCCGCCACACTGTTCGTCCGGCAGGATGGGGCGGAGGTGGAGCTGTTCCTCACCGATGGCCGGGGCCGCAGCTTCCACCGGCGGCTGGACGGGGGAGGCCCCGACGCCGCTGTGGTGGAATGGGATCTGCTGGCGGGGACGGACTGCGCCTGGGTGGCCAACCGGGTGGGGGATTGCCGCGCCGCCGGGGGGCTGGCGGCGGCGGTCGGCCCCACCGCCCTCACCTTGGCGCTGGAGCGGCTGGGATATGAGGTATCCGATCCCCCGGCGACCGGCGCGGTGGTATTCCGGGCTGACCGGGAGGGGCTGACTTTGACGGTGGAACGCAACGGCACGGTGCTGCGCCCGGTGGGGGAGGACGCCCTGGAGGCCGCAGCCTGCTTTGTGGAGGAGCCCCAGGCGGTGCCCGCCTTCCGTCCGGCGGACGGCGGCGGGGAGCAGAAATGACAGCAACAGGCCCACAGGTTTCCAGGAACCTGTGGGCCTGTTACAATTCCGGCTTGTTTGGCCTGACCAGCCAATCCGAAGCCCCTGCAGCTATTGGCCCCTATTCTCAGGGATATGCTATAGCTGGGCTGGTCATCACTTCCGGTCAATTGCCCGTAAATATGACCACGGGCACTATACCCGAGGGAATTGCCGCACAGGCTGAGGAAAGTTGCAAGAATGTAGGCGCGATTTTGGCTGCTGCTGGCTCCGGCTGCGACACGGTTGTCAAAACTACCTGTTTCTTAGCCGACATGGCGGCATTCAATTTGCACAGGTTGCGTAAAAGTGCTATACTGAATTATAATTTCAAAATTTATACGGTCCTTTAGCCAATACAGGGCGATAAGAAAACGTTACGTAAACATAGGGGAACTGAAAGGGGGCGATACTATGACCCATGATATCAGTTCATTTATAGAGAAATTCTACTGTAAGCATTACAAAAAACTCTATACTTACGCATTTTCAATTCTGCGGCACCGCATGGATGCGGAGGCTGCTGTGCAGGAAGCCTTTGCTGCGGCCTGTGAATCGCCGGCAGAATTGATGAACAGCGAAAATCCAGTCGGCTGGATGAAAAAAGCAGTCAAGTTTCGGGCTCTGCAACTACTGGGTGAACGAAAACGTGCAGACACGCTTCTGCTCACCTTGACATCTCTTAGCCCCGGTGTAAATCTTTCCGCACAGGATGGTGCAGACACGGAACTGGAATTGCTATGTCAAGCCATCGTATCTAAAGACGAATTTGACTTCTTCTTACGCCTTGCCCTTGGCGCTACAACATTTATTGAGGAATCAAAAAGGCTGCATATCAAGTTACCAGCTTGCTATAAGCGTTTTGAACGTATACGGGATAAACTCCAACGCAGCATCGGCAAATACTACAAACACGAATAGAGTTATATGTGCAAAACGCCGAAGTTTAGGAAATTTCAAAATTATTGTCTAAAAGCAGGTCTCTAAACCGCTATATAAGTGTAGGGGGACAAAAAATGGAAAAATCAAACAAATTGAATGAATGCGAGTACGGCTATTTACGCCGGCTGCCTATCGACAAGCTGCTGGAACTGCTGGCCCTCGCGCCGGCACTTTCGGACAAGCCGGAGGACGAAGCGTATATGGACGCGCTGGAGGAGGCGATCATAGAGAAAGAAAACGAAAATCCCACAGGATTTTTCCCTGATGTAGACCAACAATGGGAGCAGTTCGTAACCTATTATCTGCCCGACCCAAAGGATACCGCGCTTGAACCTGAGCGCACAGAGCACGCCGTTTCCGCACAAACCAACCAGCAGTCCCTCGCAGTCCCCCAAAAGCGTGTTGTTCGGTTCAAACGGGTATGGCGCATGGCCGTGGTCGCCGCCGTTGCAATCGCCTGTATGTTTGCCGCCATGGTTACGGCCCAGGCCGCAGGCGTCGATGTATTTGGCGCGATGGCCCGATGGACGCAGGACGTGTTCAGTTTTGGGCGGATTGCGCCTGACAACCAGGCGTCCGATGACCCGGCCCAGGAAACGGCAGGTCAGGGATCGGAAGGCTCCAGCGCCGAGTTCACTTCCTTGCAGGAGGCGTTTGACGCCTACGGCATGACGGAGGTACATGAGCCGGGCTGGCTCCCGGAGGGGTACGCCTTGGATGGCGTTGACGTGCTGGCAGTAGACGATCCGTTCTTGCGAACTTTTTCGGCGTCTTATACAGACGGCGAGAGCATTATTGCCATCGACATTAGGAGCTATGATGGGACACCTGCCACCCAGGTGCAGAAAATTGGCGGCCCGGTGGAATCAGTGGTGAAGGATGGGATTACTTTTTACTTGGTTCAAAATACAAAGGACTGGACTATCGCGTGGTGTACGAATCAGTATGAGTATTTCATAGGTTCCAAAGAGGGGAAAGACATCCTGTGGCAAGTTGCAGAATCCATGTTTACATGAAGGAGGGTCTTTGTGAAAAGAAAATGGCCAATCCACATCCTGTCCGCGCTGCTGTGTGTGGTGATGCTGGGCAGCATCCCCGCGCACGCTGTGGAAGCACGGGCAGATGACCGGATTATGAACAGTACAGCAACACTTTCCAAGAAAAGCAATGGCGATCTCAGCATTTACTTTTCCGTTCGCGCAAATGATGTCATGGAAAAGGTTGGCGCCACCAGCGTGGCGATCCAGCGCAGTTCCGGCAGCGGCTGGACAACGGAATACGCGTTCAACACCAGCAATACCCCAACGCTGCTGCGGGAAAACAAGGATCGGCACAGTATGGTGCTGACGTATTCGCCGCGTTTTAACGGCGTGGAGTACCGTGCCGTGGTAATGATCTATGTGCAGGATGCTTCGGGAACGAGTACGCAACAGCTTATCAGTAAAACAATATAAGTAATGTGTATCTCATAATATTTAAGTTAACATTGCATGTTAAGCTTTAGAAAGGGTTTTGAAATATGAAAAAAATAAAAACCGTTTTGTCTTTCATCCTCATGCTTTCTTTAGGGGTATCTCTCCTTGCTCTGCCAGCTTTTGCAGTAACTGCCGATGATAATGATGTATCCGTTATAGTATCTGATGGAGAAAATGAGGATGCTATTGATTTATCAAAATGTACGTTATTGCTTTCAGAAACTATCACTCTTGTCACAGATGAAAACGGAAAAGTTACAGATATTGTAGAGGGTGATTTACCTTCTGTCTGTGGTACAATAACTTCCAATACAAGTAACCGTGTTGTGACTGTGAATTTTTACAAATCAGGGAGCACTTATTATGTTGCATTAACGGCTAAAGCGAAACCGGATCGGTGGTGGATTGAAACGTTGGAACTTAGCTTTCGCCCCAAGAACTTCTCAGATTGGGATACAACAAAGCGTTCGCCTTTAGGAAAGCAGAATACATGTACTATTATCGGAAAGTTTTCCTATCCTAATGGGACGCCATCAAATGTTACCGTAGAGGTTAAATGGTACATTCATACTGCGGGGGAATATGCTCTTGAAGATTTCTTTGGTTGGAGCAAGACTTATACATTGGATAATCCATAGGGAGGTTGAGGAAATGAACACACGTCTCAAAAACTATATTGTGTCAACATTTTTAATACTGTTCATAATAGTGCTTTTTTGGGGGGTGCGCCTATGGATTGTTTCAATTGCTTCATGGGACGAGGTAATGGCAATAGATCTCCGCTTTATGACAATAGGTATGTTAATAGCTGTCATAGTAATTGTTACATCAGTTATAGCAAAAAAGCAGATAGTTTCATTTGCCTCTGCTGTCGTAAGCCTGTGCTTAAGTCTCTTCTGTAATCCAGTTCTTTTTTCAGCATTATATCTTATTGGGGTCATATCTGCGCTTGCTTCTATTCCTTTTGTTGTATCTTTGGTGGATAAAGTTACTAATGCAAAGTAGTTTTTACCCACGGCAGTAAATCCGGATGCGTCAAACTCTGTTACCATCACATTATTCATGCCATAGGAGCAGTGGCACCACGTAGCTTTCCCATCCCTGTTCCGGCCCACGATCATCCCCATATGGGAGGAATCCGGGTAAAGTGTGAAGTCCCCTGAAATAGTAACGATCAACAAACACTGCTATCATGTGGCTCCAATGTGTTGTCAGAACCTGTATTCTAGCCAAAACTGCCGGATGGCCGAGGGATTTTCCCGTCAGGCAAGGCAAATTTTCGCAGGAATAATTGCATTTATTTCAAGAAAATTTAACGCGGCATGGCGGGAAAAGACCCGGCCTGACGGTG
>CAJTVM010000107.1 GCA_910579595.1 uncultured Oscillospiraceae bacterium
ACAAGGATTCCCGCGAGCAGTTCGAGCGCCGCACCCATAAGCGGCTCATCGACGTCATTAAGCCCTCCCCCAAGACCGTGGAGGCCCTAATGAGCCTGGAGCTGCCTGCCGGTGTGGATATTGAGATTAAGCTGTAAGCCTTAAAAATGGGCGCGGCGCAGCCGCGCCCCAAACCGAAGCCCAGCGAAGCGGGTTCGGTTTGGAAACGAGGAGCAAGGGAGCACAGCGCAGCTTTCGCCGCAGGCGGAAGCGAAGCGGAGCGGACTTTGCGACGAGTTAGTACCGCAGCTTACCGCGTTATTGAGGTAAGCGGGTCATGTTGGAAAACCAATGGGAGCCCAATGCCCACGTTTTTCAACCAATAACCTTAAATAAGGAGGAATACACATGGAAAAGGCCATCATCGGCAAGAAGGTGGGTATGACCCAGATCTTCGATGAAGCCGGTAAGGTCATCCCGGTCACCGTCATCCAGGCGGGTCCCTGCACCGTGGTGCAGAAGAAGACCGAGGAAAAGGACGGTTACACCGCCGTCCAGCTGGGCTTCGACGAAGTCCCGGAAAAGAAGCTGTCCAAGCCCGAGGCGGGCCACAGCAAGAAGGCCGGCAAGTGCCTGAGGGTGCTCAAGGAATTCAAGCTGGACAAGGCCGACGAGCTGAACGTGGGCGACGAGCTCACCGCCACCGTGTTCGCCCCCGGCGACCGGGTGGACATCACCGGCATCAGCAAGGGCCACGGCTACCAGGGCGCGGTGAAGCGCTGCGGCGGCCACGTGCAGAAGAATACCCACGGCGGCGGCCCCGTCCACCGCCATTCCGGCTCCATGGGCTCCAGCACCGACCCCTCCCGCATCTTCAAGGGGCACAACGGCGCGGGCCAGATGGGCAACGAGCAGGTCACCGTCATGAATCTGGACGTGGTCCAGGTGGACGAGGAGCTGGGCGTCATCGCCGTACGCGGCGCGGTCCCCGGCCCCCGCGGCGGCGTTGTGGCCCTGCGCACCAGCGCTAAGAAGCTGGCCGTCAAGCACATCGCCGAGGGCTCCGGCCGCGTCAATCCCCAGAAGCAGTCCGCCCGCGTCAACCCGCAGAAGGCCTCTGCGCGTAACAAGTGAGAAAGGAGAGAATGACAAATGCCTAAAGCGAACCTTTACAATATGGCCGGTAAGCAGATCGGCGAGGTCGAGCTCTCCGAGGCCGTCTTCGGCATTGAGCCCAACCAGTACGTGGTCCACGACGTGGTCAAGAACCACTTGGCCAACTGCCGTCAGGGCACCCAGAGCAGCCTGACCCGCGCCGAGGTTTCCGGCGGCGGCCGCAAGCCCTGGCGCCAGAAGGGCACCGGCCATGCCCGTCAGGGCAGCACCCGCGCCCCTCAGTGGACCCATGGCGGCATCGTGTTCGCCCCCAAGCCCCGCACCTACCGCTACACCCTGAACAAGAAGGTGCGCCGCCTGGCCCTGAAGTCCGTCCTGTCCGACAAGGCCGCCTCCGGCAGCGTGCTGGTGGTTGACAAGCTGGAGATGGGCGAGATCAAGACCAAGACCTTTAAGGGCTTCCTGGACGCCGTGGCGGCCAAGAAGGCCGTGGTGGTCACCAGCGACTCCAACGTGGTGCTGTCCGCCCGGAACATCCCCGGCATCGTGACCAGCCCCGCCAACCTCATCAACGTCTACGACATCGTCAACGCCAACCAGGTCATCATCGACCAGGCCGCGCTGGCCGCCATCGAGGAGGTGTTCGCCTGATGAAGACCGCATACGATATCATCAAGCGCCCCATCATCACCGAGCAGTCCATGGCCGCCGCCACCGAGAAGAAGTACACCTTTGAGGTGGCCCGGGACGCCAACAAGATTGAAATCGCCAAGGCTTGCGAGGAGATCTTCGGCGTGAAGGTGGCCAAGGTCAACACCCTGAATATGCAGGGCAAGGTCAAGCGCATGGGCCGCTACCCCGAGGGACGCCGTCCCCGCTGGAAGAAGGCCATGGTCACCCTGACCGAGGATTCCAAGACCATCGAGTTCTTCGAAGGCATGGTGTAAGGAGGAGAATGAAAAATGGCGATTAAGACTTATAAGCCCACAACGCCCTCCCGCCGCCACATGACTGTGTCCGCCTTCGAGGGCATCGACAAAAAGGCCAAGCCGGAGCGTTCGCTGCTGGAGAGCCTGAAAAAGAACGCCGGCCGCAACAGCTACGGCCGCATCACCGTCCGCCACCGCGGCGGCGGCAACAAGCGCAAGTACCGCATCATCGATTTCAAGCGGGATAAGGCGGGCAAGGCCACTGTGATCAACCTTCAGTACGACCCCAACCGCTCCGCCAACATCGCGCTCATCGAGTATGAGGATGGCGAGCGCCGCTATATCCTGGCCCCTGTGGGCCTGAAGGCCGGCCATGCCATCATGACCGGATCCGGCGCGGACATCCTGCCCGGCAACGCCCTGCCCATCGCGGAGATTCCCGTGGGCGAAACCATCCACTGCGTAGAGCTTTACCCCGGTAAGGGCGCCCAGCTGGTGCGCTCCGCCGGTACCGCCGCCCAGCTGATGGCCAAGGAGAACGGCATGGCCCAGGTGCGCCTGCCCTCCGGCGAGGTCCGCCTGGTCCGCGAGAACTGCATGGCCACCATCGGCCAGGTGGGCAACACCGATTGGGCCAACATCCACATCGGCAAGGCCGGCCGCAAGCGCCACATGGGCTGGCGTCCCACCGTGCGCGGCTCCGTCATGAACCCCAATGACCACCCCCACGGCGGCGGCGAGGGCAAGAGCCCTGTTGGCCGTCCCGGCCCCGTGACCCCCTGGGGCAAGCCCGCCATGGGTTACAAGACCCGCAAGAAGAAGAACCGCACTGATAAGTTCATTGTGCGGCACCGCAACGGCAAGTAAGGAGGGAGTGTAACAGATGAGCAGAAGTATCAAGAAGGGCCCGTTTTGCGCTCCCGAGCTGCTGAAGCGCGTGGACGAGATGAACAAGAAGAATGAGAAGAAGGTTCTCAAGACCTGGAGCCGCGCCTCCACCATCTTCCCCTCCTTCGTGGGCCATACCATTGCCGTCCACGACGGCCGCAAGCATGTGCCCGTCTATGTCACAGAGGACATGGTGGGCCATAAGCTGGGCGAGTTCGCGCCGACCCGCACCTTCAAGGGTCATGCGGGCAGCAAGACCGGTAAGTAAGGGAGGAGAGAGACAATGGAAGCGAAAGCCACACTGAGATACATCCGTATCTCCCCCCGTAAGGTCAGCATTGTGTGCGACCAGATCCGCGGCAAGAGCGTCAAGGACGCCGAGGCCATTCTGGCCTTGATTCCCAAGGCTGCCTCCGATCCCCTGGCCAAGCTGGTGCACAGCGCCGCGGCCAACGCCGAGAACAATCACCAGATGGATCCCGAGAAGCTCTATGTGGCGGAGGTCTACGCGACCCCCGGTCCCATCATCAAGCGCTACCGCCCCGTTTCCAAGGGCCGCGCCCACCACATCATGAAAAGAACTTCTCACATGACCGTCGTGGTCAAAGAGCGCTGAAAAGGAGGTCGAGAGTAAATGGGACAGAAAGTGAATCCCCACGGTCTGCGCGTGGGCGTTATCAAAGACTGGGACTCCCGCTGGTATGCCCGTGACGAAAAAGTGGGCGACCTCCTGGTTGAGGACTACAATCTCCGCCGCGATCTGAAGAAGCGGCTGTACGCCGCCGGTGTGCCCAAGATCGAGATCGAGCGCGACAGCGGCGCCAACGGCAAGATCCGCATTTACGTGCACTGCGCCCGCCCCGGCATGGTCATCGGCAAGGGCGGCGAGGAGATCGAGAAGCTCCGCGTGGAGCTGGAGAAGAAGCTGGGTAAGAGCGTGGTCCTGAACATCGTCGAGGTCAAGGACGTGGATAAGAACGCCCAGCTGGTGGCCGAGAACATTGCCCAGCAGCTGGAGAAGCGCATCGCTTTCCGCCGGGCCATGAAGAACGCCATGGGCCGCGCCATGCGCATGGGCGCTCTGGGCATTAAGGTCCAGGTCTCCGGCCGCCTGAACGGCGCCGAGATCGCCCGCACCGAGCATTATCATGACGGCACCATCCCCCTGCAGACCATCCGCGCCGACATCGAGTACGGCTTTGCGGAGGCGGCCACCACCTACGGCCGTCTGGGCGTGAAGGTCTGGATCTACAAGGGCGAGGTGCTCACCCAGACCCTGCGCACCACTCCCCGCACCATCGATACAAAGAACTACAAGGAGCGTGAGCAGCGGCCCCGCCGCCGCGACGACCGCAGGGGCGGCTTTAACCGCCAGGGCGGCGACCGCCGGCAGGGCGGCTTCAACCGGGACCGCCAGGGCGGCGCTCCCCGCTCCAATAACGGACCCCGGCCCAACAATGGCCCGCGTCCCTCTGCTCCCAAGGAAGGAGGCGCCCAGTAATGCTGCTGCCTAAAAGAGTGAAGTACCGCCGCGTCCAGCGCGGCCGCATGACCGGCACCGCCACCCGCGGCAACAAGGTTTCTTACGGTGAGTGGGGCCTGCAAGCCACCGAACCCGCCTGGATCACCGGCAACCAGATCGAGGCCGCCCGTGTGGCCATGACCCGTTACACCAAGCGCGGCGGTAAGGTCTGGATCAAGGTGTTCCCCGATAAGCCCATTACCAAGAAAGCGCTTGGCACCCGTATGGGTTCCGGTAAAGGCGCCCCCGAGGGATGGGTGGCCGTGGTCAAGCCCGGCCGCGTGATGTTCGAGATCGCCGGCGTCTCCGAGGAGGTCGCCCGCGAGGCCCTGCGTCTGGCCAGCCACAAGCTGCCCATTAAGTGCAAGATCGTCAAGAAAGAATCCGAGGAGAAGGGTGGTGAATGAAGATGAAGGCAGTGGAAGTGCGTAAAATGAGCGCCGCCGAGCTGGACGCTAAGCTGGTGGAGCTGAAGAAGGACTTGTTCAACCTCCGTCTTCAGCACGCCACCAATCAGCTCGATAACCCCATCCGCATCGCGGAGGTCAAAAAGGACATCGCCCGCGTGAAAACCATCCTGCGTGAGCAGCAGGGCCGATAAGGAGGAGTAGACGATGAGTGAAGTGAGAACCGCTTCTCGTAAGACCAGAGTCGGCCTGGTGGTTTCGGACAAGATGGATAAGACCGTTGTGGTCGCCATCGCCGACCGCGTGGCCCATCCTCTGTACAAGAAGATCGTGAAAAGGACCTACAAGCTGAAGGCTCACGATGAGAACAACCAGTGCGGCGTGGGCGACCGCGTCCGCGTGATGGAGACCCGCCCCCTGTCCAAGGACAAGCGCTGGCGCGTGGTTGAAATCCTCGAGAAGGCGAAGTAAAAGGAGGTGCCAGTATGATCCAAGAAGAAAGCTATCTGAAGGTGGCCGATAATACCGGCGCCAAAGAGATCAAGACCATCCGTGTGCTGGGCGGCTCCCGGCGCAGGTTCGGCAACATCGGCGACGTGGTGGTGGCCTCCGTGCGGAAGGCCGCCCCCGGCGGCCAGGTGAAGAAGGGCGAGGTTGTCAAGGCCGTTATCGTCCGCTCCGCCCGCGGCGTCCGCCGTCCCGACGGCAGCTATGTCCGCTTTGACGACAACGCCGCCGTTCTCATCCGCGACGACAAGAACCCCCGTGGCACCCGTATCTTTGGTCCGGTGGCCCGTGAGCTGCGTGACAAGGATTACATGAAGATCCTCTCACTGGCTCCCGAAGTGCTGTAAGGGGGTAGCGAGGTATGAGCATGAATGTAAAGAAGAACGACACCGTGGTCGTCCTGTCCGGCAAGGACAAGGGCAAGCAGGGCAAGGTGCTCAGCGTCGACCCCAAAGCCGGCAAGGTCATCGTGGAGAAGGTCAACGTGGCCCAGAAGCACCAGAAGCCCCGCCAGCAGGGCCAGGAGGGCGGCATCATCTCCAAGGAGACCCCGCTGTACGCCTGCAAGGTCATGACCGTGTGCCCCAAGTGCAGTAAGCCCACCCGCCCCGCCTACAAGGTGGAGGGCGGCAAGAAAACCCGCGTGTGCAAGCACTGCGGCGCCGAGATTTAAGGGAGGAGGAGCATAACATGGCTGAGAAAAAGACGCCTAATCTGAAGGCAAAGTACCAGGCCGAGGTCGCTCCTGCCCTCATGCAGAAGTTCGGCTACAAGTCCGTGATGGAGCTGCCCCGTATTGACAAGATCGTGGTCAACTGCGGCTGCGGCGAGGCCCGTGACAACGCCAAGGTGCTGGACAGCGTGGTCCGGGACCTGGGCGCCATCACCGGCCAGAAGCCCATCATCACCAAGGCCAAGAAATCCGTGGCCAACTTTAAGCTCCGTGAGGGAATGCCCATTGGCGCCAAGGTCACCCTGCGCCAGGACAAGATGTGGGAGTTTATGGACCGCCTGTTCAACGTGGCCCTGCCCCGCGTCCGCGACTTCCGCGGCATCAACCCCAACGCCTTCGACGGCCGCGGCAACTACGCCCTGGGCCTGAAGGAGCAGTTGATTTTCCCCGAGATCGAGTACGATAAGATTGACAAGATCCGCGGTATGGACGTGGTCATCTGCACCACCGCCAAGACCGACGAGGAGGCCAAGGAGCTGCTGACGCTGCTGGGCGCTCCGTTCCACACCGAAAACGGCTGAGAGAGGGAGGATAACTGCTATGGCGAAAAAGTCCATGATTAACAAGCAGCAGGCTGAGCCCAAGTTCTCCAGCCGCCGCTATAACCGCTGCAAGATCTGCGGCCGCCCCCACGCCTACCTGCGCAACTACGGCATCTGCCGTATCTGCTTCCGCGAACTGGCATATAAGGGCGAAATCCCCGGCGTCAAGAAGGCGTCCTGGTAATTCCATGGTAACTCGTCCAAAGGCGGGAGTTTTACGACTCCCGCCTATGGGCCTGTTATATGGCACTTACAAATTTCCACAAATTTCGCAAGTGCCGCATTAAGAGACCCCCAGCGAGGGAAAAGACGGATAACAGGTCGGGGGATGATGCCTAACTCCCGATACCTTTCCGCCTATACCGAGAAGCGTCCGAGTTGTTGTGAGCAGTGCGGATGGACTGAAGCGAGGGCGAGCGCAGGGCCGCATGGCGGCCCAGGACCAGCCCGAGCCGGAGGGAAGCCGCGCATCGCGAACAGGCGAGTCGTGACGATTCCGGTAATCTTAATAGGAGGTAAAATCTCATGCAAATCACTGATCCCATTGCGGATATGCTCACCCGCATCCGCAACGCGAACAACGCCAAGCATGACACCGTGGACGTTCCTGCTTCCAACATGAAGAAGGCCATTGCCCAGATCCTGCTGGACGAAGGCTATATCAAGAACTTCCAGACCATCAACGATGGGACCCAGGGCGTTATCCGCATCACCCTGAAGTATGTCCAGCCCGGTAAGGACAAGGTCATCACCGGCCTGCGCCGGGTGTCCAAGCCCGGCCTGCGCGTCTATGCCGGCGCCGACGAACTGCCCCGGGTGCTGCGCGGCCTGGGCATCGCCATTGTTTCCACGTCCAAGGGCGTCATGACCGATAAGAAGGCCCGCGAGGCCCATGTCGGCGGCGAAGTCCTGGCATTCGTCTGGTAAGGAGGGTTATAGGAATGTCGAGAATTGGCAGAGCTCCTATCGCCGTCCCCGCCGGCGTGGAGATTAAGATCGAGGACAACAACCTCGTAACCGTGAAGGGTCCCAAGGGCACCCTCACCCAGCAGTTCCACCCCAACATGACCATCAAGCAGGATGGGGCCGAGCTGCACGTCACCCGTCCCAACGATTTGAAGGAAAACCGCTCCCTGCACGGCCTGACCCGCACCCTGCTGCACAACATGGTGGTGGGCGTCACCGATGGCTACAAGAAGATTCTGGACGTCAACGGCGTGGGTTACCGCGTGGCTATGGAGGGCGGCAAGCTGGTCATGAACCTGGGCTTCTCCCATCAGGTGATTATGGAGGCCCCTGAGGGCATCACCGTGGAGACCCCCAGCGCCAACCAGATTGTGGTTTCCGGCTTTGATAAGCAGCTGGTGGGCCAGTTCGCGGCCAAGATCCGCGAGAAGCGGCCCCCCGAACCCTATAAGGGCAAAGGCATCAAGTACTCTGACGAGGTCATCCGCCGCAAGGTTGGTAAGACCGGCGTCAAGAAATAATAAGGAGGTGTGCCGATTATGATTAACCGTCCCAATACCAAGGCTCAGCGCCTGCACCGTCATAAGCGCGTTCGCGGCAAGGTGTCCGGCACCCCCGAGCGTCCCCGCCTGAACGTGTTCCGCAGCGAGACCAACATCTATGCCCAGATCATCGACGATAGCAAGGGCATCACCTTGGTTTCCGCTTCTTCCCAGGAGAAGGGCTTCGAGGGCCCCGGCAGCAATTGCGAAGCCGCCAAGAAAGTGGGCGAGGCCATCGCCCAGCGCGCCAAGGACAAGGGTATCGAGTCCGTCGTGTTCGACCGCGGCGGCTACCTGTACCACGGCCGCGTGAAGGCCCTGGCCGAGGGCGCCCGTGAGGGCGGCCTGCAATTCTAAGGGAGGAGGAAAAAAATATGGCTCGTTTTGAAAGAGAACCCAAGGAGTTTGTGGAGAAGCTGGTTTACCTGAACCGCGTTTCCAAGACCGTGAAGGGCGGCCGTGTGGCCAAGTTCTCCGCCCTGATGGTGGT
>CAJTVM010000108.1 GCA_910579595.1 uncultured Oscillospiraceae bacterium
GCATAACCAGGCTGCTCCTCCAACCACCAGCGGAAGTATTGCCCACCCCAGCAAGCCTTGTTGTCTCTGCCGCTCTCAGTAACGCTGATGTATTCGTCTGTCTTGTTCAAAACAACCACTACATGACCGTCATACTGAACCAAATCTCCTGGCCGGATTTCATCCCAACTGGGGTGGTTTATTCTTCGCCAGGGCAGGTCACCAAAAGCGGCATCGGAACAGAGCATGGCCCATCCAGCACATTTATCACAGTTGCTGTAAGGCCGCTCAAAAGGCTTAATGGGAACATAGGGCGCGGGATAAACTGTGCCGTGCGGATAGATGTTTCGTAACGCTCTGATTGTGGCCTGAACGTTTTCTTCTGTCAGTTCAGTAGGGGCAAGGGGTACCTGCTGGGTGGTCTGACTGGCTGAGGCAGTGCCCGTGTAAGGCTTATCGCTTTCCATCCGCACTGCGGTGCCATCCCAATATACGTTGAATCCAACGGCCTGCCCGATGTCCCGGAGCTTCACGAAATTATTTCCGTGGATGGAATACGCCTCCATTTGAACCCGCTGGCCGTTCACATAAACGGGCTGGCTGGACAGCTTCGCGATGATGCCGGACGCCGCCGATGCCCCAGAGGTAAGCCCACAAAACAGAAGTGCGCCGCAGAGAAATCCCGTCAAAAACTGAAACCGCTTCATGATAATTGGCCTCCTTCTCAAGTGGTATTTTATTCCAATCCTATATTACCATATATTACCAGTCTTGTCAACAGCTTTTGACAACTTTCTTTCTCTTGGCGCGATTTTTTTAGATACCGGCTGCCTTCACACACCAGCGGTAGGCGGGCTGATTCTCCACGCAGGTATAAAGGGTGATCTGGTTGTCTGCCGTGGCGGACAGGCCGGAGGTATCGGTGACGGCCACCTTGGACACGCTGGTGACGGCGTAGGTCATAGTGCCCAAGGCCGTGGTAAAGGTGATGGTGTCGCCGGATTTCAGGGTGTGGATCTTGCCGAAATCATTGCGCACACCGCGATTGTGCCCAGCCAGACAAACGTTGCCCAGCCAGATGCTGGTGCCCTCGAAGTGGCCCGCGCCCTTCAGAAGCGGGGCGCTGCTGGTGCCCTCATAGACGCCCACGGTCAGGCTAATGGAGGGGATTTTCAGGGTGCCCAGGCTCCCGTTGGAGTAGTAGAAATTGGGCGTCACCTCGGTGAACGCCACGGTCTGCCCACCCGTGGATCCGCCGCCGTTCACTGTGGGGAAGCCGGAACTGTCCAAGGTGATGCTGGTATCAGCGGCGGGATAGCCGCTGCCCGCAGCATTGGTGGACGTACCTCCATTTGGGTTCCCTACGCTGCCCACTTGGTTGACCAATCCGCCATTCAGCGCACCAGGGACTAAATTGGGGGTAAGATATTCCCCGGAATTGGGCAGATAGCTGGTGGGCGTCCCGAATCCAGGCGGAATCAGGGCGGTATTTTTGGAGCGGTCTACGTTGGGATTTTCCCACTCATAGATGGCGTCATCGCTGGTGGGACGGCCAAACAGGTAATCGTCCGCGCCGTCAAAGCTGTATTGGGGCGCGGCGCAGTACGCCGGGGCCACCAGCAGGGCGGCAAGTGCCGCCGTCAGAAGGAACAGGGGTACACGTCGTTTCATATCAGGTTCGCCTCCTCATCAATTTGTGAATGACCCAGCCGCCCGCCGCAATCAGCGTGACCGCGCCGCCCGCACAGCCCAGCATGGCCAGCCAGTTCGGACCGCCGGCGCTTTCATCGGGAGCGGCATCAGGGGCTTGGGACGGATCCGGCTGCCCGGAGGGGGCCTCTTCCGGGGGCAGCTCCTCGCTGCCGAACATGGCGGTGTAGGTCACCACCTCGCAATTCGTTTTGGCAACCTCGCCGGTATAGCTTGCGCTCACTGTGTAGCCGGTGGCATACCGGCTGCTGGCGGTGCCGGTGTAGCTGGCGGACGCGGTATAAAAGGCGCCGTCATTGGCCCACTGGACATCGGCCAGGGTCAGGGTTCTGCCGCCGTCCGTGATGGTCTTGGGGATGAGCTCCAGGTCGGCATCGGACAGGCCGGGGTAGGCGCGGGTGGCGGACAGGTTCCGGGTGCTGGTCTGGTAGCCCTTCACTTCCACCTTCACGGAGGTGTGGTCCAGCCGCAGAACCCCAGTGTGGCCGTCCTCGGTGGTCACTTCCTTCTCCCCGTCCAGCCGCTGCAAAATGGTGGACAAATCCCCGGTATCGCTGTCCAGGGTGACGGTTTCGGTATAGGGCTGGGTGTCCACGCCCACCTGGTCCTCCCGAGTCAGGTCCAGCAGGTAATAGCGGCGTCCGTTGCGCTCAAAATCCTCGGTGGGGATGCCGCCGGGATCGTCGGACAGGGAGAGCTGGTATACCTTGTTGACGCGCGGCTCCTCCAGGGGGCCGTAGGTGTACTCCTCCACGGATATGGGGTAGTGCCGCTCCGCCGCCAACGCCGGGAGGGTGGTGCAGGACACCAGGACTGTCAACGCGCACAGCAGCGGGGCCATATGTTTTTTCATGAGAAAATGTGCTCCTTTCATAAATTTGGGGCTTCTTTTTTGTGCTGGGGCCTATCTTCCTGGGGCTGGCGCTGGTTCGCTTCCCGCATAGTGGCATGGAGCAGGCCCCGGATGGACAGTTTCTCCGGCTGGGCAGGCCCCTGCGATACCGGCTCAGCTTCCTGCTGGTACGCTTTGGCCGTCGCAAGCTCCTCGGACACCAGATCAGATATATCAAGCAGGGTGTCCAAATCGGAGGGCCACAGGCTGGCTACAAAATGCAGGGGCTTCTCCATGCGCAGAAGTGTCTCCGCGTCGCCCTGTTGAAACTCGTAACTATCCGCCATAAAGTTCAGGGCCTCTCGCATAGCGGTGATCTCCCCGCTCTTGTCGATCAGCTCCTCCGGGCGCAGGCACTGGAGGGACACGCGATAGTCCGCCATCTCCCGCTCCATTCTGGCCTTTGCCTCTACGATCTGCTGGGCCTGACGCTGGCCGCGAAGTTCTCCCTGTTTTGTAGGAAACCGCTCATAGGGCTTGATCCTGTCGATAATCTCACAGATGGGAAAGCTGCGCTCATGGTCGTTTTCTTCCCAGCAGGCACAGGCCACGGCCAGCGGGTCGGCAAAGTCCAGCAGGGCCTCCACCTCAGCGGCGGTGAATTCATGCTCCACCTTCAGATAGTAGTACCGTTCAGCCAGGTCTTGCAGCTTGTAGGCGTCCCCAATAGTCGGCCCGCCCTCCTTTTGCCCCAAGGCAGCGGCGTGGGCCAGGAGGGACTTGTCCAGCTCCTCGATCAATTGCCTTTTTGCCTCAATTTCCAACGATTCATCTCCTCGCAGTTTGATTTTGAGCAATGTACCGCTCTAAGGCGGCACAGTCAGATGGCGGAGGATGAGCTTCACGAGCTTTCCGCCTCCTCTCGGGCAAAACGTTCCTCCAGCCGCGCCACGCTCCAGTCCTTTTTGAACTGCCCCAGGGGGCCGGGGCCATACATGGCCCGCGCCCGCTCATCCATGGCCCGCAGCCGCGCCCACAGCTCCGGGTGATGGCGGCGCAGCTTGCGCAGTTCATCAGTTCTTTGAAGCGGACAACACCAGCAGGAACAGCGGCGGTATATTTCGTAAAGCCCGCCCCAATCGAAGCCCCGGTCATAGCAGATTTGGAGGGCCTGGGCCTCGGTGATCCCCCACTCCACCAGGGGGTAGCGGTTTTGCGGGTCATCCTTGCACCGCTGGGCCTCATCCGCCGCGATCCCGATGTAGTGCAGAACCCGCTTCCCCTGCTTGAGCCGGTTGACTTCCTTTGTGATGAGATGGGTTTTGAGCTGGCCGGTACACCAGCGTATCCGCATCGCGGGCCAGCCGTAGCCGGTCAAGGGCTGGCCCTTGGCAATCCGCCTGTCTATAGCCCGCTTCTGCTTCAGGGGAGCGTCAAGCATCAGCCACTCAAAACCATGGGGGTGGCGCAGGGTGGTGATGTGGATGCCCCGCTCCCGGTAGAGCAAATCATCCAGCTTGGCGATGTGTGCCTCCATCTCGGGGAATTCCATGCCTGTATCGGCGTAGAGGACGCAGTCCAGCGGCATATTTTTCTCCAACATCAGAAGCAAAGCACACGTACTGTCTTTCCCGCCGCTCAGGCTCAGTGCATAAAAAAACCGCCATGATCCCGAGAATCACAGCGGTCTTTCCCAACTGCATACTTGAGATTTTCGATGACCGCTTCCCTCCCTTCCGGGCCGGACGGGCTCGCTGGGCAGGGCAAAGTACTTCTGGAACGTCTCCCGCTGCGCATCGGACAAGGAAGCGAAATGCTCCCCCTCATAGCCGCACAGCAGAAACACCCCTGCGATAAAGTCCCCGCTGTCCGCGGGATTTTCCCGGTTGGGCATGAGGCCCATGTTCTTCCCCTCGCCGTTGCAGATGAGCATCACCCGCTGGGGCAGGTAGCAGCCCACCTCGATGGGCCCGCCCACGATCCGCTGAAACGCCTCCAGGGTGTCCTCCACAGCGGCGGGGCGGGGCTCCTTCCCCGGCTCCACAATCAGGACGTTGATGTTCTGTTCCATGGTTCAATTCCTCCGTTTTCTGTGATTTTTATGACTGAGGGACGGCTAACCGCCCCGAAAGCCCTGGGCCATGTCGTGGCTGACCTGCGCGGTGTAATACTGGCTGATGGTGGTGGGCGCGTTGTACAGCGCCGCCAGGGTGTAGGCCCGGATGTTCACCACCTGGGTGGTGTTCTGACGCAGGCTGTCCATGACGTAACGGATGTGCTCCCCGTCCAGCTTCAGCAGCCGTTCCCGCACCAGCGCGGCGGGCATTTCCTCGCCGTTGACCCGGATGTACGCCCGATGGCTGGCACAGGTCTCCGCCATCAGCTCCACGTAGCCGTCAATCTCCTCCGCGTCATAGGGGCGCTCCCGAAGCAGAAAGTCATAGCCGATGTTTTCTCGAATCCGCTCCCGGTATCCATCCATCTCATCCATCCTCATCCGGCGATGAGCGCCAGCGGGCGGTGAGGCGCGGGAGGAGGTTGGAGGAAGGATGGATGATTCAGGCTGGTTCCAATCAGTCTGGTTCTTCTCAGTCTTATTAGGGGCGGAAAATCCGCTGTCTTGGCCGCGCATTTCCAGTGGTGCAGACTGCGGTTTTCCCGCAGTCAAGAGTGCGGCACTGTCCAGCGCCCCAGACCGCTGATTTTCCGCAGTTTGGGGCGAAGCGGGCGGTTCCGGCTGGGGAAGCGGTTCTGCTGGGGCATCTCCCGGCGACTGGGGCGGGGTAAAGTTCTTGACGTAGATGCGGGTGGGACGGCCCTGGCCCTGCTTCCTCCGTTCAATCAGGCCGATGCCACCCTGGTCCAGCTCCCGGAACAACCGGGTGGCCTTGTCCTTGCCGCAGGACATGAGGTTCATGGCGTCCTCCTGGGTGAAGTAGATGTACACACGCCGCTCGCTGTCCATCCAGCCGTTCCGAGTGGACAGGCCCATGCGGTCCAGCAGGAGGCCGTACAGCACCTTGGCCTCCATGGAGACGCCCCGGTAGCAGGGCTCGGTGAACAGTGCCTTGGGGATGCGGTAAAAGCTGAACTGTTCGGCCTCCGCACCATAGTAGTAATCCAGATTCAGGTTTGACGGCATGGTGATTGCCTCCTTTATAATGTTTGTGCGGAGAAACAAAAAAAGCGCCCCGGCGACTGTCAGTCACCGGGACGCTCATGCTCCTGCCGCTTGTAATTTTGGCCGAAAACGCAAAAATCCCCCCTGCAACTGATGTTTAGTCAGTTGCAGGGGGGCAATAAATGTGGTATGATTTAGCTGCCGGCACGGACACGGACGGTCAGGCCGTCCAGGGGAAGCTCCTTGAAGCCGGCCAGGTAATAATCCCGCCCATCGTGTTCCACTATGGTCTGGCTCCAGTAGGGCACGTCGCGGTATTCGTCCGTCACCAGGGCTTCAATGCCGCTGCGGCAGTCGTAGCAGCGGCCCTTCGCCGTGCGGTATTTCTCAGTGGTGTCTTTCCGCAGACGGCTGACCTCCGCGACGGGCCGGGTCAGGTAGGTGATGCGTTCCTGTACGTCCGCCAGTTTCTCAGTGATGAACCGCAGCTCATCCCAGAGCAGGAGTTGTTCGCTGTCCCTGGTGTCGGGATCCAGGCCGCTGAGATCGCTGTATTCAAAGTAGGTTGACGCTTTGAGGAACCGGGTAATGCCTTGATTGAACTGGACGGCTTCCGCGAATATTTGCCGCAAATTGGCCATATGGCAACTCCCTTCTATTCTGAACAAAATCCTTTACTTGTAGCTTTGGTCTTTCACTCCTCTCCCCAGAACATTTTTTAAATTTCGTCTTTTGGGTTATATATCTCCGCTACATCAGATATTTCTCACATTTCCCTCCTTAAAAATACAGAGAAAAAATAGGACTAAGCCAGCGCACCCCTTGCTGTAGGGTGTTTCTGATTTAGTCCTATTTTAACAGGCTCGTCGGCGTAAATGTCCACCAGCTTCCAGCCGTCATGGCCACCGATCTCCTCGGTGTATTTGCGGATCTGGGCGGCATAGGAATGCTTCTGGTCGGCGGAGTCGGAACTGACCCGGCAGTAGGCCGCCACCCGCAGGGTGACCGGCGTTTTCTCCCTGGGCGGTATCACTTTCACGTCTGCCATCGCGGCCACCTCCTCTCGGTACCGACAACACTACCACGCTTTGGCCAGAATATCCAGCACTATTCCCACACAGTTGCGGGGCGGTATCGCTCCACCACCAGCCCCTTGGCAACAGCCAGTTCCTCCGCGGAAAGAAAGCCCGCCTGGGCCATATGCTCCAAGATTCGCATCACCAAAATATAGCGCATCTCGCACTTTACATCGATCATGCGCAGCCCTCCCGGAAATAGTCCGGCCCTTTCACGCTGCGAATAAACTTTGCTACATCCTCCAGGCTGTCGGTGACCGGCATCTCCGGCAGGGCGGCCAGCACATCCTTGATGTAGCGCTTACCTTCGCTGGCCCGCTCATCCAGAATGGCCACCACGCAGGTGTCGGTCTCGGTGCGGATGGCCCGTCCGAAGCCCTGCTTCAGTTTGATCTGCATCTCCGGCACCACCACCGCCCGGATGAACAGCTGGAGGCTGGGGTGGTTCTCCCGCTCCTTCTCCTTCAGCGCGTCCGGGACGGCGAAGGGCAGGCGGGGGATGATCAGCAGGGACACGCAGTCGCCGGGAAAGTCGAAGCCCTCCCAGGCGGCCCCCGCCGCCAGCAGGACGCTCCCCGGATTGGCCTTGAACTGCTCTGCGGTGTGGATAGCGTTGCGGCCCATGGTGAACAGGGGGTAGCGCAACCCATGATCCGGCAGACGCTCTTTTACTGCCGACATGGCGGCGTAAGAGGTGAACAGCGCCAGGGCGTGGCCCTGGGCCGCGTCCAGCAGGGCGGCGATCTCTTTCGCCAGCTCGTCATAATAGGCCGCGCTTCTTTGCCTGGGCGGGAGCTGCGGTAAGTACAGCAGACAATTCCGCTGGTAATCGAAGGGTGACCGGGCCACGGACTCCGTGACCCGGCTGTCGGTGAGCAGGCCCGTTTTCTCCTTGAAGCGGCGAAAATCCTCGCCTACGGCCAGGGTGGCGGAGGTGAGGATAGCGGGCCGCTCCTGCCGCCAGAGCGTCTGGCGGAGCTGGGCGGTCAGATCGGAAATGGTGGCGCACAGCATGGTGCCGCCGTGGGCGTCATCCTCGGTGTAGAAGACCATATCCGGGTGGCCCTGGTGGAATAGGGACACCGTAGAGGACACGCTGTTCAGCCGCCTGCGGGTGGCAGGCGTGAGCAGGCCGTGGAGCTGCCGGGCGATCACCGTCAGGCTCCGCTCCGGCGCAGCCAGCGATGTTTTGTAATGGGCGAACGGCCTGTCCGCCGGCGGGCGGTCCAGCTTCCGCAGCAGGGCCTTGGCGCTGTCGTTCAGGACTTCCGCTGCCAGCAGGAAGCGTTCCCCTCGCAGACTGTGGGTGAGCGCACGGATGTCCTCCGCAGCCAGGGTCACCCCGAACATCTGGCGGGCTGTCTCCGGCAGCTTGTGGGCCTCGTCCACGATGAGGGCGCAGGCGTCCGGCAGGATGGGCTTTCGCCCGCTGCCCCGGTGGATGGCGTCCGCCAGCAGCAGGTTGTGGTTGCAGATCTGGAAGAGATAGCGCCCGGAGTCACAGTCCTCCAAAAAGGCGCGATACCGGCAGCCCTCCCGTCCGCAGTCGCAGATCCGGGGGACGCAGACGCGCTCCCGGTCATAGCCGCTGAGATGGGCCGCCTCGTCCATGTCAAGCTGCCCCCGCAGGGAGAGCAGGGCCGCTCCGGCTTTCCAGTTCTTCTTTTGAAGATCCAGTTGGCCCAGCCGCTGCTCCAGCCGCATATCGCAGACGTAGTGGGACTTCCCTTTGCGGATCACAGCCTGGAGGGGCTGTGTAATCATGCCGTCCTCCGCCAGCAGACTGGACAGCAGGGGGAGATATTCGTCCCGTGCCGCGGTTTGGAGGGCAATGCTGG
>CAJTVM010000109.1:0-6621 GCA_910579595.1 uncultured Oscillospiraceae bacterium
ACGCCGATGCAGTCGCATCTTGAGTCGATCATGGTCTCGAAGTGACCGGGAGAGTTGATCCAGTTGTCGACGGCGCGCCGGGCGGCGTCGTCTGTGCCGGTGAACACGGTGAGGTTGTCACCGAAACCGTAGGGGTAGCCGGCGTCAGCGGCGGCTTGGCCCTCCTCTGCGGCGTGATGCCAGGTGTAGCGCCGGTCGGAGCAGGCTTGGGCGGCGGTCATCAGGGCCTCGCTGACCGGCAGCTCCGACACGCCGTTGGCCTTGCGGGTCTGGTTGATCAGCCGGATCATCTCCTGCCGGATCTCCAGGTTGTCCGTCAGGCTGGCGCTGTCCATGCTGGCGGGAGCTTCCGGCGCGGCGGGGGCGGCGGAGCCGACCGTCAGCGTCATGCTCCCGCATTCCCCGGCGCTGTTGGATGCGGTGATCTCCGCGGTCCCCGCCCCCTTTGCGACAGCCACCCAGAAGGTCAGCACCTGCTCCACCGCTACCGTGTCCGGGTCGCTGGAGGTGACGGTGTAGTCGATCCCGCTGGGGCCGATGATCAGGCCGCTTCGCTCTCCTACCTCCAGGGTACTGCCCTTGTAGCTGCTCACCCGGATGGGTTCGTTGGGCGCTTCCGCTGCCGCGGCGGGGACGGTGAGCCCAATGGTGAGGGTGGCTGCCATCAATGCGGCGGCAATGCGCTTTTTCATGCTGGTCATACTTTTTTCCTCCTGTATTCCGTATTTTTTGGTGCTTTTGCAAGCAATACAATATCGGAACAGAGGTCAAAAGTCGAGAAGAAAATGCAATCTAAAATGGAGAAACGAGCGGGCGAAAACGAAGCATATTAGCTAATTTCCACGCCCTGGACGCACCACCGCTGATCCCGCTGGTCACGGACGCAGGTGTAAAGGGTGATCATGTTGGTGGTGGAGGCGGCGAGGGCGCTGCGGTCTGTCTCGCTCACCTTGGAAACGGAGGTCACCTCATAGGTGCGGGTCCCCAGCCGTGTGGTCAGGGAGATGGTATCGCCCACCTCCAGCGTATGGATCTCCCCGAAGTGGTTGTTCACGCCCCGGTTGTGGGCCGCCAGCGCCACGTTTCCATCCCAGATAGAGGTGTCCTCAAAGTGTCCCGCGCCCTTCTTCAGCGCGGCGCTGTCCGTACCCTGGTAGATCTTGACGCTCAGGCCGATGGCGGGGATCTTCAGTGTTCCCAGACTGCCGTTGCTGTAGTAGAGGTCATCTGTCACCGCCGTATAGCCGCCTGAAGCACTGCCGGGGTTGGTCACTGTCACCGAGGACGAGCCGGGGACATAGACGGAGCCGATGCCGGAATCCGTTTCCAAACTGCCGCCCATGGCGGGAGGCTGAATGACACCGGTGCTGCCGTTGATGATGGCTCCGGAGGTGGGCTGATAGCCGGGAGCCAGATTGGGAGTGAGGGGCGTGCCGGTGTGCAGGGTGTCGGCGCTGTAGCTGCCGAAGGCGGGCGGGGCGAGAGCGGCGTTCTTACTCACGTCCTCGTTTTTCATGGCCCCGCCGCCAGGGGTATGCACCACCTCGATGGACGTGGCCTTGCCGTACTCCGGGTCGCCAGTGCCGTCAATCGTGTACTCCAGAGGTTCCGCGGCATAGGCGGTCGCCATCATGGAGGCCGTCATGCACAGAGCCAGGAGGAGCATGGTCAGTTTCTTCTTCATCACATTCACCAGTCCTTTCTGATTACGGGTTTGGAATTATGCATCCTCATCGCCGCCCTCGGCCAGCTCACTGCGCCGTTTGAGGAACAGGGCGATCCCGATGCCGCCGCCAGCCGCGGCGATGAGGCCCAGAGGCGCCAGCAGGAGCGGCCAGTTGAAGCTGGCGGCGGGGGCCGGATCGGTTGCCTCCAGACCGTCGTCCACAGGCTCCACAGGCTGGAGGGGCGTCCCCTCGAAAATTGCCACATACCGGGTCTTGTTCAGGGCGATTCTGCTGACTGTCCCAGTGTAGTCGGCGGTGACGGTATAGCCTTTGACATAGCTGCTGGTGGCGCTGCCGGTGTAGGTGGCCACGGCGGTGTAGCGGTCGCCCAGGGCGTAGCCGTCCAGATTTCCCGTGTTGTCCGTCTGCCAGCTGACGTCCTGGAGGGTCAGAGTGCGCCCTCCGTCCTGGATGGTCTTGGGGATGTACTGGGTGTCCTGTCCCGCCAGATTGGGATAGGTCCGGGTGGCGGAGACCTGCTTGGTGGAGCTGCCGTAGCCGGCCACCTCCACCTGCACCGTATCCAGCCGCAGGGTCAGCGTCCCGGCAAGGCCGTCGTCGGTGATGAACGCCTTCTCCTGGGGCAGCAGAGCCAGCACAGAGGCCATATCCTTGTTTTTACTGTCCAGCGTCACCGTCTCGGTGTGCTGGCGGCTCTCATGCTCCGGAAGTTCCTGCTTGAGCAGATCCACCAGGGTGTAGTGGTATCCGTCCTGCTCGAAGTCCGAGCGGGGGATGCCGGTGGGATCGTCCTCCGGGGACAGATCGTAGAACTTGCGGATCTCAGTTCCGTCCTCACTCTGGGTGACGGAGCTGGGGTAGCAGACCTGGGCGGGGTCGGCCCACTCCGCCGCGTAAGCGGCGGGAGCAAGGGCCATAGTCAGCGCCAATGCCAGAGCGCAGACTGCGGTCAGTTTCTTCATCGTCGTTTCCTCCTCTACATTTTCATTTCCGGGTCGGGCGGAGCATCCTGGCTCTGGCCCTCCTGCTGGCGCTGGGGGATCTGAGCCAGAGTCTGCTGATAGGCGTCCAGCACTGCCTGATGGAACTGCTGGTGGAACTCCTTCGTACAGGGAAAGCAGATGTCCTTATAGCCGTCCCTGCCCTTGTAGCTGGGCATGGAGACGAAGGGGCCGTTGCTGCCCTCCACCACCTTGACGCCCCGGATAGCGAAGCACCCGTTCAGGTTGACGGAGGCGTCCGCCAGGACGGGACCGCTGGCGTGGAGGGAGTGGATTTTCACATCCACCTGCATGGGGAGGGTCTCCCGCTGAGATGTGAGGGTCGGGTCAGGGGCCTGTTTCATTGTCGGTTCCTCCTAAAAAATTTTTGGTAAAATGGAATTACTCCATGGTCATGCCGCCCATGGCGGGCCCAGTGTCCTGTTCCTGCTGGGGAGTGCGAAGCTCCTCCAGCTTCTCCCGCGCCCAGTCCGGCAGATACTGCTCATCCAGAACGCCAGCGAAGTCGGAGCGGTTCCAGCGGGTCTTTTCGCCGTCGCCCAGGCAGGTGGCGTAGACCGCCTGACCTCTGGCGTGGGGAGAACAGCCAAAGCCGCCTTCCGCCAGCCAGAGCATATTGCGGGGGTCCCAGCAGCTCTCCCGGAGCGTGTCGGGACGCATCACCAGCACTTTGCCCTTGTAGTCCTGCTCCAGCGGGTTACCGGCACAGTGTTCCAGGCCGAACAGCCCCAGCGCCTGGTATGCGTCCCTGGCCTGTCCGATGAACGACTCCAGCAGTCCCGCGGCGGTATCCACCGCGTAGCAGCGGTTATATTTGCTGTCCTGGGGAACAAAGGTTTTCCTGCCCCACCGATAGGTCTCATCGCTGACCAGATACTTGCAGGCCGACTCGCGGAACTCCTGCAGGGAGTTGGCGAGAACGAAGTTTACACGCTTAAAGCCGAACTGTTCCAGCACAGACTGGGCGCAGCCCTCGGCCAGCGACTCGTCCGCCGCGTTGAAATGATCCCGGACAGCCTGCTCGATGGCTCTGGCGCAGTCCACATTCACCCGAAAGCTGTCCTCGTGCATCTGCGTCTGCCTCAGACGGCGGGCGTCGGCGCGGGAGTAGGGGTACAGATAGGGAAAATCAGCCGCCATAGACGGTATCCTCCGCGATCAGATGCTCCTCCAGCCTGCCCAGGCAGGCGCCCACCACCATGAAGGTCTCCAGCAGATCCGCCGGAAGGTCCCGCAGGTCATAGCGGTGTTCCGCCGCCAGAACCGTGATGGTGTGGGCCTCCTCGTCCACCTCGGCGCACAGCTTGGCCCCATCGGGGATGCCGGCGGCCTCCCGCAGATACTCGTTCACCTGAACGGCTTCCTCCTCGAAGTCGTTGTAGGGGCAGCTGTCCTTATCACAGTCCTCACAGGGGCCGCAGACCTCCGACAGGTAGTGGAGCAGCTGGGCCGACGTGCTCGTGAGCTGTTGGACAACGGCCAGCAGCTCCGGCGCGCTCATCCGCCCTTTCAGCACCAGCATGGCCCCATCCAGGGTGTGGTACTCCACCTTGTCGCCGGCGTTGAACCCGGCCAGCCGTGCGGCGGTCACTGGAAGCAGGAGACCCTTGGGTGTGATCTCTTTGATGAATTTCATGTGATATTCCTCCGTTTTCTGATTAAATTTCCTGCCCGAAATCAAACAGGTTCAGCTGTGTGGCGGCACGCTGCCGCTCGGTCATGTCGTAGTTGGCGATGAACACCTCGGCAAACTGGCAGTTGGGGTCGTACCGCTGCTTGATGTTGTTCAGCCGGGTGACCGCCTCGATCTGGATGCCGGGGGCATCGTACAGCTCCCGGACAAAGGCGTCGTCGTTGTAGGAGAGCAGGAACTTCCCCTCAATGGACAGAAGGGCGTCCCGCAGGCGGATGTGGTCTTTTTCTGTAAATCCGTCCTCCCCGATGTTCTGGTAGTACCCCTCGGTGGCGTGGTAGGGGGGATCGCAGTAAAAGAGGCTCACCGGGCGGTCATACTGCCGGATGAGCTTCTCAAAGTCCTTGTTCTCCACCACCACATCCTTCAGACGCCGGTGGGCCTGCTCGATGAGCGGGAAGTTAGCCCTCATATCGTGGGGCTGGCTGCCGTAGCTGGTGAGGGCCGAGGCGTAGCTGTAGCGGATGATCTGATAGAACCAGGACGCTCTTTGTACATCGCTGGCGGGGCTGCGCCCCAGAGCGTCCTCTCTTTGCCCTTCGGGCAAATTCACATTATCCCTCGCCAGTGCCTGTTTGATCAGTTCGAAGTCCTCACGGGAATTGAGGACATACCGCAGGGAGTCGATCAGCTCCTCATGCCTGTCCCGGACGCAGCGGTACAGGTTGGCGAGGAGGCTGTTGAAGTCGTTGTAGACCTCAAAATCCCTGCCGGGGGGCTTGTGGAACAACACCCAGCCGCCGCCCCCGAAGACCTCAATGTAACGTTCATAGTACAGAGGGAACCTCTGCACCACCTCCTCCCGCAGCGCCTTTTTGCCGCCGACCCAGCTCATGAAGCTGTTCAAGGGCTGTCACCTCCCGGGATGCGGAGCTGGGCGGTGTCGAACTTCTCCAACGACTGGTTCAGGCCCCGGATGGCGGCGGCGATGCCGCTGATCCGGTGGGTCATGTGGGCAATGGTGGCGCGCACCTCCTGCTCCGCGGCGGCGTAAAAGTAGCCGCTGGAGCTGCTGGCGATGGGGATGCCCCTGCGCCGGAGCCGGTTGACCGCGTCCCGCAGTTCCTTGCCACGGACGGAGAAGGTCCGCTCCAGTTCCCGGCTGGTAGCGGCGCCGCCCTCGCCCAGATGGTACTGCCGCAGATATTCGGCCAGCTGTTTATCCTCCATGATTCCTCCTTTCCGGGGCCGTTTTTCCGAAAAAGAGCACAAGCGGGAACCCCACGGGAGCCCAGCGAAGCGGGTCCCGTGGGGAGAGGAGAAGCAGCGGAATGAGCGAGCTTTCGGGCCTCGCCCGGAAGCGAGGGATATGGAGCTTGCGACGACGAAGGAGCCGCTTGTCCCTTTCGGTAAAACGGCCCCTTGATGCTGATATTGTTATTGACTTGATTGTCTGGCATGGGCTGTGCCCATGGAACACCACTCCTTTCCGCTGGCGGTCCAGTCACTGCATGGTCATGCCCTGCTCAGGTGAGTACCTGGCTGGGCGTTTGTATGGTTTCCACTCTCCGGGTGTGGACAGGATCGGTCCACATCTCCTGGAAACCCGCCGCGATGGACTCACAGGCTCCAAGCCCACTGTCCAACGCCTCCTGATTGATTTCGGAGAACTGGCCTGCCAAGTCAATGATATAGTTCTCCAGCCCGATAATAATATTTTCTTTCCTGCCCTCACTCAGTTCCGGCACATCGACTCCGTTTTGGGCGGCGGACACCGCATCATCAAAGAGGGCGCCATAGTGTTCTTCCCGCACCACTGGATCATCGTCCTCTTCGAAGGGGTCAGGCCAAAACGCCGCAAGACCGCAGATAAAATCCCGCAGGGCAGGGAGTTGTTCACCGCTGCCATGAGCGGCGAGACAGGCCCCATGTCCGATGAGTCCGTGCAGACAAAGCCGTATCTCCTTGAACCGCGCGTGATAGAACTCATCTGAAAAGTTCCAGCCCTTGAGTTTTTTCGGAGGGATATTTCCGGCAATACAGGCCAGCGCGGGACAGGACTGGAGTTTTCTTGAGAGCGGCGATCCGGGGTTTCGCATGTGCCCCATGATAAAATGCCGCACACGGGGCTTTCCAGGCTCGATCAGTAACAATTTACCTCTTCCTTTCACTGCATGGTCATGCCCTGCTCAGGCGGGGACATGGCCTCATTCCTGTGGACGTACAGTCCGGTGCTGCCGGATGTGTAGATGCTCTCGAACTCGTGGGTCAGGGCGGCGTAGGCGGTGAAGTCGACGCA
>CAJTVM010000109.1:6721-8525 GCA_910579595.1 uncultured Oscillospiraceae bacterium
TTTGTCCAGGCCCTTCTCCAGCAGTTCTTTCTCTGCCTTCTCCCGGAAGCTGCCGATCTCTACGAACTCATAGCTGTCCAGGCGGCCGGCGATCTCCACCGCCTCCTCCAGACTGGCACAGTCCTCCGATTCCATCGCCGCCTGGAGCTGCCGGAGGCCGCATTCGCCGCGCCCGGCCAGAGCCTCCGCAATGGCGGCTCTGGCTGCGGCAGCATCCTCCGGGGCGGCCTGGCTGGACATCTTCTCCAGCATGGGGACGGCTTTCAGCACATCCTGCTGGGCCGGGGCAGTAAAATCACGGACAAATTCCTTGCCGTTGCGCGTCAGATAGCCGGTTTCACTGCCGGCCTCCATGTATCCGGAACTCTCCAGCAGATCTTCCGCATAGGCGTCCAGATCAATATTACCGGACTGGATCAGCTCCTCCGGTACATGATAGGTGCGCAAGTTGTTTGCGGCAAATTCCTTTACACCGTCACGGGGTACCCACTCGTAGCAGTGGAGGTTCTGCGCGATGTCCAGGGCAAATTTCAGGGTACGGCAGTCTTCATACTCCAAAGCGGCGGCAAACTTGTCCAGCCAGTGCGCTTTGCCCTGACCCTGCTCAGCCAGAACATAGCCGAGATTATCCCCATCCCGAACCAGATCGGTAATGCTGGAATACTGCTTCGTAAGGTCTCCGGCCTCGGGGAGAATGCACCGGGCTTCCAGCAGAGTGCAGTCCTCCAGAGACTTGACCCGCAGCTCGTCCAGTGCCAGCACGACCTCGTCCGCGTCCTCCGCCATTTTGCCGTCATATCCCGGCAGACGGAGCCACACGCCCTCGGGGACCGCAGGGGAGGCCAGCTTCAGCTTGACGCTCCAATCGCTGTCCTCCGGCAAAAACGCGTTCTTTCCGGAGTAAGCTGGTTCTGCTGCCTTTTTCGGATATTCCACATAATAGCCTCCGATGAACAGTCCGGGGTGCTCATCCTCAAACTCCTGCCCGATGTGATCAAAATCCACATAGGGCAGGACGTCCTCCGGCAGGCTGGCCGCTCCTTTCTGGCTGTACTTGCCCAAATCCTCATAGCTCCCAGCCGGATGGAGCGTGCAGTCGGGCAGGTGCAAAATACTGTTGATGGCGTCAGCCGCCTTTTCGGGCGGATACCCCATTGAGACGGCGGCGAGGGCATAACTCTCCCGGACGCTCAACGTCTCCAGCCGCTCCTTCAACCACTCCTGTTCCTGGGGCGTACCGGGCAGTTCCAGGAATTCTTTGAAATCATCCATCATCACATCATCTCCATTCCGCCCTGCTGAGGGCTTTCTTCCATACCCTGGACAGGCTGTCCAGCGTCATCGCAAAGTCCGTTCACCTCCGTTTCCGCCTGAAGGCGAAAACTCCGTTCACTCCCTTGCTCTTCCGCTCCCCACATGACCCGCTCCGCTGGGCTCATGTGGGGACCCCGTGGCTCAATCAGGCCATAGGGAGTCAGAACGCCGCCGCACTTTTCGATCAGCGCCTGTCCGTACTGGTATAGATTCAGGTGTGGGGCGAGTGTCGCCGCGTCCGGCTCACAGAGGATAAGAGAAAGCTCCCCCTTCGCCACTTCGATGGGGGAGCTGTACTGGGGGGAGAAGACATAGTTGTCCAGCGAGTCCATGAGCGCCCCGGCGCTCAGGATGTCCTTGCAATCTGTGGCTTCCAGCAGGGCCTTGTAAGCGGTCAGGGCCTTCGGCTCCAGCCCTGCCAGTCTGCGGGCCAGCAGGTCCACAGTTTCCATTCCACTGGTCAGACCGATGAGTGACGGCGCGGTGCAGT
>CAJTVM010000110.1 GCA_910579595.1 uncultured Oscillospiraceae bacterium
ATACAACTGCTGCAAGGAAGATAACAATCAGCGGCCAGAGGGTATGTCCGGTAAACGTGCTTTCAAGCATCAATCGGTACCCCCATACTGCAGGAAACGGTTTTATGTCCACACTACATATCCAATTCATGGCGGTAGACATATAAACTGCCCTCAATTCAGTGACCAAGGTTGAGGTTATAGGGCATTCAGGTTGATGTTTCCTTTGCATACTGCAAAAACTCAGGTGTCCTGGACCAGTATTTTATGCCCCAGTGTTCAAAATCCCATTGCTCCATGTAATCGTTGCACTCATAATCAATGTAGTACAACCGGCCATCCTGAAGCACAAAGTTGGTTGGAAAGTAATCTATGTTTGTATTGGCTGGGTAAAGAATGGCACACATGGCCCGTACTTGATCCAGACAGGTTTCTGGTAAGGCATCCTGCAGAAGCAGAGAATAGACCGTCTCACCGTCAATGAATTCCTTCAAAATGCGCTCCTGCGCTCTATCGCAGGCAATCAGCTCCGGCAGAGGAATGCCGATTGCCTGCAATCGGGCATAGTCCCGTATTTCTGAGTCCAATTTGTCTCCAAACTGGTAGTAATCGCAGGGTTCATGGTGAATCTGCTTCAATACATACTGACGCTCCCCATTGGTCACCAGATAGGAGTAGCCGCCCTTTCCTTTGCCAAGCAGTTTATGTACGGTATATTCCACACCATTAACTGTCATCGTCGTGTCCATGGCATTTCTCCTTTTGAGCAGCCCCCCTCCAAGGCTTGGATCCAGCAGATGTGCCGTCTCAAATTTACCCTTGTAGAATATACCCCAATTATTAAAAACGCAGGGCCATTACTGTAATGTGATGCTGGGAAAAGCGATTATTTATTTCCAGACCACATATCCAAACGGCCCAACTCTGCCGCGTTCATATGCGTGGCAGAGAATGGGGGAATGACTCGGTGCGATGGATGGCGGCAGTTGGACAGGGGCGGGGCCTGCATTCAGCGCCACAATTACCGCAATATCTCCAAATTTACGGCAGTAGATATAGAAACTGCCCTCCATCCAAAGGGAACGGAACGCACCCGAAACCAGCGCTTCATTCTCCTGCCGCAGAGAGGTGAGGCTGCGGAAAAACTCCTGCTGGGCGCAAGGCGGATCGCCCCAAGGCATTGCGCTGCGGTAATCTGTTTCCGTGATACCGGCTAGCCCTAATTCATCCCCATAGAACACGCAGGGGGCGCCAGGTGAGGTGAACAGGAACACCTCCGCCAGCCGTAGCCGACGGACGTCCCCGCCGCACAGGGACAAAAACCGGCTGACATCATGGCTGTCCAGCAGATTGAGCTGGCCCTGTACGATTCCGGCGGGGTAGCGGTGAAGCATCTGGGCAACCCGGGCGCTGAACTGGGCGGCGTCAATCGTTCCCAGGGCAAAGAAATCCCGGCAGTGTTTCCGGAAGTCGTAGTTCATAGCGGAGTCGAACATATCGCCCCGCAGCCAGCTCTCGGCATTCTCCCAGATCTCGCCGATCATCACGATGTTTGGGTCGATGGCCCGGGCTGTGTGCTTGAACGTGCGCCAGAACTCCCGGTCCACCTCGTTGGCCACATCCAGCCGCCAGCCATCCACATGGTATTCCCGGATCCAGTGGGCACAGACCTCCATGAAGTAGTTCCGCACCTCCGGATTGGAGGTGTTGAGCTTGGGCATCTTGGGCTCGTAGGCGAAGCTGGCGTAGCCGGGTGCGGTCCCCTCGGGTGGACGGACCACCGGGAAGGTCAGGTCGTAGAACCAGTCCTTATAGCGGGATGACTCCCCGTTGCGCACCACGTTGTCGAAAGCAAAGAAATACCAGCTGCAATGGTTAAATACCCCGTCAATCACCACCCGCAGCCCCAGGCTGTGGGCCTGCCCCACCAGCGCTCTGAAGTCATCGTCAGAGCCCAGACTGGGGGAGATGTGGAGGTAGTCCAGCGTGTCATAGTGGTGATATTCCCCGGCAGTAAAGATAGGGTTGAGATAAATGCAGTTGAAGCCAAGCTCTGCTATGTAGTCCAAGTTCTCCGTAATCCCGCGGATGGTGCCGCCCAGCCGGGATTTTAAGGTAAGCCCGTTCTCCCACACTGTCTCGGCGGCGGCGCCCTGGATACTCCGCCGCCCGGCGGCGAAGCTGTCCGGGAAGATATTATAAACAACCGCGTGCTTCAGCCAGGCGGGCACCGTGGCGATCTCCTCCCGGCGGATAAACGGGTATTGGTAAAACTCGCTGCGCTCTGATGGGATTTGAGTAGAGAAAATGTCTGCGTACAGATACAGAAGGTCGCTCCCGCCGGCAAGCTCGAAGTAATAGCACACCCGGGTGTAGGGACTGTCGAAGGTGGCCTCATAGTAGTCAAAATCCAGCTCGTGGGCGGTACGTTCCATCGCCAGAGGAGTAAAACGGATGGGATCGCCCGGCTGGACCCGGTCGCCATACCAGAGGATGCAGTGCTCCAGTTCCCCTGCGGCGCAGCGCAGGCGGATGGTGAGGGACCGCTCGCTGTTTGCGAAGGCGTACTGGGACAGCGGGATATGGGTCACCGCCTGATGTGTGATCATAAGCATTTCCTTTCCATAATAAAGCGGTCATTCCTTCACACCGCCGGCGGTGAGGCCGGATACCATGTATTTTTGGATCTTGAAGAAAATTAGCAGCAGGGGCAGGGAGGCTAGCATGGACGCAGCGGTAAACACCGACCAGTTCCGGCTGTAGTCATTAGACTGGAGTTGGTATAACCCGCCCGCCAGGGAGTAGGACTGGCTATCCAGCAGGAAGGTGGTGGCGAACAGATACTCGTTCCACACGGTAATCAGCACCATGACGCAGGTGACGATGATGGCGGGCCGGGCCAGGGGCAGGACGATGCGGACGATCATCTGCAGATCGCTGGCGCCGTCGATCCTGGACGCCTCCTCGATTTCCCTGGGTATGGTGTCAAAGTAGCCCTTCATGTTCCAGATGGCGAACACGCACATGGACCCGGCGTAGATGATCACCAGCCCGCTGTGGGTGTTGAGGGTATTGGTCAGCCGCAGCACCCGGAACAGGGCGAACATGGACAGCACCTGGGGGAAGGCGTTGAGGACCAGCAGCACCCGCAGCATCCCGCGCCGGCCGGCAAACCGCCAGCGGGAGGCGGCGTAGGCGGCAGGCACCGCACACAGCATGGACAGCGCGATGGTCCCGATGCTGAGGAACAGGGAGTTCTTCAGCCACAGCAGGAACGGCTTGTCAAACAGGATGGCCCGGTAGTTTTCCAGGGTGGGGTCTTTCGGCAGGAAGGAGAGGTCTCCGGACAGCGCCGCACCCTGGCCGCTGAAGGAGATGGACAGGGCGTACAGTACCGGCACCAGGGTCACCAGGCACAGCAGGATAAAGGCCGCGTTCAAGAGTGCCAGTCTGGCGGTATTCTTTCCTTTTCTCGTCATGGCTCAATCCTCCCGAAGGCTGCGGTTGGTCAGGATGGAGAACAGGATGATGACCACAAACAGCAGCATACTCACTGCGCTGGACAGCCCGTAGTTGTTGGATGCGAAGGCGTTTTGGTGTGCGTAGGTGATGACCGTATTCAGCGTGGCGCCGGTCATGTAGCCACGCTGCTGGGTGAGCAGGTAGATGATGTCAAACTGTTTGAAGGTGATGAAGGTGGTCATCACCGCCGCCGGAGCGATGATGGGGCGGATAGCGGGGACGGTGATGGACCACGTCCGCACCCAGAACCCCGCGCCGTCCAGGGTGGCGCTCTCATAGAGGCTGCCATCCACGCTCTGGAGCGCCCCGTCGATGGTGGAGATCATAAACGGCAGGGCCATCCACAGGTTCAGCGCCATACACGACAGGAAGGCGATCCCGTTGCTGGCCAGGAAGTCCACCTTGCCCAGGCCCAGCATGGCAAGGAACTTATTGAGGATGCCGAACTCGGTATTGAACATCCCCACCCGCCACAGCAGGATGGAGATATAGGCGGGCACCGCCCAGGGTACCATGAGCAGGGTCTTATAGACCCGCTTCAGCCGCAGCCCGGGCGCGTTCAGCCCCAGGACGATGAAGAACCCCAGCCCGATCTGGATGGCCATATTCAGCACGGTCCAGACCAGGGTGGTGCCCAGAGCGGCCAGGAACCCGGAATCGAACTTGAACAGTGCCCGGGCATAGTTGTCAAATCCGATGAACCCATAGTCCGTCCAGTGGTACAGGTTCATATTGGTCAGGGAGATGTAGCCGGTATAGGCGATGGGGAAGACGATGACGATGAAGATCAGCAGCAGAGCAGGGACACAGTAGAACCAGGGTTTCCATCTCAGTTTCTGTCTCATAAGCACCACCTATGATAAATGGGCAGGGGCGGCGGAAACCGCCGCCCCCCGGTTGTGATCCCAGCGCGGTGGTGCGCCGGGAAAGGAATTTACTGCATATCCGCGATAGCCTGCTCCGCAGCTGCTTGGGCATCCACAGCCGCCTGAGCCGGGTCGGCGCCGTTCTTGTTGATCGCGGTGAGCATAGTCTCCACCGGGCCCCACATAGACCCCATCTCGGGAATGTTGGGCATGGGTTGGGCAGTGGATGCGGTCTTCTGAATGATGGTGATCATCTCCTTGGCGGCCACCTGCGGGTCGTCATAGGACTTGTTGTTGGCAGGGGCGCAGCCGGACTTGTTGGCCAGATCCACCCCCACCTCCGGGGAGGCCATGGCGGTGAGCACCTTGGCCAGGGCGTCCTTCTTTTCCGCCAGCGCCACCTTCAGCACGCCAGCACCCTGGATGCCGGAGAAGGGCGCCAGGCCGTTGCCGTTAGGCAGCTTGATGTCGGACAGGGAGGCGATGCCATAGTCGATGCCTGCAGCCTCAATGCCGGACACCAGCCAGGGCCCGCCGATAATGGCCGCAGCCTTGCCCTCATTGAACAGGGTGGTGACGGTATTATAATCGCCGTCCGCCTGGAGCGCACCGAACTTCTGGTTATAGGTAGCCGCCTCAATGGTCTTCGGATCGTTCAGGCCGGGCTTGGCGGTCTCGTCAATGATATACCCGCCAAAGCCGTTGATGAAGGGGGACACGTTGTAGGCGTTGGTGTGCTGGTTGACCACGGCATAGGTCCCGGCAGCGGTGTCGGTATGGGCCACCATGTAGTCGTACAGCGCCTCGGTGGTGTCGGGGATATCCCCCTCCCACAGGGCCTTGTTATAAAGGAATACCAGCGTCTCAAAGTACACCGGGAGGAGATACTGCGTGCCGCCAATTTGCCCGGCCTCCACCGTCATGGACAGGTGATCGGCAAGGATGCCGGTATCCACCACATCGGACAGGGGTGCCAGAATGTCCATGGCCACGAAGCTGCCAAGCACATCGTGGGCGTAGAAGTACATATCCGGGGCGTTGACAGCATCGCTGCCGTACAGCTTGAGCTGGTTGGGCATATCGGTCTTTTTCTCGAAGACCACCGTAATCTGGTCGGCCGCCAGCTGGGCGTTGACCTGGTCGGCGATGGTCTGCATGATCCCCTCGTCCCCGTCATGCCAGATGGTGATTGTGACAGGCGCGGTCGGAGGATTGTTGCTTTGCGAGGGATTGGAGGAGGGGGCGCCGGAATCCTGGGGATCGGACTGGGAGCACCCGGCTAGCACAGCAAAGCACAGTGCCAAGGCAAGCAAGAGAGCAGTAACCTTTTTCATTGCAGATCTCCTTTCTAATAAAACGCTTTCTCATTTCCTCCTGCCCATAGGGAGAAGGCAGTTTTCACAGATCAAACAATATACTTGCAATTTTCGGCAAGTTCTTGTAAAATCTAAGGTGAGTATAGCATTATATAAATCAAAGTGTCAATGGAATACCCTTCGTCTATCTCAACAAATGCCGAAAGCGTTTTACTAAGAACGGAGGCGTGCTATGGCAGCTACCATCCATGATATCGCCCGGGAAGCGGGCGTGTCCATCGCCACGGTCAGCAAGGTGATCAACAACAAGGCCCATGTGTCCCCCGAAACCCGGAAGAAAGTGCTGCAGGTGATGGAGCAGCTCCATTATACCCCTAACGCCTCGGCGGCCAACCTGGCCCGACGCACCAGTAAGAATGTGTTGTACGCAGACCGGTTTTACAAGGGCCTGCCCTATGAAAACCCGCATATGTTTGATATCATCTGCGGTGTCAGCCACGAACTGAGCCGGAAGGGTTACCGGCTGTCCCTGCTGAACCTGGACTCGTGCGGGAAAAAGCCGGAGGCCGCTCTGGAAGAAGCCATCCTCAGCCGGGTGGCGGACGGGATCATTGTCAGCAGCGCCTTTGTCACGGCCCGGATGGAACGGCTGCTGCTGAAGCATGACTTTCCGCAGATCTGTATTGGGGAACCTCAATTTGATACCATCCTGTCCTGGATCGACGCCAACAACACCCTCTCCTCCAACCTCGCTGTGGAGCATCTGGTATCCACCGGCTGCCGTACCCTGGCATTTATGGGCGGCAGGGAGGAGGACCGCATCTTCATGGACCGGCTGCGGGGGTTCCGAACAGCCATGGAGCGGCGGGGTCTGGAGGCAAAGGAAGAGTATGTCACCTACAATCCGCCTGACGTGGAGGCGATATTCCAGTCAGCGGCGGCCCTTCTGGAACTGCCGGTCCCGCCGGACGGTATCATCTGCACCAACAGCCTGATGGCGGTGGGCACCATGCGGGCCATACAGTCCAGGGGCCTGGACATCCCAGGGCAGGTGTCGATGATCGCCTTTGACGATCATCCATACTCGCTTATGGTGTCTCCCCAGCCCACGATCATAGACATCGACCTGTTCAGTCTGGGGGTCCACGCCGGGAACCTGCTGCTGAAGAAGATCCGGGACCCGGCTATGCTGGTACAGACCTATACCGCGCTGCCGCGGCTGCTGCTCCGGGGCACGACGCGGGTACGCTAAAATTATACAACCGTGCCTGTACACTCGTAATAAGTGGAGCGTATAGGCACGGTTGTTTTTCCCTTGGACAATTGGTTACACAGGTGCAGCATTGTCTGTAGCAGACATGGGTATAGGCATGACCCACAATTCCATATAAGCTGCGCCTTCTGCATCCCGATAATACTTTTCAGCCGAGAACGGCGCCGTTATGAGATTGTGCTGGGGCAGCCATGTTCCAAAGAGGTACCGGCTGGCCTGGTTCAGGGCAACGGTCACCAGCGTCGCGAAATCTTCTGCTTCCACTTTACAGACGGCATACTCGCCAGCGGGCAGCTCCCGCAGAACCATGCCGTCCGGAAGCGGGCCGGGACCACTTTTCGCCAATCCGCCAGCAAAATACCGGAAAGTACCCAGCTTAGGATCCGCCGAGTGCGACATCCCCAGTTCCACCCCGGTATGGATCCCTGGGGAAGTGGCGTTCCGCTCGGTGTGATACTGGCGCCAGAGCTGGCCGGGAACATCCACGCCGGTACTCTCACCGACCGGCGTCTGCGCGGCGATGCTGACAGCGGTTTCAAACCCGATATAGGATTCCGGTGCGGTTAGACTCTTCCGTTCGAGCTCCAGGACGATATCTCCCACCACCAGCGGAACACCCTCGCTAATCAGCACATAGTTGGCAGCGACCTCCGGGCGGTCAAAAGTGTTGAGCATAGGGAGCGTCCTGCGATACTCTTCCGGGGTAATTGCGTAGGCGTCTTTGAAGGCCCGTGTAAAATTGGCGTGGCTGGAAAAGCCGTAGTCCAGGGCCACATCGAGTATCCTCCGGCTCGGATCACGCAAGGCTTCTACCGCTTTGGCCAGCCGACGGAGTTTGACATACTCCTGAACCGGCTTGTGTACCAGGCGTTTGAACAGACGCTGAAAGTAGAACGGCGATAGGGCGGCTGTATCGGCCAGCGCCTCTATCTTGATCTCTTCCTCCAGATGCTCCTCAATAAAGTCTAAAGAGCGTTCGATTGTTTCCCATGCGTGCATATGGCACCTCCTGTGTTTGATGGCACTATCATAGCATGTGCTATTCTGGTCCGCTTCTCACACGGTGCCCTTTTATTGCGTGGGGAAGGAGTCCCGGCAAGGACTTCAGGAATAAAGGTTAGAGAATGGTGATAGACTGTCCTCTTTTTCTTCGATATAAACTTTGCGGGCTAGTGCGATGATGCCCAGAGTCAGCAGAGCTGCGATTACCTCAGTAGCTGCGATAGGAAGCCGGGCGGCGGTAAGAACCGTTACCATATCCACCAGAGTGTGGAGCAGGATAGCGGCGGGGAACCAGAACCAACTCCCCCTCCGTTTGACGGAGACATATACCAGTACCGACAAGGCAATGTGCAGCCCTGCTGCCACCAGCCGTTCAAAACCGGTCCAGAAATAGATGCCTGCCGGGTTAGCGCATA